>JADEXV010000018.1 GCA_015206945.1 Nostocales cyanobacterium LEGE 12452 | reverse complement strand
CCCCTGCTTCCCCCTAACGCCTAGCATGATTGCGACCGATCATTTGCTCCAAGACTTCTTGCGAAACACAGCGACGCTCGGAACAATAAGTCATTAAGTTGATTCCGTTCATCATTCGTACTGTACTGACTCTGACACGAAAATCATCCGTAACAAACCAACAACGTTCCTGACCTTGATTGTTGTCATAGTCAGTATCAATCGTCAGCACTCCATCATCAGCAAACCGATATCGGCTTACAACTGGAATGCTCTCAACATAGCCTTGGTTGCGAATCAGTTTTCCAGAACGCCTCGTTTCGTCGGGAACATCAACCAAAATCGCAGCATTATCGCTATTCGGTAGCCTGCTATCTAGGTTAGCTTGCCATGCAAAGCTAGCACCGCCTGTTGCTTTACTAGGATCTATCCTTTGGGCTTTACAAACTTCTTGGACTTTTGGATCGTCCTTTTCCATGACTTTTATAATTAAATTCGACTCCCCCGACTCATCCGCCGCCGAGTCAAAATGATGAACGGCGCGTTCCGTAAACCATGTACCTTCACTTTTACGGAAGAAGTCGATCATTGTCAAAGGCGGTATTATATGCATCTGTTTTGAAACCTCGTTTTATCAAATTTTGGCGTTATTAATACTGAGTGATGAGATGAAGTCCCGATTTAGCTAAAGTGTAGAATAACTCCAAAAGTGATATTTTAATCAGCTGATGACAAATAGTGAAATTCAACTTATTACTAGCGATCGCCCCAGTCCAACTCCAGAAATTTTAACAGCCCTCAAAACCGGAGTCCCTGTGGATTCGATAGATTTGTACCAATTCAATCTAAAGGAAGTCGATTTCCGACAAGCTAACTTGAGTAAAGCCAAGCTATTAGGAGCCGACCTCAGCGAGGCGGTATTAAGTAATCTCGATTTGAGTGGAGCAGATTTGCGAGGCGCTAATCTGCGAGGAGCCGATTTGAGTGGGGCTAATTTGCAGGGAGCTTATTTAAACCGTGCTGACCTTCAACAAGCAAATCTCAGTGGCGCAAATTTGGAGGGAGCCAAACTCCAAGTAGCGCGTTATGATTCACAAACGAAATGGCCCGAAGAATATAACTACAAAGCTTCGGGAGCGGTAGGGCCGGGTGCTAATCTCAATGGTGCTTTTCTGAATACAGCTTCTTTACGAAATGCAGATTTACAAGGTGCTAATCTGCGTGGAGCCTACCTGAGTGGCGCTGACTTAACAGGAGCCAATTTGCAAGGTGCTTCTTTGAGTGGTGCCGATCTGACAAAAGCTTATTTGACAGGGGCTTGCTTACGGAATGCTCGATTGACAGGAGCCGATTTGCGGGATACAGACCTGCGAGCAACCGATCTTAGTGATGCAGAGATGGAGCATCTTCAAAGTATTGCTGGGGCAGATTTTACTCTTGCTCAAGGACTTACAGAAGCAACTAAAGCCATGCTTTCCAGCCGTCCACATTCAGAACTTGATGTTTGGAACGCCTATACCCGCACAACAACTCGTGAAAGTTTGAGTGCTTGACCAATACAGTGCTGAGTTGTGAGTAGGAATTAAAAAGTAATTTATAGGCACTCATCACTTTTAACTTAGCACTTTTCATAATGATTGCCAGTTCTTTTTCAAGAGTGCTAAAAATGTCGCATATCCTTCGGAAAAACCGGGTGGATCGGGTAGAACATATTGTGGAAATTCTTTATACGATCGCCAAGGTTCCGAAGCATTATGCCGCAAATGTAAGGCACATTCTGAGGAACCTGGTAATCGCCAAGTCATTTGACCAGCTTGTATATCAGTCACAAATGCCTCCTCATCTCGAAAAAGTTGATCTTTTCTTCAAGATTTTGGCAGATTAACCGGATATTTTGGTCAAATTTAAGGTAAAATAATATATTTACTGTTTATTTAATAAGTTTTCTCACAATATTGCATTGCAGACAAACCAACACCGCTATTGTGGCAACAGGTCTTCTAAAGCAGCGCCGACAACTCGGTGATCCTCATCCTGTCTGAGTTGGTTCAGGGCCGCTTTGGCTTCCGGTTCATCAAATCGTTTGAGAGCATAGCTAACTCGCACGCGCATCCGCCAAGATTCATCATTCACCAACGCTAGTATTTGGGATAATGCCGCAGTATGTTGACTAGAATTAGCTAGTAAGCCAAGTGCATCAACAGAAGATTCCTGAACTGTGAAATCTTCATCTTTTAAACCCTGAACGCATATATCAAATAGTTCTTCTGGGCAATCCATTTCAGCGATCGCAGCCAAAATGCTCCGTCTAACTAGCCAGTGGTCATCCTGATAATATGCCAAAACTAGATGAGAAACTGCGACTCTGCCAAATAGCGATAACGAATTTGCCGCCTCAGCCCGCACGTTGGGGGTATCATCAAATTTCATAATCTGCATCAAAGCTGCAAAAGATTCCGCTGATTGTTGATTACCCAAACCCCTAGCCACAAAAGAACGCACCAAAAATTCTGAGTCACGAAGTTTACTTGTGAGCAGAGGAACTGCAACTTCTGATTCATAATCATTGAGGGCAGCGATCGCCTTCAAACGATGGTGAAAATCTGGGTTCTTCAATTCAGCTTGGATTTTATGGATTTCCATAAGTGCATTTGGTACAGCTATTCTTTACTTTATTTTACAGATGTTACCAAATGGCGATCGTATTCCCAGAAGATTGAATCACGGGTATGGGACATTGGGGAAAAGGAAGCAGAAGTTCTTTCATTTTGAATTTTGAATTTGGAGCAAAGCGACGTGACTCAATTAAGCGAAACCGTTAAAGAATTAATAGCCAAAGCTAGAATTGTCAGCTTTGCTGGGTGGGAACAGTCTCATCCAAAAGCAGCGATTGCAATATTTCAAGCTGCGGATGATGCTTTTCGCTATCTAAGCGATGAAGATTTATCGCAGATTAAAACCTTGTCACCCAATAATTCTGAGTTGATTCCTGTTGCTCAATTGTTACGCGATCGCGCCACCGAAATCGTTGACGAATCTAGGGAACAAGTTTTGGCAACTTATCCCGAAATTATCCAGCCAGGAGGGGGCCTTCATCCACCTGAACGCGCCCAAGCTTGCTGGCGAGATTTTTGGCATTTTCTTCGCTGCATTACTTATGGCATAGCAGGTGGCCACACTGAATATACAAGTCCCACAGGGCTGCATTATATGAATTTGCTCTATCAGGAATTACAAGTTCCATTGGATGCAATGATTTTAGGCTTAAAAAGCATCAAGGCTGCTAGTTTGAAACGCTGCCAAGCCGATCAGGAGCAAATTCTTGCTCCCTATTTTGACCATTTAATCAGCCAATTGGCTACTTTCCAAATTCGATAAGTTAAGTGGGCATGAATAATTAAAGGTTTCTATTCAGGGCTGAAGCTCTTGCTAAAAGACAATTTTAATTATTTTTACATTGCGTAATATAGTTGAATTTATTCATGCCCACTTATTGAGATCAACTTGGGTGAATCAGCATTATTAATACTTTGGCTCAAGGGAATGGCACAGTACCATCACTTGCATCCCAATTGCAAATCAAATACTAAAAAAAAGCTGAATTTTCTCTAAAGTATGATTTAACTTAACAAATTTTAATAAATATGGTTTCGGCATCGTATCACAATGTGTAAAGGCAAACGATGCAAAAACTTAAAATCATCACGACTAATAAGGATTTAAAGTCTGTATGTCCCCTACTTTGTCACTATGATGTAAAGTTTTTTAACATCTGCTGAATATCCTTCTCATAAAATTTAGTTGTTAACTGGGAGATAGTTTGAATGACTTTTGGACCAGCATCACGATTAGGGGTCGCTCTGTTTGAAGACACCGATCCCATTGATCTGTGGCCAAATCGCTCTAATGAGGAAGTTGAAATCGTAATTAGAGCTGTCTATAAACAAGTTCTAGGAAATGCTTATGTAATGGAGAGTGAGCGGCTTTCCGTTGCTGAATCTCAACTCAAACGGGGTGAAATTAGCGTTCGCGGGTTTGTGCGTCAAGTCGGGAAGTCAGAACTTTACCGTTCGCGGTTTTTTGATAGCACCCCTCGCTATCGGGCGATTGAATTAAATTTCAGACATTTCCTTGGTCGTGCGCCATTGGATCTAGAAGAAACGCGTATACACAGCACTATTCTGGATACAAAAGGCTTTGAGGGTGAGATTGATTCTTATCTAGATAGCGACGAATACCAAGAAACTTTTGGGGAAAACATTGTGCCTTATATTCGAGGCTACAAAACCGAAGCTATCCAGGGTTTGGTTCAGTTTACCCACTTGTTTCAACTGGTACGTGGTTCCTCTAGCAGCAGCCTGAAAGGTGACTTAGCTGGCAAACAACCAAAATTAAACAGTCTGCTAATTCAAAACACGCCTACCCCTGTAGTTTCACCAGCCAGCAAGGGCGCTACATTCCGCAACCCAACATCTACCCCTCGCACTCGTCAAGGTGTGGGATCTGGTGATGATGGTAAGGTATACCGGATTGAAGTCACTGGTTACAAGGCAAATGTGGTAAATAACATTTCCAAATTTCGCCGCAGTAACCAAGTCTTTTTCGTGCCATACAATAAGCTTTCACAAGAGTATCAGCGGATTCACAAGCAGGGCGGTGCGATCGCCAGTATTACCCCTGTCAACTAAAGAATAGAAATTGGGGATTTAGAGATTAGGGATTGGGAAATAATTTTGCTGTACTCAGTTTCTAATCTTTCAATCCCCAGTGTCGCTCGTTCTGGGATTTACGCAAAACTAAACGCGTTCAAGGGCAATACCTTGCGGAAAGCCGCTTTTGAGCGAGACACTCCGCATAGCTAGCTTCCACCTAGAAGTATGCGTCTACATAAAATTGCCCTTACCTGAAAAGAATGATTTTCGGTTATTTTTTGCGTAAATCCTGATTGAGCAACAGTTAGCCAAAGCGATCGCTAATCTGGAGTTTGACCAATTCCGCCGTCAGTTGTGATATACGAAGACATTTAATACACTTTCACAAACTAAAGTTTTACAAAAGCTAGTCAGTAGCAAAAATAACTGACAACTGATGGGAAATTCTACCTCTACAAGGGGTAGGATGCTCAGAAATTTAATTTAATTAGCGTTTTTCAGGAGATACTTCAATGTCACTTTGGGCTATTGATTCACCTAATGTTGAGCTGCGTCCGAACACCAGCGAAAGTGAATTACAAACACTGATTCGGGCAGTTTACAAACAGGTTTTGGGTAATGCTCACTTGTTGGAAAGTGAGCGACTAGCCACTGCTGAATCGCAATTGCGCGATCGCAAAATCAGCGTCCGCGAATTCGTCAACACCGTTGCGAAATCAGAGATTTATCAATCCCTGTTTTTCAACTCTTCTTCCCAGTATCGGTTCATTGAACTGAACTTCAAACACCTGTTAGGGCGTCCTCCTGCCGATCAAGCAGAAATTTCCGAACACGTCCGCATCTATAACGAACAGGGCTATGATGCTGAGATCGACTCCTATATCGATAGCAACGAATATCAGCAGAATTTTGGCGAGAATATTGTTCCTTATGTTCGCAGCACCAGCTCCCAAATCGGAATTAAAAATGTTACCTTTAACCGCACCTTTAGCTTAGTTAGAGGATTCGCTAGCAGTGATAGCGATCGCAAAGCCAAACTAATCGGCGATATCGGTTCTAATTTATCTACATCCATCAAAGCTCCCGCGGCTGGTTCTAGTGTCAGCACCACCGACAAACGCTTTTTGATTAAAGCTGTCAAAGGTGCAGGTAATCTCCGTACTCGTCTGGGCAACCTCGAATATATAGTTAACTACAACCAACTGTCTGGACAAGTGCAAAACATTCATCGCACAGGCGGCAAAATTGTCAGTATCACTGAAGTTGCTTAGATTTGTCTAAGTAGGAGACTGGAGACTGGGGATAAGGGGACAAAAGAAAACTCCTAACTTCTAACTCTTGTACAGACGCGATTAATCGTGTCTCTCCCCACTCAGCACTCCTAAATGCAGTTGTAGTCAAGGAGGCTAACATATAGACTAAGAGAATAACTTTCTTTTTTACCAAGATATCTCTTGGATTTTAAGCTACTTTTTTAAAATCATTTTTCTAATGGAAATTACTGAATTTTTTGAACTTTCGATTGGACGATGGCGATCGCAGCGTAGCGCTCATCATTTAGCATTCGCCCACTTTGAAGAAGTGTTATCTAACATTGACATTGAGTCTCTATCCACCAACGATCCAGCAGTGGTAGCAATCTGTCAATTATATGACACTGAACCCACCAGTATCACTCACCCCTTTCGGATGACTTGGGAAGGTGAGTCAGATTGGGACGATAAACCAATCTCTGGCAGTACTGTACTAGTACCAATTCCCGATGTCGAAAATCGTTCTAGAGGCAAACTCCTGCGGGACAAGGGATACGCTGAAACAATCCCAGCAGTGGCTAAATATCATCTGAGCGATGATGGTATTTTTACCCTGTTAACACAGTATGAACTCGCTGCTGCTGAGGAGCGAATTTGGTTTGCTAACCCAAATCTCCGATTTAGGGTAGCAACGATTAAAACCAGTGATGGTAAAGGCGTGACAACAGCTTCCTTTTCTTCAGAGATTCGCTCTTTGTCAAGTTCAACCAATTAGCAAATATCAGGTTAAAACATAATAAGGATACAAGCTCCTAAATTTATTTATGGTTACTGAGCTTGTCGTTGGCGCAGCCTCTCGTAGAGAAGTATGGGGATTTTATGCCGTGAATTTTGAATTTGGAGCGAAGCGACGTGACGATAGCGCCCAGCGAATCTAGCACCAACGCTAGCGATTTGCTCACCTTAGCCTGTTGGATGGCAGGAGATTTTAGCAACTACAAGCAATCTTTTGCAAATCCGCAACTTTACGCCCACATTCACATTTATTTTCGTCCTTTACCGATTGAATTTTTTTCTGGTATCGGTTTCTATTCTGAACAAGCTTACGATCACGATTTATGGACACCCTATCGTCAAGGAGTACATCGACTAGTCGATTTGGGCGATCGCATTTATATCGAAAATTACAGCTTGAAAGATCAGATGCTTTATGCAGGTGCAGCTCGTGAATTAGATATCCTCAAAACCATCACCCCAGAAAGCATCGAACGGCGTTATCACTGTTCAATGGTTTTCCAACGAGAAGGTGAAATGTTTCGAGGCAGTGTGGAACCAGGCAATCAATGTCTGATTCAACGCAACGGATGCCAGACATATCTTGTCAGCGAAGTAGAAATAACTGAGCGTACTTGGATAAGTCTAGATAAAGGTATGGATATTGAAACCCATAAACAAATATGGGGATCTACTGCTGGACCATTGCAATTTGAAAAACGGGAAAGTTTTGCTGATGAATTACCTGCGGTGAGCGCATTATGTTGATTCAGTTTGAATCTGTTAAAACCAAAATGTTACCTCCACAGGCTGAAAGAAAAATGCGTTGCTGGATTCGCAGCCGCCATTTGATTTGTTCGGGTAACTTTTTTATATTCGAGACATTAGAATATACAACGATTGAGAGATTTTCTGAATGCGTTGCTTCTTTAGGAGGGACAGTAATATCCGTTGACCCCATTAATAAAATCTGGATGGGCGATCATCGCCAAGTTATTTTATATCAGGCAAAAGCTAGTTTACATACACCTCATCATACTTTGAAACAATACTGGATAAAATACGGTGGTTTCTACACTAGATTTGATGAGCGTGCTTGAAAGTTACTATCCTACGGAAATTATTCTGATAGGTGTTTATACTTCAATTCAAAATTAAGTTTTGAATTTTAAATACTCCCCAAGGGGGTTGACGGCTAATTGTTAATGTCTAATTGCTAATTTCTCATCGTGATTAGCTGTTAGTTATTAATAGTTAGCCGTCTAAGTTTGTTAGAAAATGTAACTAAAAAATTCCCCAAAAGTTGATAAGTTAATATCAATAACCAGTAATTAATAAATATTAAGTAGGGTGTGTTATAGCTTTAACCTAACCCACCATTTTATCTAGTGGTGCGTTAGATGCTTTGATTTGTATTTTAGTGACAAATCATCTTGAAATATGCATCTAACACAATATCCTCTTGAGTGCGCTGATTCACCAGTTGCTACAACTTTAGAAACCAAAGCAAAGCACTAGCTCCCTACATAAATTTTATTTTTACTTTACAAATTAGTCACTCTTACCCACACTAACCCAAGTATGCAGATTTTCCTAGACGAAGAAACCAGACGACGCCAATATCAAGCATTTCCCCAAACAGAACCCATCGAACTGTGGACTAATGCTTCAGTTGATGACATTGAAATTGTAATTCGGGCAGTTTATCGGCAAGTGTTGGGTAATGCCTACATCATGGAAAGTGAGCGGCTCATCGTTCCAGAATCCCAACTCAAGCAAGGCATAATCGATGTGCGTGAGTTTGTGCGTCAAGTTGCCAAATCAGAGTTGTATCGTTCTAGATTTTTTGATAATGTTTACCGCTATCGGGCAATTGAACTGAACTTTAAGCACCTACTCGGCCGCGCTCCCGATGACTACTCCGAAACTAAACATCACAGCAACATTTTAGATGAAAAAGGTTTTGAGGCAGATATTGATTCTTATCTTGATAGCGACGAGTATTTAGATGCCTTTGGCGAGAACATAGTGCCATATTACCGGGGTTATAAAACTCAAACGGGCAAAAAGATATTGGAATTTACCAATATGTTACAATTGCTGCGGAGCAATTCTAGCAGTGATAAGAACTTAGCAACAAATAATGAACCTCAACTGGTGCGATCGCTAATTACCAATGCTCCTTACGGGAGACAGAAACCCACGGATATTAAGGCATTGCTGGCTGAAATATTCAAGCCCAAGCCAGAAACTGTTGCTCCAGTTAATACTTTTATTACAGCTCCTACAGCAGCCGAACAAAGCTTGCGACAAAAGATTCAAGAGCAAGAAAGCCAGATTGCAACTTTGCAACAACAATTAGCAGACTTACGACCATTTGCCAGCATCGGCACAACAAAATTTAGTAGTAGTTGGCAGTCTTCTAGTGTGCCCACCAGCACAGGTGAATATACATCTTTGCAACAGCAAGCTGACGCCCAAGAAAAACAAATTGCAGCTTTGCAAGAGCAAATTGCTGATGCTCGACGATCTGCGACAATTGGGGAAGCTCGGTTGAATAAGTGGCGCAGTCGCGTTTTTAATGGCTAATTTCTCTACTGTTTAGTTTTATTGGGTGGGTTAGTTAGGCAAGTTTAACTCACCCATTTTTTTACTGTGGACATGATATGAAATCAAGACCTCCTTGGTAAATTCAAAGTCTAACAAGCTACAAACTCACTAAGCTAACGCGCCTACATATTGCACTATTTTCCGTGTAGACCGTAATTAGTCATTTGTGTTTACCAAGGACAAAGGACAAATGACTTAGGACAATCTCACCAGTTGATGTGCAATCTGATTTGCGTAACAGCTTAAAGATTTCCTGATATTTTCCGAGTAAGCTTGAAACAACAAATAATCAGAAAGTGTCTGAATTATTGTTCTAATAGACTTACAACTTATGAAAAAAGCTATAATTTATCGATATCGTACTTATGGACTAGTTGGGTTAATATCCTTAAGCGCTATATTAACTACACCTACATCTGCCTTAACACAATTGGCAGACGATTCCCCAATTGGGCAAACTCCTATCCCTACTTCTAACTTAATCTGGCCAACTAAAGGGTTTATTTCTCAAGGCTTCCGCAAATATCAACATGAAGGCATTGATATTGCAGGGGCATCTGGAACTCCTGTTATTGCTGCGGCATCCGGTACAGTTGTTAAAGCCGGTTGGGATAATTGGGGATTAGGAAATGCCATAACTATTAAACATCTCGACGGCAGCATTACTGTTTATGGCCACAATCGCCGTTTGTTGGTGAGCAAGGGTCAACAGGTCATTCAAGGTCAAATGATTGCCGAGATGGGATCTACAGGCAATAGTACAGCACCTCATCTGCACTTTGAAGTTCATCCAAATGGTCGAATAGCAATTGACCCCCTTCGTTTGTTGACATCCGTAACTGCAAGTGTTGGCCCCGGTTCTAAAATTCAGCAAGTGGATAACCAGAACCGCCCAGTCTCGCCACCCCCAATAGCAAATCAAGTTTCACCCTTACAGCAGCCAATTCCTATAGATTTTGCACCTGTAAGCACTGATATTAAATGCAATGGAATTAGTCTTATTGAAGGTGAGACTGCAAACTCTCGTGTAAAAGTCTGTGAAGAAAATGGTCAATTATTTTATATTGGGCAATTGAAGCAAGCCCAAAGCAAGCCTATAAAGATAGTAGCTTTGAATATTGCTAAAGACAGATATCGAGCAGATAATGGTAGTTTTTATTATTTAGTCACTCCACAAAGAGTTGAAGTTTGGCGAAATGGCAGTCAGATTCGTTCTGACAGTTTTTATAGTTTAACGAAATCGCCTTGATATTCTTTTTATCTTACTTTGGTGAAGATGGTTAGTGCTTTGATATCCCCTGCCTATCAAAGGTTGAGACAGGGGATATTACAGCAATTAATTGAAGAAGAATTCAGAAGTCAGAATTCTGAATTCTGTTCAATAAAACTTTCAGTTTAAATACACTTGCTAAAAGTTAAGTGTTAATTGAAGCAAGTGATTGAGAGCCATTTGGTACAGAGCCATTATTTAGGATAGGCTGACGAGTTTTCAGGTCAAATTTGAAGCCATGTGGCAAAATATGAAGCTTTGCTCCACAAATCGCCAAAGACTCATCCTTCAAAATTTCGCCCATATTGTTATATGTAGCTTCTGATTCATCAACAATCGTAACCGCACCTTCACCAATTACTTCAATTTGGTTATCTATCACTACCATAGCGGTATTTTCGTCAATACCAAATCCCAAGACAGCAGGCTGTAGTATCAAAGCTGATATTAAACGTCCCAAGCGTCCCCGTTGGGAAAAATGCTGGTCGATTACTACCCCTGGTAAAAATCCCATACCTGGGCCCATTTCGACAGTTTCAATCCGAGGATGTGTTTCTGAGTCGCCTTCCACAATCATTACGTCTGGCATCACAGCAGCCCCGGCACTTGTGCCTGCTATCACTACACCTTCAGAAAAGCGCTTGTGAATTGCCGCATCGATTTCGGTGCCCTTGAGGATGTTGGTAATACGAGCTTGATCTCCCCCTGTAAAAAATACCCCAGTTGCTTTACTAATAGCTTCCAATGCGGTAGATGAAGATGCATCTTCACGGGTTTCTGTATCAATAATGCGAACAGTTTCGGCTCCCAAGCGCTCAAACACTCGGATATAATTTTCTCCCACTTCTCTTGGTAGTTCTGTTGCTGCTGTCAGAATTACAATGTACGCCTTTGTACCCCCGGCGCGTCGTACAAAGTCCCGCAAAATTACAGAATCTCCCTCTTTATCTTCGGCTCCCCCAATAATTACCAACTGCTTTTTGATATTACTTTCCACCATGATGCTCCCCTGGATTTGAGTTAATAAATTTCACTAAAACATGACAATTCAATGTATCAAATCATCCCTTTGATAGATTACTTGATAAAGTAGGGTTAACATTTGCGTAGATGCAAAGTGGCTTGTCGTTAGACATCACAATTAGACCATCGCAATTAGACCGAAATACTTTTCCGAAAAATTATCTAAATTTTTCATCTTCTACTAAATCAAATCTAAAACGTCAACTGCCTCTAGAAGTATTTTCTAAAGGCATTATTGGCTATATTGCTAGTTGTCGATTGGAAATTTCTCGTGCTAGGTGAGTAATTGCTATTGACTCTAGCTAGATTAAATTTAGATATCTGATCGCAAGTCCTAATGAACCCGACTTCTGTAAAGCAAGTTAGTTAAGAAAAAACGTGCTTGTTCTAGTGGGAGATGCCTGGGTTTGCCTTGGTAGACAATTTGATACTCATTCATGTCTGCCCCATCTCCATGTCCAGAGATCAGCTTTTGGTGAAAAGCTTCGTCAGCAAGTTCTCGAATCTCATCTCTTAGAGCAGCTTGTGTGCTATTCATAACTGTGCTGTTTTTTATGCTGTCTTTGTTAATGCCTCATATCTACTTATACGGTTTTTGGATGAGTGTTGCACCTTTCAAAGGTTATATCTTTGATTATTCATGAGGATGAATTGACTGTTTTTGATTCCTAGCGGAAGAATGGGGATTTAATTATGCCTTAAGATAGTTAAAAATGCTTAGTAATAGAGTTAACGTGGGTTCGGATCAGCTCAGTGGCAAAGCCATCACTCTCCAAAATTAACATGAGCCAATCTACAATCAATAAGTCTGAATAACCATAATTCAGCATTAAAAAATTTCAGGGTGTTTAGCCGAAGGTTCGTAATCAATGGTTTTACAAAAAAGCAGTGAATTAGTCCGCATTAATGCTAGAAGAACAGATGTATTCGATATTTTCAACTTCAAGCATTACCTTGGCCCCAACCCTTATTTAGATGTAGGAGCGCTAGTATTTGATTTTGCTCTAATTGACTCTAGAGAGCCTTTGCCCATTGAAGATTATATTGCCAGCATTGGCGATCGCTATCCAAATCTTCGCGATCAAAGCTACGAATCTTATGCCCATCTCTTTGCCCAAGTTGTATCCGAAACCGGAAAATTGGACATGGATTTACACCTTAACCGCTGGGGTGTTAAGTTATATCCAAATCTCACGCGAATTAGCATCCAATCACTACATGAACGCACAACTAGAGAGATAGTTTATTTTGTTTGGGATTGGTTTGAAGCCATTACCCAAGACGAAGACTTTGCTTTTGATGAGCAGCTGGTGAAGTTACAAGATAGATTTCGCGCATCTGTCTACGGTGGCCCCACAGTTTACGCCCTATTGCGAACAGCCTACGAGAAAGGTATCCCCGCCTTTTATTTATGGGAAGAAGGATTAATGCAATACGGCTTAGGAAAAAAACATGTCCGGGGAGTAGCAACAACATTTAACTGTGATAGCCATTTAGATTCGGAGTTTACTACCCGCAAGGATGATTGTAAGGCATTTTTGAAAACCTTGGGTTTTCCAGTGCCTGAAGGCAGTATTGTCTTTTCTGAGAAAGAAGCCTTGGCAGCAGCAAGAGAAATTGGCTACCCAGTGGCAGTTAAGCCAGTGGTAGGTCACAAAGGAATTGGGGTTACGGCTGATGTGCAAGACTCAAAAGAACTGATATCTGCTTATAATCGTTCACTGGCAGCGATTCCCGAAAATCAGCAAACTCGAATAATTGTTGAGAAAAGCATCACAGGATCGGATTTTCGTATGTTGTGTGTCAATGGTCGATTCGTCGCCGCCACAGAACGCCGTCCTGCATCAGTTGTGGGTGATGGGTATTTAACGCTTGCAGAGTTAATTCGCCAAGAGAACCGCAAACCTGCACGTTTAGATACGCCAACCTCGCCGATGAGTAAAATTCAGATTGA
This sequence comes from Nostocales cyanobacterium LEGE 12452, assembly GCA_015206945.1. Lineage (GTDB taxonomy): Bacteria > Cyanobacteriota > Cyanobacteriia > Cyanobacteriales > Nostocaceae > Nostoc. Next base: position 40,426 of record JADEXV010000018.1, on the reverse strand, counting down.
TGAAGCGATGGAACTCTACTTAGACGAACAGCGCTTATCATTAGACAGCGTGATTGAGAAAGGACGCACTGTCTACCTGCGTAAAGTTGCCAATCTTTCAGCCGGAGGTATGAGTATCGATGCAACCCCGACAGTTCATGATGACAATATTATCTTGGCGCAAGATATTGCTCAACATTTCCAACTGACTTGTCTGGGAATTGATGTCATTACCAAAAGTCTTGCAGAATCTTGGAAGTCCAGTAACTTTGCCATCCTGGAAATCAATGCTGCACCAGGCGTTTTAATGCATCTTAAACCTTCTGTTGGTGAAAGTGTTGATGTGCCTTCTCATATTTTAGAAACCTTTTTTGAGTCGGGTACAGATGCCAGGATACCAATTATTACCTTTAACAAAATCTCAGTTGAAGAACTACAAGCGACGATTGACCATATCCTTTTGCAACATCCCAACTGGATAATAGGTGCTGTTTGTCGTGATGGCGTTTTTGTGAATCGCTCGAAAAAAGTATTAAGCAAAGATTACAACAGTAATGTTCAAACTTTGCTGCGTCATCCCAAACTTGATTTGCTGATTGCTGAGTACCCTGAAGATATCCTCGAAGAGCAGGGCATATTTTACCAGCATAGTAATATCGTAGTTTTGGATAATCCTACCGAAACTGAGATGATTTTGGTGCGGAATGTTTTCGATAGTTCGACTGTGGTGATTAGAAAAGGCAATGATATTTCTATTCGTCGCAAAGGGTTAATTGAAGATTATACTTTGGGTGAAGATGAACCATTTACGCGAGTTTATTTGAAGGAAACTGGAGCGATTTTGGAAGTTAAGTAAATAGGGTAGAACGGGAGCAGGGGAGCGGCACTTCGACTGCGCTCAGTGACCGGGGAGCAGAGGAGAAGTAGCTTTAAGTCTTTCTTTCCGCTCTGCCCCTTTGCACCTCTGTCTCTTGTGCCCTATGCCCAATTCCTAGTTCAAGCTTCCAAAGCTGGAGAAATTAAAGAGTGGCTGGAGTCGGCTAAACTAAAGAAGAAATTGCTTAATAAGTATTAATAATTTTGTTATGAGTACTGATTCACCTGTTAATTCTCCCGAAAAACCTGAATCTACATTCGGGAAGCGTCTGAGAAACTTCTTAATTGTAATGGTAGCGATCGCACTTAGTGTTTCCCTCGTCTTAGGGTTGCGAACTGAAACAACCTCGGCAACTTTAGCTAAGTTAAGCGAGACTTCCACACCGTTAGAAGTAGCAATCAGCAACGGCAAACCATCTCTAGTAGAGTTTTATGCTGATTGGTGTACTGTCTGCCAAAAAATGGCACCAGATATCACTCAACTAGAAATAGAGTATGCTGGCAAAATGAATTTTGTCATGCTGAATGTAGATAATACCAAGTGGCTGCCGGAAATGCTGAGATATCGAGTAGATGGGATTCCCCATTTTGTCTTTTTGAGTCAGCAAGGAGAAACCATAGCCCAAGCCATCGGCGATCAACCCCGAACAATTATGGCTAGCAACTTAGAAGCTTTGGTTACTGCTTCGCCTCTCCCTTATGCTCAAGCTAGCGGCAAAGTTTCCAAATTTTCAGCCCCAGTAGCACCAACGACGAATCAAGATGACCCCCGCAGTCATGGCAGTCAGGTAGTAAATTAAAATAATTCGTAGGCTGTTGGGGGATCTAAATATCAGGATATGGGCTGCGAAAAGTCATCGAATTTTCTGATAAATAGCTTTGATAAAAAAGGGCACAGTGAGATAGTCTTACTTAATCCCCAGACAGGACGATTCATGTAAAAGATTGCCGCTTGAGACGCTTTTGAGCATACATTAATTCGTCAGACCTAGCGATTAGTTGTTCTAGTGACATATTGCTCTCTGGTGAGTAACGTTCTATGCCGATACTCATCGAAAGTTTATAGCTACAGTTTTGCTGTTGATTAAAGTTGGCAATATTTGTTTGTAGACGCGCTTGGATACTATCAGCATCCTTAAAGTAGCTAGAGATGAAAACAATGAACTCATCTCCACCCAAGCGTGCAACAATATCTGAGTTCCGAAAACTTTGCTTAAGTAATCGACCAGCATCAATAATCAAGGCATCTCCTATGTCATGACCAAGGGTGTCGTTAATCTGTTTTAGTCCATCTAAATCAATGAAAATAACCCAGCAAAAGACTTTCAGGCGGTGAGCAATTTTCAACTGCTGTGCAGCCATTAGGAAGAAACCACGTCGGTTATACAAACCTGTTAATTCATCAGTCAGCAATAACTGTCTTCCTTCGATCTCTGCTTGTTTGCGGTTGCGAACTTCCTGAATGAGTTCTATTTGAGCGATTACCTGACGACTTAGGCGGCGAAGTGCATCTAACTGCTGATAACTTAGGTGATGAGGAATGGTATCTAGAACACACAACGTCCCAATTGCAAGGCCATCAGGCGTAATTAGAGGGACACCAGCATAAAAACGAATTTTGGGATTACCTTTGACTAAGGGATTGTTATTAAAGCGATCGTCTTTAATGGCGTTGGAAACCACTAATATATCCTTTGGTTGGAGAATGGCGTGGGAGCAAAAAGACCCATCTCTGGGTGTTTCGCTACTTTTTAGTCCAATTTTCGATTTAAACCATTGGCGATCGCTATCAACTAAACTAATTAAAGCAATTGGAGTCTTACAAATATAGGCAGCGATAGCAGTTAAGTCATCAAATGCTTGTTCGGGTAGAGTATCTAGAATATTGTAGTTCGCCAGCGCTTTGAGCCTTTCTGCTTCATTGTCAGGGAGAGGAATAGCTTGGGTTTTCACAGATGAGTGTCTAAGCCTTAAGCAGGAAGGTCTGAGATGCTGGAAATTTTGGAACAACCGCAGCATTACCTCTCCAGCAACAAGGCTGCGTGACATAAATATCTCCGCAACGAAAATCAATATTCGGTTGAATATACAAAAATATTTTATTACATAATGTTCATCATACCTTTGGTTTGCTCTGTTGTTCATCTCACCCTAGCTTTCCCTATGCAAATTCCCTAAGTATCTAAATACTTACAAAGGTCTTTTGCCCAAAGGCATCTTAAAAAATATCAATATCAACAAAAACTTATCAAAACTTATTATATTGTTAGATTTTTTCATTATGGATTAATTTTTTAATACCACTAATTTGTTTATACTTACATAAGTTCCAAGAGTTGGAAATCGGTTCGGGGAACTTCTTCTCACAATTTGCTTGAGCGATCGCTTAAGTTTGCAGCAGAGTCTTGCTCATCTCTGCATGTCAACGCAGAGATGATATCATATCATGTCCGGGTAATTAGTTACGGTAGAACAATTTTCTCTACCTAGAGCAATTTCCAATATTACATCAAGCTCAAATTACTCTTTATAAGACTCCAAAATACCACTGCGAATCATTAGTTGTGGCCAAAACAACACAAAAAATACCATCCACGTTCCTATAGGGATGGAAACGAGAACTGTTAGCCAAATAGTTTTAAATAATAACCAGCTACCACCAATTAGTGTTACACCTGTGAGAACTATAGACCAGGGCTGACACCACCAAGGTTTGTAGTTCCAAGGACTTATAGGCTTTTGTTCAGACATTAGTTTCTTTAGTAAAACTCCAAATATTTCTTTAACAATTATGAATTGTTTTGACAAATTAAGTTTTATCGTACTCTATTTTTCCATAGTCAAGTTTGATAATTCGGTCTGCTAAATGAAAATAGTGATCGTCATGGCTAATCACCAGCACTGTTTTACCCCGCGATCGCAGTTCTGGAAGAAGTTGAGTGTAGAATATTTCCTTGAATACTGGATCTTGATCGGCTGCCCACTCATCAAATAGATAAATTGGTCGATCTTCCAAGTAAGCTGTGAGCAAAGCTAGCCGTTTCCGTTGTCCTTGAGAAAGAGAAGTGGTAGAAAGTTGCCCATTTTCAACTTTCACTTTATGGTCTAGTTGCAGTTGTTTTAAATATTTTTTCGCTTGAGCATCCAAGTCAGAGTTTTTTAATCCCAAAAGTTCTTCAAATAAATAGAAGTCGGAAAATACCACGGAAAAATGTTGGCGATACCATTCTCGATTCTCTTCGCTAATTAACTCATCATCAAACAAAACTTCGCCATTTTCTGGGATATAAAGACCAGTAATTAGTTTAGCTAATGTAGATTTACCACTACCATTACCGCCGACAATGAAGACCAATTCTTGAGGATAGAGTGTCAAATCTATGGGGCCAAAAATAAAGCTATTGTCTTCTTGCTCTGTGTAGTAAGTGTGGGTAACACTTTGAAATTTTAACCTGTGCCAGTCAGATTTCAGAGCAGGTGGAACAGTGGATATTTCAGTTCGACTAGCTAGAGATAAACCCAGTGATTCAATTTTTTGTAAAGCAATGCTGGCTTTGCTTAATAGAGGAAGTTTACTAATGATGTTATCCATTGGTAACACCAAGTAAGTGAAGGTCAAAATGTAGCCAGAGAGAGTTTCGGGATTGATGGTAAGCAGATTCGGCAGGACAAACAGTACAAAACCGAGAGCGAAAAAAAATATGAGTTGACCCCAACTTGAAGTTATGGCAAAAAGGCTTAGACCGTTAACGTTGTGATCGCGAAACTCGTGAGCAGTTGATTGCAGCTTTTCTTCTAAAAAGTCTTCACGCCGCTTGTAATTTAGTTTAAGTTCCTTGACTCCTTCGGTAATTGTGCGAAAATGTTTAAACAGATGATCTTCATCTTCACGAGCTAGAGCCAGCAATTTCCCACCTCTGTTGAGTAGCCACTGACAACTAGCGATCGCAACTACTGAAATCCCACAAACCATCAGCAATACTAACCAAGAGAGCCAGGTTATATATGTTATACAACCGAGGACGATCGCTAAATTAATAAAGATAAAAGGCATCTGATAAACAGCATTAGCAACCGCCTGAATATCTTCTGTTAAAGTTGCCAATAATCGAGGATTCCCTAAGCGTTCTAGATGACTCAACTCGGAAGCGAGAATCTGGCGACTCAAACGCATCCGTAATTGCAAAACTGCATTCTGAGAAAGACGAATCAGCATCACTTGAGAAATGATACTGGTAATTAGTGCAACTATAGCCAGCCCCGCAAAACCCCAAATTATCGATGTGAGGCGGGAAGCACTACCGCTACTTGCAGCATGGCTAATTAAGGCAATCAAGCCAGCACTACTGCCGCCACTCAAAAATCCAGTAGCGATCGCGATCGCTACCATCCCCCACGAAGAACGCAAAAGAAAGTAAATCAAATTCATGACAAATGCCTATACCCAGTTGGATACAACAAAAAATGAAAATCTCTTTTTTTATGTCCCATACGCGATTTCCATAATTGTTGTTTGTCAAGCAATTAAATTTGCATTGCTAGGGTAGATTTTATATTTTACCAGTTAAACACCCTTTCAAATATCACGATGAATCAGGCACAAGATTAGTAAATGGCAAAGTTTTTCTCAAGGGTTACACCTACGTCAATTAAATTTTACATACATATTAGTTATAAATAATACCTAAGTTTTTCATAAAACTTATATTAGTGACAAGAGTTTCAAAAAATGAAATTATAAGGAATCTATGCCCATCCTAATAATTACCATTAACTTCACCAAAACAAATAGCACTAACCAATTCAAAAACCCTCGCAAACAAAAACGAAATATTTATGAAAGTTATAGTAACAGGTTCGTTAGGAAACATCAGCAAGCCACTGGCAAAGGAGCTAGTGCAAAAAGGTCATACGGTTACAGTTATCAGCAGCAAGCCGGAAAAGCAAAAAGACATTGAAGCTCTGGGCGCCACCGCTGCCATCGGCTCACTGGAAGATGTTGATTTCCTGGTGTCCACCTTTACTGGTGCCGATGCCGTGTATGCTATGGTGCCGCCAAACTATACCGTGCCCGATTCAAGAGAGTATTACCGGAGAACTGGCAGCAACTATGCACAAGCCATTCAACGGTCGGGCGTAAAGCGTGTGGTTCATCTCAGCAGTATGGGCGCGAATTTAGATAAGGGCACCGGATTCATCCTCGGTTCTCACGATGTAGAAGGCATTTTGAATGAGCTGTCAGACGTAGCCATTACGCATCTACGCCCTGGTTACTTATACTACAATCTCTACAACTTTGTGGATATGATAAAAGGGCTGGGCTTTATTGGCGCAAACTATGGTGGCGACGACAAGCTTGTAATGGTTGCCCCAAGAGATGTTGCCGCCGCCGCTGCGGAAGAGATAGAAACAGCTGCTACCGGCAAGCAAGTGCGGTATGTGGCAAGTGACGAGCATACGGCCAACGAAACCGCTCACATCTTAGGCGCCGCCATTGGCAAGCCTGATTTAAAATGGGTAATCTTTACCGATGAGCAAACACAAGACGGTTTGGAAGAGAGCGGAATGTCGGCACATATTGCGGCTAACTTTGTTGAAATGGGCACCAGCATTCACAACGGCGCATCGCGGCAGGATTATGAACTGCATAAGCCAATTGCTATGGGCAAAGTAAAGTTAGAAGATTTTGCAAAGGAATTTGCTGCTGCTTTTTAAAAAGGAATTTACGCCCATTCTAATAATTACTCTTGACTTCACCAAAATAACTAGCCCTAACCGATTCAGAAACCCTTGAGGAAGTTATTAATTGTTTAGTTTGAAAAAAACTTTGCGATTTACTCAAGGTAAGATTGGGCGATTTATAATCGCTATGACTTTGTTTTGAGCAAAAATACATTTCTAATTCGTTCTGCCTCCTGCCTTTCTTTGGTAAGCTAGTTGGAATTACAGCGAATTATGTCAATAAACTGTCAAATTACCTGCTCAGTTTTCCAGGGTGAAATTTGCGATGACTGTGAATTTAAAGTCTTTAGAGAACCAAATTAACGTCGCGGCTGATTCTAAAACCGCTTCTACTGCTCAAGGAACCCGCTACGTTCCTTCGCACCATCGACGTATTTTGTGTATTTTTCCCAAGTACAGCCGCTCCTTTGGTACTTTTCATCACGCTTATCCACTTATGGGTAATGTCCGGGCTTTTATGCCACCCCAAGGTATTTTAATTGTGGCTGCCTACTTACCTAAAGAATGGGAAGTGCGGTTTTTTGATGAAAATGTCAAATCAGCAAGTAGGGCTGATTACCAATGGGCTGATGTGGTGATTGTGAGTGGAATGCACATTCAAAAACCACAGATTAATCAAATTAATGAACTTGCCCATCGAGCGGGGAAAATTACAGTTGTGGGTGGCCCCTCAGTATCTGGGTGTCCAGAATATTACCCTGATTTTGATATTTTACACTTGGGTGAATTGGGAGATGCAAGCGATCGCATGATCGAATATCTAGACCAAAACTCTCAACGTCCGCAACAACAAATTCGCTTTGAAACCAAGGAACGTTTACCCTTAACAGAGTTTCCCACCCCAGCTTATCATTTGCTGAATATCAATGATTATTTTTTGGCAAATGTGCAGTTTTCTAGTGGTTGCCCTTATCACTGCGAGTTTTGTGATATTCCCGAACTCTATGGCAACAGTCCCCGGATGAAAACGCCAGAGCAAGTAGTCGCGGAGTTAGACGCAATGCGACAATCTGGTAATTTGGGAGCAGTGTATTTTGTCGATGATAACTTTGTTGGCGATCGCCGTGCTGCCATGAAGTTGCTTCCGCATCTGATTGACTGGCAAAAACGCAATGGCTACCCCATCCAGTTTGCCTGCGAAGCAACGCTCAACTTAGCTCAAAGTCCAAAGCTGCTGGAAATGATGCGCGAAGCTTATTTTTGCACAATATTTTGCGGCATCGAAACACCAGAACCAAATGCTCTCCATGCGATTTCCAAAGACCAAAATCTGAGTATGCCGATTTTAAAAGCGATTCAGGTTTTAAATAGTTATGGCATGGAAGTGGTATCAGGAATCATCATCGGGTTAGATACAGATACACCAGAAACCGCAGACCGAATTATCGAATTTATGCGGGCATCGCAAATTCCCATGTTGACAATTAACTTGCTTCATGCATTACCGAGAACTCCATTATGGCGGAGATTAGAAGCAGAAGGACGACTTCTTTTTGATGAAAGCCGCGAATCAAATGTTGAGTTTTTGATGCCTTATGAGCAAGTGATTGAGATGTGGCGGCGCTGCATCACAACTGCCTATGAGCCAGAATTTTTATATCAGCGGTTTGCCTACAACATGGAACACACCTATCCAAACCGCATCGAAGTACCTAACAGCCCATCTCGCACTTCGGGGGCTAATATTCGCAAAGGTTTAACTTATTTAGCTAATATTTTGTTGCGGATAGGCGTATTTAGTAACTATCGTCAGACTTTCTGGAAAATGGCCAAGCCAGCATTGAAAGCAGGTAATATTGAAAACTTGATTCACGTTGGACTTGTCGGACATCATTTAATTAAGTTTGCCCAAGATTGCGCCAAAAATGAAGAATCAGCTTCGTTTTATTCCCAAAAAATTGTTACGAAAGTTCGTAGCTAAGGTAACAATTAAAATAAGTTTTGAGAGGCTAAAAGTCTGTTAGAGGTATATACAGAACTGTAAAAAAGTAACCTTGAAGATATACTTGCGATCCTTCCTTGGAAAGACGCAATCACACAGCCACCTGCCTAACATTGTAAGGGTTGAAAGCCCACAGTCCATGCAATTATTTGGTAGCGAGAAAACCATCGCAAGCCAGTGTGGAGCAGTTACATAGGAATTTTAGATGGTTATGAACAGTTCATTGACCCGACCCCTGGCTGTCGTGACAGGTGCCTCTAACGGTATCGGTTATGAACTCGCAAAACAGTTTGCTCAAAACGGCTTCGATCTTCTAGTGACAGCCACCGGATCGAGCATTGACGAAGCAGCTATTGCCTTCGAGGGGCTGGGTGCCAAAGTTGAGACGGTGCAGGCCGATCTGGCTACCTATGAAGGTGTTGAAACGCTCTACAACCAGATTAAGGCGACTGGGCGACCAGTGGATGCGATCGCTATCAACGCAGGTGTTGGTGTCGGTGGTGATTTCGCCCGTGAAACCGATCTGAAGGACGAACTCAATCTGATCAATCTAAATGTCGTATCCTCTGTACATCTCGCCAAACGGGTGGTGAAGGATATGGTTGAGGTTGGCAAGGGTCGAATCCTATTCATATCGTCGATTGCCGCCCTGATGCCCGGCCCGTTCGAGACAGTTTATGCCGCCTCCAAGGCCTTTGTGCATTCCTTTTCAGAAGGGTTACGCAACGAATTGAAGGACACAGGCGTTACCGTCACCGCCCTCATGCCCGGCCCGACTGATACCAACTTCTTCCACCGTGCGGGTATGGACGACACAAAAGTGGGCACGGATCAAAAGGACGATCCGGCTGAGGTCGCCAAGCAGGGTTTTGAAGCTTTGATGACAGGCAAAGATCACATCATTGCTGGTTCCCTCAAAACGAAGCTTCTGGCGAATGTTAGTAAGGTTTTACCTGATACAGTCAGTGCTGAACAGCACCGCAAGCTCAGTGAGCCGGGGTCAGGCAACAACTAATTTGCACCTAATCAAGCGAATATGCTCAATTAGCACTGCTTTTAAGCTGCGATCGCTTGGGCTAACGGCATCAGCAAAGCTAATCGCGTAGTCGGCAATCTCACATATTTGTCAAAGTCCTAACGGAGGATTCATGCAAATTCATCATCTCAATTGCGGCTGTATGTGCCCGATTGGTGGGGCCCTCTTCGATGGCTTCAGTCGCGGCCCGAAGGCTCACCTCGTCTGCCACTGTCTGCTCATCGAAACAGAGCAGGGACTTGTTCTCATTGATACTGGCTTCGGACTGCGCGATATCAAGTCACCTTACTCCCGCCTCAGCCCGTTCTTCATTCATTTCAATGGCATCGAGTTTGATAAAAAATACACGGCACTCGATCAAATTGAGCGGCTGGGATTTTCCGCGCGAGATGTGCGTCATATTGTGCTTACCCACCTCGATTTCGATCATGCCGGTGGTCTAGAAGATTTTCCAGAAGCAACCGTACACGTAATGCAGACTGAGATGGAAACCGCCCAGGATCGGCGCGGTTTCATCGCTAGACGCCGCTATCGTCCAGAACAGTGGGACGAGGTTAAGCACTGGAAGTATTATTCGGCGGGCGGCGAACCTTGGTTTGGCTTTGAAGCAGTGCGTAACCTCGATGGACTACCGCCAGAGATTCTCCTCATCCCCCTTGCTGGTCACACGCGGGGTCATGCTGGTATCGCCATTGATACACCAGAGGGTTGGCTTCTACACGCAGGTGATGCCTACTTTTATCGGCACGAAATGGACTCAGCCAAAAGACACTGCACGCCAGGTTTACGCGCCTACCAATGGATGATGGAAGTGGATCGCCAGGCTCGATTGCTCAATCAAGATCGGCTACACGCATTATCAAGCGATCGCAATAAAGGCGTGCGCCTGTTCTGTAGTCATGATGCTATCGAATTCAAAGCGTTCGCTGACCAATCTAGCGTTCAAAACGAGAAAGTTCATCAATAAAAATCTACAACTTTAGATGGATGTGGTAATTTGCAGTGTTAGAGATATACAAAGACCACATCAAATTCAAGTTCATCTATGACCACAAAGCCTTGGGATGCTCAACTTGCTTACTGGCTAGTTCGACCTCTAAAAGACAGTTGGGTAAACCCCAATCATCTCACCACAGTGCGACTTGTAACTGGGTTGGTAGCTGCCCTCGCGCTTGCAATTGGCGATGCCATTTGGGTTAATATTGGGGCATGGCTATTTGCTTTATCCAACTTTCTCGATCATACGGATGGTGAATTAGCTCGTTTGAGTGGGAAAACCAGCAAATGGGGACATCAGTATGACCTTGCTAGTGACGCCATCATCCATATTCTATTATTTGTGTGTATTGGATATGGTCTTAGAGAGGGAAAATTTGCTTGGTGGGCGTTGGTGATGGGGATAGTATCTGGCGTGTCTGTTGCTTGCATCTTTCATTTGCGAAACCAGATGGAACAGCGTTTGGGTAAAGACGCCAGCCGCCAACCAAATTTCGCCGGCTTTGACATTGAAGACGTGCTGTATTTGTTTCCCATAGTTCCCTTATTGAATGGACTAGAGCCGTTACTAATGGCAGCGACAATTGGTGCGCCAACCTTTGCTATATGGGTAATTTGGCAATTTCTGACACTGCCGCAGTCTGAATCGAACTAACATAACAGCGCATCGGGTAGAAAGCTCATAAAATAGGCTTTTTAGCTTTATTGATATAGATAATCAAATTTTGCGATCGCATACGGTGGGCGAGTACGCCATCGCACTTTGTAAACTTGGTAACAAATATCTTTTTACCGAAAGTCTACCGTTATTGGGGTAAAGCGAGAAACCCTAATCATTAACCTACTTGACACTAACTTAGCAATTTGCTAAGTTAGTGTCAAGTAGGTTAAACAACTTGCAATCTATGCATCAACATGGCGGATTGCTATGTTGATGCATAGATGTTGTAAAACCTAAATTTAGAGAGATACAAATGAGTATAAAAGGAGCCACCCATGATCTTTACCTTAAGAAAATTCATTTATTATGCACATTATTTCTACCACAACACTGAAACTTTTTTATCAAAAGTATCCTGATGCTGAATCTAGTTTACGTGGTTGGAACAAAGTTGCAAAATCAGCCAAGTGGCAGAATATAGTTGAAGTTCGTCAAGCCTTTAACTCTGCCGATCCAGTAGGTGAGCTTACAGTTTTTAATATTCAAGGAAACAAGTATCGCCTTATTACTTATATTGATTATCAAAGCAAAAAAATATTTATTCGTAACATAATAACCCATACAGAGTACGATACCGATAAATGGAAAAATGACCCTTGGTTTAAATAAACGTCCTACCTACATTGAGCTACTGCAAGCATTTCCTCCTCGTCCTATCAAGACTGAGGAGGAAATGCTTGCAACCCAAAAAATTATTGATTCTCTGATAGATAGCGCCCCGTTAACATCAGATGAAAAAGATTATCTTAATATTTTAGGCACTCTAGTTTACGAGTATGAAGAAACACAGCAGCCCGTGCCTGATATTTATGGAATAGATTTACTTCAGGTTTTGATAGAAGAAAATGGACTACTTCAAAAAGATTTAGTACCCATTTTTAAAACAGAATCTATTATATCGGCCATCTTAAAAAAGCGGCGTAAATTAACAACTAGACACATTGAAGAACTGGCAGAATTTTTTCATATTTCACCTGCTGCTTTCTTCCCAAATAGTTCTGAATAAGTTGTTATTGGTTGAGTACAGATTTCGTAAGCTTTAGTGGTAACATCATTGATGTGCCAGCAGTAGCATCTTAGGAAAAAAGTCACTTGGATGTTTTTGCTCGTGGCACTAACTACTACTTGTATCATCAGTGACATTAATAGCATTAGTATAGAATCTATACAGTGTTGATTGGTTTGATTGATCGCTCGTCCAGTAAGTTGGAATATCAACTCTACAAAGATATTCCTGAACAGGAGACACAAACGCGATCGCTCTCCTTAACTCCTGGTACTCTAGTATTATTCAATGGTGACAAACTTTACCACAGAATTACTTTTTTTTTCATGTTAAGAATTAGTTAATAAACGTTGAATTGAGCAAAAAACAGTCATTATAAAATACTGGGAAAATTTCCAGATTTACTGGTGTCTAAGCTACTGTTGGTGATTTGACGATGAAGGCAATTATCTTAGCTGCTGGCGTTGGACGACGCTTAGGTAAAGAGGGGCAAATCCAACCCAAATGCTTACTGAAGTTTAACGGCAAATCTCTACTAGAGCGCCATTTTAACTATCTTCGTCATTACCAAATTGATGAAGTAGTAATTGCTGTGGGTTATCAAGCACAAAGAATTCAGGATGAAATCAAAGCATTAGGAGCCGAAAATTGGGTCAGTACTGTTTATAATCCTGATTACACTAAAGGCAGTACGATCAGCCTTTGGACTGTACGTCAGCATTTAGTTGCTGGCGATGACATATTATTAATGGATGCAGATGTGTTGTGCGATCGCCGCATCATCGAACGATTGGTAAAGACAAATATCCCCAACAGCTTTTTATTAGATCGGGATTTTGAACCGGGAGATGAACCCGTGAAGCTTTGTGTTAGAGATAATTATCTCGTGGAGTTTCGTAAACAAGTAGCTCCTGGTTTAGCTTATGATTTTGCGGGTGAGTCAGTAGGATTCTTTCGTTTTGAAAGTGCTGTTGCTCCCCGTCTTGCGACTCGCACAGAACAATATGTTGCAGACGGACGCGATAATGAACCTTATGAAGAAGTAATTCGGGATCTGCTCTTAGAAACTCCAGAAACATTTGGCTACGAAGACATTACTGGATTACCTTGGCTTGAAATAGATTTTCCCCAGGATATTCAACGCGCTCAAAATGATATTTTACCTCAGATAGAAGTCGCAGAAAATGTCTGAAAATATCTTTGAAAGAATTCAGGAGTCAGGAGTCAGAATTCAGTATGAATTATTTGCTATTAGCGGGTAAATCAAGGAGTTTCAAATCCCGATTAAATATCCGATTTAGTGGTTAAAAACATAGTGACGATTTTGAATCTCCCACTAATTGATTCTGAATTCTGGCTTCTGAATTCTTCTTTCATTATTACTATAGGTTAAGAAAAGCAGAATAAATGCATCAAATATTTGTACCCAATGATACCTCTGCAAAATTAAATAAATGTGCCCAATTACGGCTATTATTAGAATCGCCTCAACTCGACTTCATCATGGAAGCTCACAATGGCATTAGCGCCCGCATTGTGGAAGAGGCTGGATTTAAAGGAATTTGGGCGAGCGGATTAGCCCTTTCTGCTCAATATGGCGTTCGAGATAATAATGAAGCCAGTTGGACTCAAGTTGTAGAAATGCTTGAGTTTATGTCTGATGTCACCAGCATTCCCATTTTGTTAGACGGGGATACTGGTTATGGCAACTTTAATAATATGCGCCGCCTGGTGAAAAAGTTAGAACAGCGAGGTATTGCTGGAGTCTGTATTGAAGATAAGCTTTTTCCCAAAACCAACAGCTTTATCAACGGTAGTCGCCAACCTTTGGCTGAAATTGATGAATTCTGCGGCAAAATTAAGGCGGGTAAAGATAGTCAGACAGACCCAGATTTTTGCATCGTCGCCCGACTCGAAGCTTTGATCGCCGGCTGGGATCTTTCGGAAGCGCTGCGCCGAGCTGAAGCTTACCACGCCGCCGGAGCAAACGCCATCCTAATTCACAGTAAATCATCGCGCCCCGATCAAGTGCTAGCCTTTGCTAAAGAATGGGCGGGTCGTTCCCCGTTAGTGTTTATACCGACTAAATATTACAGCACGCCTACTGATGTTTTTCGCAAAGCTGAAGTTAATTTGGTCATCTGGGCAAACCATCTGATTCGAGCTGCTGTTGCTAGTATGCAAGCGATCGCGCGTGAAGTGAAAGCCAGCGAAACTTTAATCAACATTGAAGATGATATCGCTCCCGTAAAAGAAATCTTCCGGCTACAAGGGGCGGATGAACTCATAGAAGCTGAAAAACGCTACTTTAATAACGGACGGCAAAATACCCAAGCGATCGTTCTGGCTGCTAGCAGAGGCCAAGAATTAGCAGGGTTGACGCAAGATAAGCCAAAAGTGATGTTACCCCTTGGAGGTAAACCTTTACTCAGGTTATTGGTAGACAAATTCAAGAAACTTGCTATCAATGATATTACCGTTGTCGCCGGTTACAAAGCAGAAACGATCGATGTTCCGGGGACTAAAGTCATCTGTAACCCAGATTATGAAACAACGGGAGAATTAGCATCCTTAGCCGTAGCTCAAGCTAGTTTTGGCGAAGAAATGCTGGTGCTTTATGGCGATTTACTATTTAGAAGCTACATCCTGCGAGATTTATTAGAATGTCCTGGAGAAATTGTGGCTGTTGTTGATTCTGTGGCCAACAGCAAGTCTGTTAGTGGTTCACCTGACTACGCCTATTGCTCAATTCCAGACGATCTTTCTCTGTTTGGACAGGATGTCAACCTGTTGAACGTTTCTAAAACCACACAAACGCAATTAGGAAAGTCTAGCGGCCGCTGGATTGGGATGTTGCGCTTGCGGAGTCAAGGTAGACAATGGGTTAGTGAAGCACTCAATGAGTTGCAAAAACGACCGGAATTTAACAGTCTGGGTTTGCCAGAATTATGCAATTATTTAATCGAGCAAGGCAAACCGATCAAGGTACTTTATATTCGCGGTAACTGGTTAGATGTTAATTCTTTAGACGATCTTGACCTTGCTTTTCAATTAAAACAATAGGAGTGGGGAGGTGGAAATAAAATTTTGAACTTTGAGGTTCATCAACGAAGCTCTGAGAAAATGTTTGAAAAGTCCTCTTGTTGGTAGCAAAACGTTCTAGATCCCCCTAAATCCCCCTTAAAAAGGGGGACTTTAATTCCGGTTCCCCCCTTTTTAAGGGCTAGGGGGGATCAACAAGCACCTAAAATCACAGCTAACTACTTTTCAAACAACCTCTGAGGTTCATCGACAAAGCTCTGAGGTTCATCGGCGAAGCTTTGAGGTTCATTAACGAAGCTTTGAGGTTAAAGTTTTGAGTTCTGAAGCTCAAGTTTGGCTTTCTGAAGTCGAAGTCATAATCTTTCCTCCCTACTCCCAATTTCCCACTCCCCATCTCAATCGTTTAAATCCCTGACAATTGCTGTAAATTTTGAATTATGATCCAGGCAGAGGAATTTGTAGAAGCTGCGCGTAATCTTGGCTTTGGGTGGTACACTGGCGTACCCTGTTCTTTTCTCACGCCTTTTATTAACTACGTCATCAATGACGTTCAACTTAGATACATCTCCGCAGCCAATGAGGGAGATGCTGTAGCGATCGCAGCTGGAGCCGCAATTGCTGGTAAACCCGCAGTAGTAATGATGCAAAACTCTGGTTTGGGGAATGCAGTTAACCCGCTAACCTCCCTTACTTATATCTTTCGGATTCCACTACTGCTGATTTGTACCTTGCGAGGCGATCGCGTGTTGCAAGATGAACCGCAACATCAATTAATGGGGCAAATCACAGATAAATTGTTGCAAACAATGACTATACCTTGGGAATTTTTTCCTACAGATGTAGCACAAATAGAACCCGTTCTGCAAAGAGCCACAGCCTATATGCAACAAGAGCGCTGTCCTTATGCTTTAATCATGCGTAAAGGAGCGATATCTTCGATGGGCTACGCCAACGCCCCCCATGCGCTCACCCGTTCTTCTATCCCCGAACGAGAAAATAGTGCTAGCGCTCATATTCAGCAAAGCTTTTTTCGGGACAACAAAGAACAACGCATTTCTCGCAGCGAAGCATTAGCTCGGATTGTGGAACTTACCGATCCAGAAAACACTGTAGTAATTGCCACCACCGGATATACGGGACGCGAACTCTTTGCTAGTAAAGACAGTGCCAATCATCTTTATATGGTCGGGTCGATGGGTTGCGCTTCCTCAATGGGATTGGGATTATCTTTAGCACGTCCAGACCTCAAGGTAGTAGTAATTGATGGCGATGGGGCAGCACTGATGCGAATGGGTAATTTTGCGACTATTGGCACTTATGGCGGTGCTAACTTGACCCATATTCTTTTAGATAATGAAGTCCACGATTCCACAGGCGCACAAGCCACGGTTTCTGCGGGTATCTCCTTTGCCAAAATTGCCGAAGCGTGCGGTTACGGCGTTACATTAGCCGGAGATGATCCCGCCCTTTTAGATGCCTTATTTACCGCAGATGCTAACAATAGACCTAAATTCGCTCATTTAAAAATCCGTCCCGGAACTTTAGAAAAGCTACCCAGACCCAACCTCACCCCGGAAGCAGTTTTACAACGCTTTATGAACCATATTGGTAATTCGTAATTCGTAATTAATAAATTCCAATTACAAACTCTTAATTTATTAATGCCCAATGCCCAATGACAAATGACAAATGACAAATGACAAATGACAAATGACAAATGACAAAATGATTTTACTAAATCCCGGCCCCGTCAATTTGAGCGATCGCGTCAGAAATGCCCTGTTGCGTCCTGATTTGTGTCATCGTGAGGTGGAATTTTCCCAACTTCAGAGCAGAATCCGCGAACAATTACTTCAAGTTTACGGTCTTGGAAGCGGCTGGGCAGCAGTTCTCCTCACCGGTTCTGGTACCGCCGCGATGGAAGCGATGATTAGCAGTTTAGTACCCACAAACGGGAAATTATTAGTCATTGAAAACGGTGTATATGGCGAACGACTATCCAAAATCGCCAAAATTCACGGCATTAATTACATCACACTTTCCCATCCTTGGGATGGCAAAATAGATATCAAAGCTTTAATCAAACTCCTAGATGAAAACGCCGACATCACCCACCTTGCTGTCGTCCATCACGAAACTACTACCGGCCGCTTAAATAATTTGGCAGAACTTGCCCCAATTTGCCAAGAACGCCGCATCAAACTATTAGTAGATGCAGTCAGCAGCTTTGGTGCTGAAGAATTAAATTTTGCAGATTGGGGAATCACCGCTTGCGCTGCGACAGCGAATAAATGTCTGCATGGTGTTCCCGGAGTGTCCTTTGTCATCCTGCAACGGGATGCACTGCCGTCAGTAGACACCATTCCCCGCACCTTATATTTAGATTTAGCAACCTATTACCAGCAGCAAGAACGAGGTGGCACGCCTTTTACGCAATCAGTACAGACATTTTATGCCTTAACAGAAGCTTTGCAAGAAATGGTAGAAGCAGGAGGTTGGCGTGCCAGACACAAACATTACAACCAACTTGCCAGCTTAGTCAGAGACGGGTTAGCCTCAATCGGAATTAAACCCCTACTTCCTCTTAGCAGTTCATCCGCTGTCTTGAATGCCTACCACTTGCCAGACGGTTTCAGCTATGAAGAATTTCACGACCAACTGAAAGCACGAGATTATATAATTTATTCTGGACAGGGAAATTTAGCTCAATCAATCTTCAGAGTATCAACAATGGGAGCCATTACCCAAGCCGACATGGAACGCTTTGTTGGTGTTGTTAAACAAATTATTGGTAATTCATAATATTCTCTCGTTCCCATGAATAGCATGGGAACGAATTACGAATTACGAACTTGTACTGAGCTTGCCCTGAGCGTAGTCGAAGGGCGTAGCCGTTGGCGCAGCCTCTCGTAGAGAAGTATTACGAATTACGAACTATTTTAACAGGGCATCAAAGCATCAAATCTCCCTATTACTGCCATATCTTCTTCATCTAACTCCGCCGGAATTCCACTGCGAATCAATTCCGAAAAGTCTTCATTGGGAATCATCACAGTCAACGTGTACAAGCGAGTAGAACCAGTATTTTTAATCAAATGAGTACCAGTGGGAGGCACTAATAAACTATCCCCAGCTTTGATCGTGGCACTTTTGCCATCACATATAGCGATCGCTTCCCCTTTGAGGACGAAAAACATTTCTACTGCCCACTGATGGCGATTTGGGGGTGTTTGTCCACCAACATCAAAAATTTCTATGCAGCAAGTCAAAGAAGTATTAGCATTTGTCGAATCGAAGATAATTGCTAATCGATTAGAGGCGTCGGGACTAATGCGATATACTTGGTAATCTTTGCTAGATTTGATAACCGGAATTACACAACGAGTAGCGTACATTTATTTATCCCCTCTGAGTTATCGATGGGCGTGAAAATTCCTAAAATCCAAGTCTTGAATATTAAGTTGTTAACTGTATCTCTAAATCACAAAATCACTAATTATTCCTAACTCCTCACTCCTCAGCATTTTGCAGCGCTGTTAAAATTCCTTGTGAGTCAGTGACAAAACCGAAGCATTGTTTGACATTATACAATGTCGCCTGCCAACAATATTCAGGAGAAGTTGTGGCGGTGCAGTCTTTAACCAATACGCAGTCATATCCTAAGAAGTTGGCATCACATAAAGTAGTTAGCACACATTGATCGGCATTAACACCAGTAAAAAATAATGTTGTCCTTCCCAAATTCCGCAAGATACTATCTAATGGTGTATCCCAAAACCCACTCATGCGGTATTTATCCACACGAATATCTTCGGGTATCTGTTCTAGCTCGTCTACTACAGCCGCGGCCCAACTACCTGCCATGAGTACTCTAGCACCATTGCTTGGTAGTGGATCGCCCAATCCCACACCTTCCCCTGTGGGATTATAGACGTGGCGCGAACTAGCACTAATATTGAGCAAGTCGGGACGATTTCCCCAATTTATCCAAATGACTGGAACGCCAACCTCACGCAGTTCTGGAAGTAAGTTGTTCAAAGGTTCAATAGGCTGACGCGCTGGAGTTACGTCCACGCCGATATGCGCTAACCAGCCATCAGGGTGACAGAAGTCGTTTTGCATATCAATGACGAGGATAGCAGTCTTTGCCAAGTCTAGGCGCAGGGTTTTAGTTTCTGTTGATAAGATAACGGGTTGTGGGGTCTTTTGAGGACGAGTGATATCTGCGATCGCATCATTCACCGTCCACGCATTTGGTGCAACTCCCAATGTCCGTAATGGTAAATTCATAAAATTTCAGTACCCAACACCATTTTCTATTTTGTAACTTGAAATTCAAGTCAAAATACAATTACTTAATCAAGGTTAAATATGGTGAACTACCTACACTTACCCGTAAGGAAAGTGTAGGCTTCCCAATTCATTGGGGACTGGGGGGAGTTCGCCCCTTATCGCCCCCTTAATTCAAGATGAATCTCTCACCGCAGGTATGCTATCTGGGGAATCAACCCAAAATCATGTCGACGCAAATCTTGCTGATAATTATAATGTTGCAGTTAATGTGTATTTGGCAACTCTTTTGTGGAACAGTATAGAGCGCGAAGTCGGAGTCCTGGGAATTGATCGTCGTCCGCTCATGGGAAGGACTTGAGGATTCTCATGTCAGCATAGACTTCTATGACGGATATCTTGTAGTCCTGAGTAAAACCTAATTAAATAAAAGTTGACTACTTATGAATGAAGAAAACAATCAGAATAAAATCAACCAGCAACCACCAGTAAGCGATTCTAGCAAAAAAGAAGATAAAAATCGCAGAAATTGGTGGATTGAAATTGTTTCAGTAGCGGCAGTATGTTATCTGATATTTAGCCTAGTTAGCCCAATATTTATCGAACAAGGAAAACAACCAAGAAAGATAGAAGCTACCGATCTTATACTCATTGCCATTGTTTTATTGTTCAACTCTGGTTTGCTCAATCGACTAGAGGATTTTGGCATTTCTAAAGATGGTGGGTTTACAGCTAAGTTTAAGGAATTAAAACAAGAGGTCAATGAACAGAAAAAACAAATCGATGAGCTTCAAGCCCAACAGCTAGACCAACTAGGAAAACAGCAAAAAAATTTAGAACAAACACAAGCTTTTATGTTTGGTTTTTTGCTTGCTAAGAAGGATTATGAGAAGATCGATCAGCTCTATAAGCATTCTAAAGCAAAGACGAGTTATGACTTTTATGTATCAAACAATGTAGGTGATGAGTTAAGACGGTTACGAGATTTTAAATTAATTAAGACGAACTCTGGTTATATCAGTGATGTGGTTCAAGCGAGTAATTATGGTAAAAACTCAATCGATTTGACTAAATATTTTCATGTTACAGATTTGGGTGAACAGTTTTTGTTAACCCGTGAAGCGCTACAGTCTAACAGCCAGCAAGAAATTAAAAATGCTCAGGAAACTCCAAAATGAATAGAGAGAGGCGATCGGTGTTAGCTTTAAGAGCGAAGCGTTGCATGAGAGCAATTCAATATGTCGTCAGCAGCAATTACCACCGTGATCAAAATGATGGAGTCTTTACCCGTTGAAGTACAAGATCGGATTGCAGAGCATCTGCGGGAATACATTGACGATCTACAAGATGAAATTAGATGGAATGAATCGTTCTAGAGAACACAATCAAAACTTATTGCTGCTGCAAAACTTGCTAAACAAGAAATTGCAGAGGGACAAGCCTGGTAGTCATGACAATTATGAGCGTTTCTTTGGGTGAGTCTGTATATTTAGTCCGATTTTTTTATGAGTTTGCCCAAGAACAGCATCGCAAGTATAATCTGCCAGCCGATTCATGTTGATGAAGATCTTGATGAACCGAATGCTAGCTAACAAATCACTGCACCCGATCGCCTAGAATTTATATCCTGGGTGTTCAATGTTATCTACCATCAGTTATCTTGGTCGTTATGTCGTTGTGTATATCTTTACATAGTGAGTATATTTCAGGATTGGTTCTGGGAAATCAAAGAGTGCGGACAAGGCCCTCATTACTACTTCAATGCCACTTTTGCTCCGTCTGATGCTGAACGCCTTGCTGCTTTGGTGCGCCAGCATCCACTGTCTGGTTTTGAACGCTGCCACTTTGTTGGCAAATTAATCAATGCACCATGTGGAAATTCCAATACTCCAGGTTCTTACGATTTGTATGTTGACCAGAG
Organism: Nostocales cyanobacterium LEGE 12452; assembly: GCA_015206945.1. Classification (GTDB taxonomy): domain Bacteria; phylum Cyanobacteriota; class Cyanobacteriia; order Cyanobacteriales; family Nostocaceae; genus Nostoc. The sequence continues at coordinate 18,875 of JADEXV010000018.1, read as the reverse complement.
CAACTATGCTGAAGTCATGTCGGGTATACGAAGAGATGAACCTATAGTTACTGTTGCACACTATACTTGGCAAATCATTGGTGTTTGCGATCGCAACTTTGGCATTGAGTCTGGTTATGGTGGGATAACTGGCACAGATAACCAAACTGACACCTCACTGATTATGGCGCTGGCGCAGTCACCAAAACTCACCTTAGTTGATTGGAGAATCGTTTCTGGAGGAGACGGTTACGCATCGGTGTTTTTTAGAACTGGCACATCAGCCGCAGAATTGCTTGCTTACTTGCAGATGCAGCCCGAAAAGCCTGACTTTGTACAAATAGAAAGGGAGTTACGTTTAGCTTTATCAGATCCAGCATTGTCTAAAATTTATCGCTTGGGCGAGTGTAAAATCAATGGTTGGCGGCTGGAAGCGATCGTTTTACATAATATTGAAAAAACCACAAGCTATGGTGGCGAAGGATGGGACATGACACCACACACCAGTGAGCTTTCTAAAGTCGCCCAAACTGTTAGCGATAAGTGCAAAGTGCCGGGTTGTGCAGGAGGTGCTGCACACGCGCCAAATGACTTCTACACACTCATTGGCAGCCATCTTAGCTTTGGCTACCCGCGCCAAGAGGGGTAACTTTAAATCGGAATTTGAATCACAAATTCTGTACCCTCTCCCTGTACGGAATTAACTTCCAGAGTACCGCCATGTTTTTCTACTATAATTTGCCGGGCGATCGCTAATCCTAATCCTGTACCTTTACCGACAGATTTAGTTGTAAATAAATGGTCAAAAATCTTTTGTTTGACTTCATCAGACATTCCCATACCATTATCTTGAATGGAAATTAAAACTTGATGTTTGTCTTCACTAAAACAAGTTTTAATCTCAATTTTATTATTAATATCGTGAAAATTATGTCCAATATTAGACTCCTCTAAGGCATCAATGGCATTTGCCAATAAATTCATAAATACTTGATTAAGTTGTCCAGGAAAACATTTGACTAAAGATATATCCCCGTATTTTTTAACTATTTTAATCTCTGGATGTAGTTCCGATGCTTTTAAGCGATGCTTCAGAATCAAAATTGCACTATCGATACCATCGTGAATATTAAAAGCAACTTTGTTTTCTGTATCTGCTCTGGAAAAGGTTCGCAAACTATTGCTAATACTCCGAATTCGATCGATACCTAATTTCATCGAAGAAATCATTTTTGGCAAATCTTCTCGGATATATTCTAGGTCAATTTCGGCAATTTCTTCTTCAATTTCTACACCCGGATTCGGAAACTTTTCTTGATAAAGCTCGATGAGATGAAACAAATCTTCAACCAAATCAACAGCAGGTTGAATATTACCTGCAATAAAGCCTACAGGATTATTGATTTCGTGGGCTACACCTGCAACTAAATTACCTAATGCTGACATTTTCTCGTTTTGCACCAGTTGTAGTTGCATTTGTTTTAAATCTGTAAGTGAGTGTTCTAATTGTTGGGCATTCTCTTGCGATCGCTGGTAAAGAGAAGCATTTTCTAAAGATATGGCAGCTTGTGAACACAATAGGTTGATTACTTGGAGTCTATCATGGGTAAATACTCCAGCAATGAGATTATTTTCTAAGTAAAGTATGCCGATTAGCTTTCCTTGATGGAGAATGGGAGTACACAGTAAACTCTTGGGTTGCTGTCTGATAATGTAGGAGTCAGAGGTGAAGGAATTTTTCACAGTTGCATCATCAACTACCAATGTTTCTAAAGTGCGTTTGACATAGTTAATTGCAGTTAGAGGGAGATCTTGGCTAAACTCAATTGGAATAGATTGCAGAATAGTTGGCGCTTTCTGAAATGTTGCGATTGCTTCGATCGCCCAAACATTATCCTTAAGTAAAATTAAAGCAGATTTTTTCGCTCCGGTATTCTCCATCACCACTTGCATTAATGTCGAGAACAACTTTTCTAAATGAATTTCGCTAGATAGTGCTTGAGAGGCTTTGAGAACACTTGCTAAATCTAAAGCTTCGGAAATGCTGGTGCTACTAGATGAAATTGTTGCACCAGCATTAAAACTAGATAGAGGCATTTTATTATGGAGAGTAGATGCTATTTCTGTAGAATTGAGGCGAATTGTTTCCGATTGGAGAATCGGGGTGAGTAATTGAGGATAAAGTTTTTCTAAATCATAAACTTTAGCTTTAGCGCCCCAACGAACATAGCAGTAGTAAGCATTTATCAGATAGGTTTGGGCAATTTGTTCTTTACCCCATCCTAAATAAAATTTGGCGGCGAGTTCGTAAGCGAGAGCTTCTTCTTGGATATATTCGTTTTCTTTTGCTCCTTGAATGGCGCGATTGTACATTTCCATTGCTTGAATATATTCGCCGAGAATACGATAGCGTTCAGCCTCCACTAAATGAAACTTATGTAAATGATTCATCGGCGCATGATGCGCCCAGTTCTGGATTTTTTCCTGATTGGCTGTAACCCTTTTGAGAATTAATACTTGCTTATCTTCAGAAGCATCATAATATACGGCTAATTGGCTCAGAGAATCATAGAAATGAAATAGAGCAAGGATAATACTTCCAAGAAGACTTTCTAAATAATTCTGTACTAAATCAGCATTTTCAATAGCATGAGTATAGTCAGCAAATAAATAGCAGAGAACCAATTTATTAAAATACAACGAACAAATCATAGTTTGATCGTTGCCTTGGAGATGAAGCGGCAACATGGTTTCTTCATTGTAAGCATCACCGATTAAGCGGCAAGGGCTTTGATTTTTTGAGAGTAAGTTAAGCACTACTTGCCGATAGAGTTCATTTTTATGTAAGGATGGTTCTTGACGAATTTGTGCGAGTCCTTGACTATAATTTCCTATTTCCTGTGCTAGAGAAGATAATTCTTTACCAGCAAAATATGAACTCAAAGAATAATTACATGCACAGTAACCTGCAAATTCTAAATCTCCTATTTCTACCCCGCTATAATAAGCTGATTGTATAGGAAGTAAAAGTTCATTAAGATGCTTCTTCCAATGATTCAAACAGCCATAAACAATCATATATGTTTTAGCAATGAATTCTTTAGCATTTAATTTATCTAATAGTTTTAGACTTAGTTGACCGAATTGATAACCTGAATCAATATCTCCTACAATCCCGCCAAGAATCAGCCCATAAGATGAATATCCATAAAGCGAATTAGCAGTATTTCCATAATTGAGGGATAAATTAACCTGTTTAAATAATATTAAGGGATAGAGTTCTGGGATAACTAGATAAGCAGCAGCAGCAATATTTGTCAAAATATTCATGGCTGCTAACTTATCTGGCTCAGTCATTAATTTTAACTCTAGTAACCCTTCAATAGATTTACCATCTAAAGCTAATTGTGTCTCCTGTAGTCCACGGTTAATATCTTCTGGTGTTGGCTGTTCGGGCAGTTCTATTCCCAATATTTTGAGAACATGGAGTCCCGTTTTTATAGCTTCCCACATTCTGTTTTGTGCTACCTGAGATAAGATTCTGACTTCGTAGGCTTTGACTTGATCGATCGGTGTTTTGCCATGTTGTAATATTACTTGTATACATTTTTCCGTCTGTTCAAAATCACCGTTAAGATGGGCGACTTCGGCAGAGGTTGAGTATAGTGTTAACGCCAACTCATACTGATGTTGCCAACAATCTTCTGTGAGTAACTTAATTCCAAAATTTGTGTATTCTACAGCGGCTTCATAAGCAGTCGAAATTTTGGCTTTATGACTTGCAGTTAGGTTTAATTTTGCCAGTTCTTCTCGTTCCTCTAATTGAGTAATTAATTCAACTCCTAAGTTTAACTGATTGACTAATTTAAACAAATGTTCTTCGCGTTCTTCAAGCGAGATATTCCTCAACATTAATCGCCCAATTTTGAGGTGTACTGTCTGCTTTTGATTTTCAGGAATTAGAGAATAAGCAGCTTGTTGAACGCGGTCGTGCAAAAACTTGTAGGAGCAGGAAGTAGAATTGAGCATCGAAGAATCAGAAGTAATTATAGATTCTTCTAATTCCTGTTGATAAAACTTGTAAACTTCAGTTGTAGGAATGACTAAACCTTCTTGCAAAGCTTTCCATAAGTCTGCTGCTGTCTCTGATAGAGATTTTTCATGGACAATTGCGAGAGTCGCTAAATCAAACTGATTATCAATAGAAGCTGCAAGCTGCAAAACTTTTTGAGTTGCTTCTGGTAACTTCTGCAACTGAAGCACCATAAACTCTACCAAATCATTAGTAAATGTTAATGCCCTAATCTGAGCAATATCGCATTGCCAATGACCCATATCAAAGTTATAGTTAATTAACTTCTCTTCGTGCAGTAATTTGAGAAATTGATTAGTGAATAAGGGGTTTCCTTGAGTTTTTCGATATATTAAATCTGTGAGGCTTTGGGTAATTGACAGGTTACATTTAAGAGTATCATTAATTAGATGATTGACATCTGTGCGATTAAGATTTGCTAAGGTAATAGTATTAAGACAATCTCGATATTTATGAATTTCTTCTAATGTCAATATTAACGGATGTCCTGGATAAACTTCATTATCGCGATAAGTACCAATAACTAAGATGTAGTGAATTTCAGCTTCACTCATCAGCAATTGCATCAACTTCAAAGATGCTGAATCTGCCCATTGCAAATCATCGATAAACATCACTAAAGGATGCTCTTTGGTTGTAAAAACTTGGATAAATTTCTGAAACAGTAAATTGAAACGATTTTGTCCAGCAGTCCCTGAAAGTTCAGATACTGGTGGTTGTTGCCCAATAATTTTTTCTAGTTCGGGAATAACTTCGATAATTACCTGAGCATTTTCACCCAAAGCTTTGAGAATTGCGACTTTCCATTGTTCAAGTTGAGCATCAGTTTCACTCAGTAATTGCCTCATTAAATCTCGAAATGCTTGGACAAAAGCTCCCAAGGGAATGTTGCGTTGGAATTGGTCATATTTCCCTTTGATAAAATAACCCCGTTGTCGCACAATGGGTTTATGGACTTCGTTAACAACGGCAGTTTTACCAATACCAGAGAAACCTGCTACTAAAATCATTTCTACCCCCCTTAGTCCCCCCTTACCAAGAGGGGATTCAGGGGGGTTAGCTACTCTATCAAATGCTGCGAGTAAGTTTTCTACTTCTGCTTGCCGACCATAGAGCTTTTCTGGGATGATGAAGCGATCGCAAATATCTCGCACTCCTAACTCAAAGACATCAATCCTGCCAGTTTCTCGCCACTGACGCCAGCAAATTTCTAAGTCATACTTCAACCCCAATGCACTCTGATACCTATCTTCGGCATTTTTTGCCATCAGTTTGCCGATAATTTCAGACAGAATTGGCGGAATGTTGGGATTGAGACTATGTACCTGTGGAGGAAGCTTTGCCAAATGACAATACACCAACTCCATCGGTTCATCAGATTTGAAAGGTAACTGTCCAGTGAGGAGTTCAAAAAAGGTGACACCCAAGGAATAAAAGTCGCTGCGATAGTCAATTCCCCGATTCATTCGTCCAGTTTGTTCGGGAGAAAGGTATGCTAATGTCCCTTCTAGAATATTTGGATTAGTCAGAGTTTGCGTTTCTCTAGAAAGTAAGGAGGCGAGACTAAAATCGATCAGTCTTATATCTTTTGTAGTGGGGTTAATCAAAATATTGGCGGGTTTGATGTCTTTGTGAATCACCCGATTGTGATACAATCCATCAAGAATTGAGACAATTTGCAAAGCAATGTGAAAAAATGTCTGCAACCCATCAGCAGTTCTCCCCATTCCCTTATCTCCCCACCTAGCCATCTCTTCTTGCAGAGAAATGCCACCCAAGTCTTCCATGACTAAGGCATAGCTGTTTTGATAGTTCTCCAGGCTATAAGTTTTGATAATGCCGTCAATATCTAGATTTTTCGCAATGGTGTACTGATTGCGGAATCGTACGAGTTCATAAAATGTGGGATACTCACGTCGCAACAGTTTAATTACTACTGGCTTTTTATCTGATTCTCTAATACCGCGATGCACTAGGGTTTTAGATCCCGAATAAATTAGCTCATGTATTTGATAACCGGTCAGTGCCACCATAGTTTTTTCCTACAAGGTTAATTTTTTCCTGTTTACATTGATTGTTCCTATTAATACAAATGTGCTTAAGGTTTGGGAAGGTAATTTTGTAACAAGATATGAATGTGCGTAGGCGTAGCCCGTCGTAGACATCGCTAAATTCTTATTTACACGATTAAAACTCTCGTAATTGACTACAAAACCACAAAAAAAGGCAGATTTTGTGTATGCTCTGTGACTAAGTGCCTTAACAAGACCTTTTCAGGAGTAAACATGGAACGCGCCATCTCTGCATTGGGAATTTTAGTTTTTCTCAGTATATGCTACGCCTTTTCTGTTAATCGTCGTGCGGTGCGTTGGCGAATAGTGGCGTGGGGTTTGGGATTGGAATTTGTGTTTGCACTCGTGATTCTTAAAACTGCTTGGGGTTTAAATGTGTTTAAATCTCTGGGAGATATTGTCGGTCAATTTTTAGCATTTTCTGATGTTGGTGCAAAATTTGTCTTTGGAGAAAATTTTAAAGATCATTTCTTTGCTTTTCAAGTGCTGCCGACAATTATCTTTTTCTCTGCTTTCATCAGCGTCTTGTATTACTACGGCATTTTACAACGAGTCGTAAATGTGATGGCGTGGGTAATGATGAAAACGATGAAAACATCGGGTTCTGAATCTTTATCTTGTGCAGGTAACATCTTTTTGGGACCAACAGAGTCGGCGCTGATGGTTAAACCTTATATAGCAAATATGACGCAATCGGAACTCCATGCCGTGATGACAGGTGGTTTTGCCACAATTGCGGCGGGAGTACTAGGAGCATATCTGTCATTTGGCATCCCAGCAGAACACCTAATTGCTGCTTTCTTTATGACTGCTCCCACATCGTTGGTGGTATCAAAATTACTTTACCCAGAAACAGAAGTTTCGGAGACGGTTGGTAAAGCAAAAGCGTATATAGAAACCAATTATGTAAATGTAATTGATGCTGCTACCACCGGAGCAATTGATGGTGTGAAGCTAGCAGTTAATGTTGGGGTGATGATTATCGCTTTTTTGGGATTATTAGCTGCCCTGAATGCCCTTTTGGGATGGTTGGGGGCATTTGTGGGCTTACAACAACTCTCATTACAGTGGATTTTATCTTTTATTATGGCTCCCGTAGCGTGGCTAATGGGCATACCTTGGGCTGATTGTCGGCAAGTTGGGGCTTTATTGGGTACAAAAACAATTTTGAATGAGTTTATTGCTTTTTTGGATTTGAAGGCACTAATTGAAAGTGGCAAAATCTCTCAACGTGCAGTAATTATTACAACTTACGCATTATGTAACTTTGCAAATATCGGTTCAATTGGCATTACCATTGGCGGCATTGCGGGGATAGCACCTAATCGGCAGCATGACTTAGCTCGCATGGGTGTAAGGTCAATGATTGGCGGATTGTTAGCAGGTTTTATCACCGCTTGTATTGCTGGGATGTTGATTTGAAAAAGCCCTATTCATCTGTAGAGTAGAATTGTTGAGCGTAAAAACGGGCATACCGTCCTTCTTGAGAGAGAAGGGAGGTGTGAGTACCAGCTTCAACCACCTCTCCTTGTTCGATTACGAGAATGCAGTCAGCCCGACGAACGCTGCTCAAGCGATGGGCGATAATAAACACGGTACGGTTTTGCATCACTCGTTCTAGCGCCTCTTGAACTAGTGCTTCTGATTCAGAATCGAGGGCAGAGGTAGCCTCATCCAGGATGAGAATTCGAGGATCGTTGGCAACTGCTCTGGCGATCGCTAATCTTTGGCGTTGTCCCCCCGATAGGTTAACTCCACGCTCTCCTACCCAGGTATGATAACCCTGAGAAAACTGGGTGATAAAGGAGTGAGCGTTGGCAATCTTGGCTGCTTCCTGAATCGCTGCTGAATCTAATTCTTCCTGACCGTAACCGATATTTTCAGCGATCGTTCCCGAAAAAAGAGTAACATCTTGGGGAACAATGCCAATTTGATGGCGCAAACTGGTAAGTGTGACATCACGGATATCAATATCATCGACCAGAATTTGACCCCTCTGAGGGTCATAAAAGCGAAGTAAAAGGTTAATTAAGGTCGATTTACCGGCTCCAGAAGAGCCAACCAAGGCAATGACATCACCAGGAGAAGCGTTCAGGCAGAGATCCTTAAGCACTGGCTGGTCGGGATTGTAAGCGAAATCGACATGACGATACTCTACCTTGCCCATAACTCGTGGCATTGCCTGAGCATTCGATTTTTCGCTGATACTAGGTTCCTTCGCCATCAGTTCAAAGATGCGTTCAACAGAAGCTTCGGTCTGTTTGTACTCGTTGTAATTGCTAATCAGCATATCGATTGGCTGAATCAGTATAGCCACAGCAGCTAAGAAACTGATAAACCCTTGAGATGTCAGCTGATTCTGAGAAATCTGCCATCCTCCTAATAAAAACAGCAGTATAATACTAACTGCTTCCAAAAAACCGACAACGGGAAATTGAATGGATTTGAGTTGTAGAGCGCGATACTTAGCTTGGCGATTGATTTCTGCTTCTTTATTGAATCGCTTTACTTCATATTCTTGGGCTCCAAAAGCCTGAACAACGCGAATCCCGCTAAATACTTCAGTTAGCATCGCCGACAAATTGGAAACTTGATTTTGGCTCTGGCGAGATAGCACGAGTAATCGCTGACCAAATTCCCCGATCAACCAAGCCATTAAAGGAGCCAAAATCAAACCCGCAAGAGTGAGCGGCCAATTCAGGTAGAGCATGTAAATGGGAATCGCAATTAACTGCAACAAATTGGAAAGAAACTGATGGGATAACTTGTCTACAATTTCGCCGACGCGATCAATATCTTCAGTCAGGCGATAGGTCAAGTCTCCCGTCTGTGTGGTTTCAAAGTAATCTAATCCAAGTTTGTGCAGGTGAGCATAAACCCGCTTACGCAAGTTTAAAACCATGTTCAGGGCAGCAGCGATCATAAAAACATTCTGCCCGTATTGACAAAGCCCTCGAACCAAAAATACTAAAGTGGCTAGTCCGAGCCAGTAGGCAATTCGGTTTACATTTCCCTGGCCAAGATAGAAAGCGACCTGACCTGCTAAATAGGGCACTGCTAGGGTGAATAACACAAATCCTAAGATACAAGCCAATCCCCTGATTAACAGCGGCCATTGGGGCCAGAGATAAGGCAACAGTTGCCAGTAACTAGAGCGGACTTTCATAGGTAAGTAAGAATTCAGGGGTCAGGAGTCAGGAGTCAGAATTGAGATGCATTACGGCGTTAGCCTACCACACCATGTTACCCAACCGTGCCGACTCCTGAATTCTGACGCAATATTCTACTCAGTTTCTCCTAGAGAGTTTAGTAGAAAGCGGGCAATTCTCTCAGATGCGCCGGGTGGCCCAAATCGCTCAGGGCCATTTACTTTACACTTAGCGAGGTAGTCTGAATCTTCTAAAGTTTCGACTACTCGTTTAGCTGCTTGCTTGAGAATCTCAGGGGTTGCTGGCTTAGTGCCGATGGTTTGAGCCGAAATGCCCGACAGTCGCGTTTGCGCTTCTGCAAATCGATAGGTAAATTGAGGACCCTCTCCGGGAATCTGGATGATCGGTTTCCCCATCGCTACAGATAGATCCACTGCCAACCCTGCCATACCAATAACGAGGGTAGAGTAATACAAGATATCACTGAAGGCATCTGAGTAACATCTCACTTCTACAAGCGGTGATTCTTCGGCAGAACTTCCTGGAGGAGAATAGGTGAGTATGCCTTGATTCAGTTGCCAACCTTGGCTTTTAGCAATGTCGTCTAATTGCTCCATCAAATTTGGTACTAAGGCGGCACGAAACTGGAATCCTGATTCAGGCATCACCTTGGCGATTTCTATCACCAGTTGCAACTGCAAACTGAAATTTCGCGCGGCTTCCGGCATCCGCGATCCTGGTAAAAGTGCGATCGCAGGAATATCCGGTTTCAGGTACAAGTCTTTGCCAGTGGGGACAACGCGATCTAAAGCCGGAATCCCACCAAACCTAGCCTTAGCTATACCTTGCCGTTGGAGATCGGAAGCCGTATAGGAATCTCTAGTAAAAACTGCCAGACATCGGGAAGAATTAAGATCGTGCCACAGCAGTGGATTGATACGCAATTGCCCTTCATAGAGGGCAGAAAGACAAGAGATAAACGAAACAAAGGGACGCTTTGTTAAGTAAGCAAATGTTTGGGAGACAAAATCTCCAGTAGACATAATCAAATCGCAGTTAGGAGCATACTGCAACACCGCTTGTAATTGTCGCCACGTTAACCCAATCAATCCCGATTGAAAATCTTTGAGCATATACAGGCGCTTCATGTAAAAGAATCCGCCAGAGGGCATTGTTTGTGTGGGACCAATAATGGGAATATCCAAGCTGCGGTAAGCTCTTCCTTCACCCACAATCGGCATTGCCGCCATCTCAATTGAAGGACACAATTGGCGCAGGGTCTGAATAACATGAGAGGTATGGTTGTCCTCTCCGTGGCCGTTACTGATAAACAAGATTCGCTTAGAAGGCATCTTGGGGTTTGGATAAATCTAAAATGTTTGTTTGGTGAGATTTTTAACCTACATTGGGTGAGTAGGCTAAGAGATTGATAGTATTTTTACTATTGAGAGTTTGTAATTTTATAGACAAATCTATAAAGTTACTTTTTCTGCTGTAAACCGGAATGGAATTACTCTTAATCCCTGTTTTGCAGACGCTAATCTATCAGAGAATACAGTATTAGGAGTACAAGCGCTATGGTTACATCGATCTGAGTTCAATTCAAAAATGCAGTAATTGTTGCAACTTCTGCATTATGTAACTTCTTGGCAAATATCGGTTAAATATTCTATTTTGTTAAAATTCAAATTCTTTGTAGATACTCAGGTGGCACGCGATCGACTAACCAAACACCATTAGTGGAACAATAGAAGATGTAACCTGCCTGATGCATTGCCGCAGTATCTACAGCAAAAACCACTGGTTTTCCATGCCTTGCACCAACGGTTTCTGCTGTTTCTATATCCTTTGATAAATGGACATGATGCCGCGACATTTTGCAAAGTCCTGTTTGCAGAATTGACTCTACAGATTTGTGTCCTGTGCCGTGATAAAGCCGATCTGGAGGAACTACAGGTTCTAATTGTAAATCGACTTTTACACTATGTCCTTGGTTCGCACGAATAAGATTACCTGTAGAATCAAAAGAAAAGCGTTGCTTCTCGTTGAATTCAACTACCACCTGTAATTCCTGGCGGGTAATCGGAAACTTATTTTGAGTACAAGCGGTAAGTAAGTCATCAACAACAACCCAACCACCAGGAGCAAGTTTAATACCAATGGCATCCGGTGTGTGGCGCAGATATTTGCTGAGATATTTGCTGATTTTGACGAGTCGAGAATCACTCATTTGATTAAGTAGTCATTTGTCATTTGTCACTTGTCATTGGTCACTTGTACTAAGCGTAGTCGTTGGCGTGGTCACTGAGCGTAGTCGAAGTGCAGCCTCTCGTAGAGAAGTATTAGTCATTTGACTCTCGTGTTGCAGTTTGATTGTAGTTAATATATTCATACTACAACTATAGTTTTTTGTAGCACATAATTTGTATTGATGGTTTTATTTTGTGTAAATTGACAGAATTTGTCTTCCCATCATGGCTAATGCCACTCCAACGATCGCAATGAGTGTCACCTTGCCGCCAGGAACGAGTGGTTGATTTGTGCTATCTGAGTTTTCACGTTGCTTCCAACTCATTAACGCCGGAATAATTCCACCGAGAACTGAAATACTAAATGTTCCAGTGTAATCTAGAGCAGTAAAAAAGATGCTGGGGTTAAGCGTTCCGAGAGTCATCGGCGGGAAAAGAACCAGTGAATAGAGGGGAAGGCGGTTAGAAAGTTTCCTGTGTGAAGAGAGGAAAATATCTTTGAACAAATCCAATAATCCGTACACAAATCCAATAAATGATGTGGCGATCGCAAACTCTGAAAAAATGGATACTAGCACTCCTAACCATTCCCCCGCGCCACCTGCTCGGAGAATTTGTAGTGGATCAAAAATACTTGTACCATCAAAACTGCTATGTAGCATATCGGGACTGACGCTTCCTAAAATTACGGCATTCCACGCCAAGAACATAATTAGAGGAATCACAGAACCAATAAAGATAGACTGACGAATTTTGCAGGCATCCCCTTCGAGTTGCGTTACAACTAGCGGCACAACGTTTTGGAAAAACAGTGCCACAGACATTACTGAAATGGCGCTACCAAGGGCACTCCAGTTTTGAAAAAATAGTTGGGCACTCTGAATATGCCTTCCTCCCAGAAATAATAGTCCTAAGAAGGAAACGATGACAATTCCGACAAAGGCGCTGTTTAATTTCTCAATAAACTTTTCTCGCCCAAGATACATAATGCCACCAAATAACAGCGTGAAAGCCATTGTGCCCATCCACGTAGGCAATATTTGCATACCCCAGACTTTTGCCACCGCCGCTCCTAAAATCTCTCCGCCTTCGGTGATGTATGCCACCAACAGAGCATAATGCATAAATAAATATGCACCGCCAGCAATTCGCGCTCCCACCTTACCAAGGATCTTCTCAACAACTCCCAAAAAACCTATACTTGAAAGCCCTTCTGTTCGCATCGTGTTTAAGGTAACTTCTGCAACCAATAACCCCGAAACTAGAGCGTAGAGCCAAACTGCAATGAGTCCAGATGTGGATGGTACAATCCCAGATGGCAGCGTCACGGCTGGTAGAGCGAGAATCCCAGCCCCAACGGTGGTTCCTGCAATCAATGCAGTACTTCCAAATACACTACCCGGTTGATGATTGAATTTTTTTCCATCAAATTCGAGATGAGAAAACAACCGAGTGACTTGCTCTGAATTTTTTAGAACGGTCTTTATGGAAACCATACTGAATATCCGTACCTAAACCAAACAATATTAACATATGTAAATGTTGTTCGTAAAAGCCCTGATGTTCTCGGTTTTTCAAGCAGATTTTTTTGCTAAATAAGCGATCGCTACTTCATTATCAACACAGTTTTAAAAACGTAAATGTCACTTGTAGCACTTTATTAATTAAATAGATCACGCAGTAAAAAACATTGTCCCAATAAATAGATGTAGTTTAAATAAATGAAAACTTGTCTAAGAAGACCTTTGAAAAATATTATTGCTAACATTAAAACCTTAGAAACCTAACCCACCGAGCAAGCTTTCTCTGCAAGGAAATGGCAGGGTGTTTTCATCCAGGCAGAGAAAAATTAAAACTGGTTTTAAAAGCCTCTTCCGCACGGAAGGAGAGTTTTAGAGAGAGGTAAAAAGCCATACACAGTTTTACTAAAATAAAATGCCTCGGTTTGACCAGGAATAAAATTTACGTTTACAGATATTTAGTTTTGCCTTATTATCAACAATAATTGCATCAATACCTGATTTAGCGTTGAAACTGGCTCCTTTTCCCACAAAATAATATTTTTTGAAAGCCAGTTATTGAGAGGTATTGGCATTTCTTGGAGATGCCAATCGGGTTAAATAAAGAAGTTAGCTAGAAAAAAGTACGATGTTTTTCATATTTTATTTAATTTATCAATCTGGAATTATTGTTCCACAACTATCTTCTTCTATTTTCCTTTGAGAATTTCCTCTATGGAGATGCATCTACTCGGTTTTAGGTGACGTTGATGAAACAAGCAAGCAAACGCAGACGGGGTGTAATCCTTACCCTACAAGGCTGGGAGAAGTTTCGAGATGCCAAAGCTCAAGCCGAATTTGATGAGAATGCTGGAGATAGCTTTTCTTTAGAAGAACTGAGCGATCGCACCCGTTTAGCTCTACACACTATATCTAGAATTTTGGCACGCTTGGAACCTGTAGATAAAACTTCCTTGCAGTTTGCCTTCGCTGCCTTTGGGCTGGAGTTATCTCAAAGCGATTATACCCGGCCTACCTCGACCTTAGAGGAACTAGAAACTCGACAACAAAACCCAGAGTATGATTGGCAAGAAGCACCGGATGTATCTGTATTTTTTGGTCGCGGTGAAGAATTATTGCAGCTTCGACAGTGGATATTAGAAGAACGATGTCGTTTAGTTGGACTGCTGGGAATTGGTGGTATTGGCAAAAGCACTTTAGTGGTGAAGTTGGGGCTGCAAATTCAAAGCGAATTTGAGGTAGTAGTGTGGCGCAGCCTGCAAAATGCACCGCCAGTAGACGAGCAATTAACCAACATCCTGCAATCTTTGCTGTTGGCGTTGCGAAAGGAGATGGTAATACCCGAAAGCTTTGATAGCAAACTAGCAAAGCTGATGGAATGTTTGCAATCAAACCGTTGTCTGCTGATTTTAGACAATGTAGAGACAATTCTCTCTGGTGGTCAAGCAGGGCAATGTCGTCCTGGCTATGAGGGATATGGTCAATTACTCAAGCGCGTTGGTGAAGTACCCCATATTAGTTGCGTTCTGTTCACTTCTAGAGAAAAACCCAGAGAAATTGTACCGTTAGAAGGAGACAGAACAGGAGTGCGATCGCTCCCATTAAAGGGATTAAATTCTACCGAGGGGCAAGAGTTATTCCAGGAAAAAGGGCAATTCACGGGTACAGAACGAGAATGGCAAGAACTCATCGAGCATTATGGGGGTAATCCCTTAGCGCTCAAAATGGTAGCAGCCGGAACCCAAGAGCTTTTCGACGGTAGAATTGCCCCGGTTTTAGAGTATGTGGAACACGGGATACTAATTTTTGAGGACATTGGCGACTTGTTAGAACGGCAGTTTTACCATTTGTCAGCAGTACAAGAGGAAGTAATGTATTGGCTAGCAATTAATCGAGAGCCAGTATCCCTTACCGAGTTAGTTGCTGATATAGTGACATCTTCTTCCCAGCGTCTCGTACCTTCAGCAATTAAATCTCTATTGCAACGGTCATTAATTGAAAAAAGCGGTGAGCATTTCTTCCTGCAACCAGTCGTGATGGAATATAGCACCCAGCGGTTGGTTAAACAACTTTGTCAAGAATTAGTAGGGGAAAAGTCTGTCCGTTTAGGCTTATTCCAAACCCATGCTTTCATCAAAGCAACAAGCAAAGACTACATCCGGGAAACACAAAAGCAATTAATTGTGGAACCCTTGCTTGAGGAATTATTGCTAGATATAGGCAGTCAACAAAAGCTGGTAATTTTGTTGCAGGATGTATTGGAACAGCAAAGACATCAAACTGTAATATTAGCAGGATATGCAGGGGGCAATGTCCTCAACTTGTTAGCGCATTTACAAATAAATTTTCAGGGGTATGATTTCTCAAATTTGAGCATTAGGCAAGCTGACCTACAGGGTGTAAATTTAGCTGGAGTTAATTTCCAAAATACTGCTTTTGATCAGTCTGTATTTGCTACAAGCTTCAAGAGTGTTTTGTCAGTTGCCTTGAGTCCAGATGGAAAACTATTGGCTACGGGCGATCAGCATGGACAAATTCATTTGTGGCAAATGGCAGATGGAAAAAACTTGTTGACATTCAAGGGGCATGAAGATTTTATTTGGACAGTCACCTTTAGTCCAGATGGGAAAACCCTGGCAAGTGGTGGTCATCATGGACTCGTCAAATTATGGGATACACAAACAGGAAAATGTCTAAAAACTTTAGATAAACATACAGGTATTGTTTGGTCTGTCAGCTTTAGTCCGGATGGTCAAACTCTAGCAAGTGGTAGTCAAGATACTTCCATTCGGTTGTGGGATGTCCATCTAGGTGAGTGCCTCAAAGTATTGCATGGTCATACTGGTTGGGTGTGTTCAGTCAGGTTTAATCCAGATGGTTCTATCCTAGCCAGTGGTAGTGATGATTGCGACATTCGCTTCTGGGATATCAGTAGAGGTATTTGTATAAAAACTTTGCAAGGTCATGTTGGCAAGGTATGGTCGGTTCGCTTCAGTCCAGATGGTAAAACTCTTGCCAGTGGCAGTAGTGACCACTCTGTTCGGTTATGGAATGTGAGTAAAGGTAATTGCATCAAAACATTTCAAGGCCATAAAAATGATGTATCGTCAGTTTGCTTTAGTTCAGATGGTCAAACTATAGCCACGGGTAGTTTTGATTCCAGTGTAAGGTTGTGGAATGTGCAGCAAGGTACGTGCGCTAAAATTTTACACGGACATACCAGTGAAGTGTTCTCGATCACTTTTAGTTTAGATTGTCAAACCCTAGTTAGTTGCGGTAATGATTCGAGTGTGCGTTTATGGAATGTAAGTAAAGGTGTGTGCGTGAGAACTTTACAGGGTCATGATAGTGGGGTGTATTCGGTCAGCTTTAACTCTGATGATTGTATGTTGGCGACAGGTAATTTAGATAGTTTGGTTCGGCTATGGGATGTTGCGTCTGGATACTCTACTAAAATTTTACAAGGTCACACAGAGCGGGTATCGTCAGTTAGCTTTAGTCCTGATGGTTCTTTACTAGCGAGTGGCAGTGAGGACGACAGCATTAAGCTGTGGGATGTTATTTCTGGTGATTGTATTACAACGATTAACGGTCATAGCGGTGGAGTAACATCAGTTACCTTTAGTCCTGATGGTCAAACCTTGGCTAGTGCTAGTAGAGACAAGACCTTGAAGCTGTGGGATATTCACGAGCATAAATGTGTAAAAACATTAGAAGGTCACGCAGGTGATATCTGGTCAGTTACCTTTAGTCCTGATGGCAATACTTTAGCTACAGGTAGTGCGGACTGCTCGGTTAAGTTGTGGGATGTGCGTGAAGGTAAATCTATTAAAACTTTGTCAGGTCAGACTGATGGAGTCTGGTCATTGAGTTTTAGTCCTGATGGTAAAATGCTCGCTACTGGTAGTACTGATAACTCAATTCGATTGTGGGATAGCAGTAACTTTACTTGCTTAAAGGTGTTACAAGAACATACTACTACTGTATGGTCAGTCAGTTTTAGCCCTGATGGTTGCACCTTGGCATCCGCCAGTTCTGACCAAACAATTCGCTTATGGGATATCAATAACTTTACCTGTGTCAGAGTGTTGCATACTCATACCAGTGGAGTATGTTCTGTTTGCTTTAATTCTGTTGGTAATATCTTGGTTCATACTAGTCAAAATGGGGGAATTAAGCTGTGGGATGTGGGAACAGGTGAGTGCATTAAAAGCCTGAAAGTTGATCGCCTTTATGAAGGGATGAACATCAAGGGGGTGACTGGGTTAACAGCAGCGCAGCGTTCAGCGCTTTTGACTTTGGGGGCTGTGGAAGGTATTTGGTAGGGTTTGTTGTGGGCGATGTCTGGCGACAATAAGCAGAGCTTCTACGCTTGTTTGAGACAATGGAAGAGAGCGATCGCTCTTAGTAAAATGTTAGATGCGATCGCTCATCAAATCTAAATCTCACATCACCCTTTGAGGGTGGCTTTTTAGCTTGTGATACTGTCGTTGTTAGTCCATTTGTGAATCATGTCTAAAAAAATTAGAGAGATGAAACAAAAGCTACTTCAAGCTGGTTTTACAAAGGTTTTTTGTCCTTGCAGTTTCTATCTCGGTCTTGCTTAGTTAAGCCTAAGTACTCGTTAAGCTTTTCATCGTAACAAGCTTGTTGCCAGTTCTTAGCACCTTGAATGTTAGCGCCTTGGAGATTAGCACCTTGGAGATTAGCACCTTCGAGATTAGCACCTTCGAGATTAGCACCTTCGAGATTAGCATCTTGGAGATTAGCATCTTGGAGATTAGCATCTTGGAGATCGGTAGGTTTTTGTTCTAAGTCTTTTAACTTGTCCGCATTCACACATTTCATACCTTTGTCGTCAAAAGGACGCAGGTCAAGATTTTCGCGTTTAGCTGGTTGGAGTTTAGCAAGTTTAAGGTTAGAGTTTTGGAGTTTAGCATTTTTGAGGTTAGCTCCTTCAAGACCAGCATTAGACAAGTCTGCTTTATTCAAGTAAGCCCCTTCTAATTCTATTAGCGGTAACGACGCATCTTTGAGTTTAATATCATTAATATTTGCTCCACTTAACTTTATCACCTTGATTGTTATTGGCTTACATTCAATTGCACCATCTTTATTCTTGACGCCTTCAAATAAAATTTGACCTTGAATTAAATTAGACTCGTGCAAAAAACGTATAAGGTGTCCCTTATATTCACCATTTAATCTACGTAAAGCTGTTTGTGTTTGACCTATTGCCATAGTTCTTGCATCTTCTGCTGTATCCGATAAATCTTTGGCAGTTTTAATGCTCTGAAATACTTCCAATTGTTCTTTTGTTGATTTTGGTTTTGTCTTTAAAGTTTCTTTGATATCTTTTTGAATTTTTTCATCCCTTTGTTTTGTTTCTGTTTCATTCTCTGTTAAATCTTTCTCCAGGCTGAGTGACGAAATACTATCTATATACTCTTTGAGTATAGTATGTTGATTATCTGTTTGTTGTGTATCAAATTGAGATTTACTGATATACAAAGTTGCCCATCCAACAAGACCAGGGACAATAATTGCTCCTAGCAAAACTCCAAATAATTCTATAGGTCTAAACAATTCTAATTCTTTCAAATCTAATGGATTCAACTCTGAATTTGTATTTTTAGAGTTGGTTTTACCACTTTCTGTTGGCTTTTGATTATCAGGTTGTGTTGTTTGTGGGATATTTGCATCACTTTTTGCATTTGGAATCTGAGTTTGTGGCTTGGTTCCATTAGTGGTTGTATTTCCATTATTTGCGCTCATGTCATTGCCTCCCTGATTTTTAAGTCAACATTATTTTT
>JADEXV010000354.1 GCA_015206945.1 Nostocales cyanobacterium LEGE 12452 | reverse complement strand
AAATATCGGTTGTATTTTTATCGATTTTTTTAACTAAATCAAAATTGAGTTTATTATAAAAATCTGAGGCGACATCGTTATTTTTTAAGGTATCTATATTTAGATCAAATACTAATTGTTCTCGATTTGAATGTAGACACTGAAAAACATTGATATCATATCCATTGGTGACAATAAAAAATAGTGTTTTAAAATAATTACTATAAAATCTAGCTTGCTCAATAGCCTCATTTAACTTGGTTTTCTGCGGTTCTATCGCTTCTACAAAAATCAGTGATGTATCTGGATTTTGTTTTTTAACATCATCTGTTGCAAAATAAATCTGAGCAATTTCTGGATTCTGGGCGTAGGTTTCTGATTGATAGGTTTTTAAAAAGTATTCACGATGACATATCTCTGGATAGCAGAGATAGTTAAACATTGGCAAAACAAACTTTTCTCTTACATCATCTTTATTTTGCAAAACACGATGGTCAAAACCTTGTATCCATGTAATGAATTTTTTAATTGACTCTGGAATAGTCATCAGATAATCACCTGCTTGTATAAATTTGCTATGTCTTATTTTGTTCGTGTAATTAGCAATTTATCAAGTCAGTTTGGATTATGTCGTGATTGTAGATACTAGAATGGAAGCATTCGGCTAAAACTTCACTTTGGCAAAAACTACACCATTGAAGAAGAAGTCAGAATCAAAGACGCTTGTTCTGGCTCTTGAATTCTGTTTTGATAAAAGTTACTGCCTTTAGAATTAAACATCTGTGAAAATCAGGTAGGCAAAATTAATTAATTGTGTATAACAATAATTTTGGGCAACACATAACATAATAGATTGCTGAAGATATCTATTATACAAGAAGGAGTTAGGAGTCAGAATATAGAATTTCCCTGACTCTCTGAACTTCGTTATGCCCAATATATCTATTTATTCTCTTTGGGTAGCGATCGCTAATTTAGCTCCCGGAACTTGACGTACCCGATCCATCACCGCCACCACCCGACCATAATCAACTTTTTCATCAGCATTAATAATCACTAATACTTCTGGATTAGAACCAACTAAAGTCCGCACTTGCGCTGTCAAATCATCAACTGCAATTGGTTGACGGTTTAGGCTTACCTGTTCTTTTTCATCTACCGTAATGGTAATTTTAGTGGGAACTTGCTGTTGTTTTGCTGTGGCTGCCTTCGGTAAATTTACTGGCAAACCTTCAGAACGTGTTAAAAACAGAGTTGACATAATGAAAAATGTCAAAATTGCAAAAATCACGTCAATCATCGGCAAAATGTTGATCTGTAGCGGAAGCTCTGGTTCATCTGGTAGACGCATACGTTTTTTCTCCTCGTTCATAGCGACGGCGGTAAAGTAATTCTAGCTGTCCACCATACTCCTGAATTAGTGCAATTTGCCGTTGGTACAATCCCCGAAAGGTATTGGCAAACAGGAGTATGAATATAGCAACGATCAATCCTGATGCAGTTGATACCAGGGCTTCACTAATCCCAGCCGTAACACTTGCGGTTTTACTGCCTCCCACATCACCAAGATTTAGAGAAGCAAAGGAGGCTATTAATCCTAATACTGTGCCAAGAAGACCTAACAGTGGTGCCAGACTAATAATTGTCTCGAAAATGTTTTGAAAACGTTTGAGTACAGGTATCTCAGCTTGCGATTCACTTTCTAACGCCAAACGAAATTCCTCTGGATTTGGCTCCTCTAATTCTAAAGCCGCTAGAAAAATCCGGGCGAGTGGCAAATCTGCGTTTTTCTGAAGTTTATCCATTGCACCGACAATATTATCGAGACGGTAGAGATTCAAAACATCTCGCACCACCCGGTTTTGACGCTTATTAATCCGTACCCAAAACCTGATCCGCTCGATGATCAGTGCCACACCCAAGACCGAAAACGCCAACAGGGGCCACATGACCACACCGCCTGCTGCAAACAAATTTTGAATTCCCATGTAGTGCCTCTATAACGTCGTCCACAATACAAAATCAGACTACCAGAATCTAGAGAAAAGCTGAAACTTTTTCTCAATAAAATATAGAATATAATGATAAATTTTTCAAATGTAATGCTCATGACTTTTATTTAATTGTTAGTTTGTTTTACATAAATTAATTTAATTAGATTGCAACAAAAATTAATTTTGTCCAAAAAGCATGATATCAGTGGCTTGAAAAGGTGTTTTGCTAGTCAGGGTTGCGTAAGGCTATCCCAAGTAATTTTAATTTTTTACTTGATATTTGTAACCCTACATTCTAAGATGACTAAATTAGTGAGAATAGGTAGCAATAGCTATGAGCTTTTCCGGCACTACTGTCGAGCAACGTTCCAAAGAAGTTGAGGCTCTCAAGTCTTTTCTGACTTACAGTCTAATAGGTTCACTGGCGCTGCATATCGGCGTACTGTCCTCAGGCATAAGTAATTATTTGACGAGAGTACCCACAGAAGAAAATGACGCCATAGAGTTGGCGATCGTGGATGCTCCGACTGCGGAACCAGAAAAACCAATTGCAGAGATTCCAGAAGAAATAAAAAAACAACCAGAAGTTGTCCAAAAACAGCCTATAGAAACTCCACCAGTAGAAAAACTTGAACAGATTACAGCAGTCCCTCAGAAGCCACAGCCGATAGATACGCCGCCAAAAGCAATTCCTATCAAGCCAGAAGTTGCTGTGAAATCTGCACCTATTCCACGATCAGTTCCAGAAGTACCTGTAAAATCTGCATCCATTCCCCAATCAGCTCCGTCTGAAGATTCCAAAGCAAGTTCAGCGGGTGGCGGTGGCGGTGGTGGCTCAGGTGTTGGTTTAGGCTCAGGTAGTGGTATTGCTGTAGGTACAAGCAGCGGTACTGGTCTTGGCGGAGGAACTGGCACTGGTACTGGTGGTGGCATTGGTAGTGGAACTGGCACTGGCACTGGTAGCGGTATTGGTAGTGGCACTGGTAGCGGCATTGGTAGTGGCATTGGTAGCGGCACTGGCAGTGGAATTGGTAGTGGAACAGGAAACCGTCCGACAGTAGCAACAGCACCAACAGCGCCAACACCTCCAAAAATTAACAGTTCAGGTAATGGTAATGGTCGTGCAGCTTGCCGCGAATGCAATGCCAAGTATCCAGAGGCAGCAAGACGGCGGGGAGTTGAAGGCAGAGTAGAAGTAGCTGTAGATACTGATGCACAAGGTAATGTTACGAATGTGCGAATTGCTCGCTCCAGTGGAAACCGCGACTTGGATGAAGAAACCGCAAGACAAGCGCGTGAGTGGAAATTAAAACCCACAGAAGGTGGTAGACAAGGGGTATCTATAGCCACTGAATATGCCATCAAAGGTTCACGGCGATCGCGCCAAGTTCAAGAACGGAAAACACAAAGACAAGCACAAGAGAGAGAGAGAAGCCAGCAAACAACGGCTGCTAACTCTACACAGGAAAATCCAAGACGTAGGCGCAGAGAGTTGGCACCCCCATCAAAACCAGCAATATCTGGATTTAGTCGGCGACTGGAACCTCAAAGAGCAGAAAGTCCTGCGAGAAACTCATCATCTGAAGCTAGAACAACTCGTACTCAAGGAACTGCAAGAGAGTCCTTACGCCGCATCCGGCGTGAGCAAACGACTACCGATTCATCACAAAAGCCACAAGCAACCACAAATCGGCGGCGGCGAAGAGATAACCCTAGTCAAAATAAATTGCGGGACTCTTTGCGTCGTTTACGCCAACAACCTCAATCGCAACCAGCTGCTCCCAGTCAGCAGTAGTGTGTCAAGTTGAAATTTATGGGTTAGTAATAAGCGCTTGAGTGCTTAACAAAGGACTAAAGTCCCTGACTACGAATTTATTGACCAAGCCCCGTTGGGGCGGGTGTCAGGTGTCGGCGAAGAAATAGCCCCAACAGGGCTTCTTCATCACTTGCCGCGTCATAAAGGACGATTGATTGCATTGGTGAGAGTTCCAAGCTTCGTCCAATGCCGTCTTTTTCCCTACACCCTATCCCCTACCCCCTACACCCTTCTTCTTGACCCCGTGAAGTTGACTTGACATACTACTAGTAGAGGGATCAAACTTATTGGAATCATACTTCGATTAACAACGATCGCCGCCTTCTGTTTTTAGGAAGCGGTTGTTTTTTAGACAGGAATGGCTTCATTAAGCATTACCCATCTAGCATGAGGAACAGGGGTTAAGAGTGCGGTAATTTTATGATGGGCTATTAGAGACACTGGCGATCGCTTGATTTGCCAATCAATAGTAGTGGAAGTAAATAATCCTGCACTTTTTCCTACCAACTTTTATGAGCGGGGCAATGTAAATCGCCTGCGCTTAAAGAATGGTAGTAGTGTTTGCTCATCACCAATTATATGCTGAGAGATATAGTCAACGGCTAACTCTCAAATTGCTCATCTGCACTTTATGTCTAGATGTCAAATTCACTGATTTGAATAAAACTTCTACATAAACACACACTGATGCGGTTTGATTTGCTTGAATAGCTATATTGATAGGACATTGATAACGTCGGCAATTCACAATTCCTGATTATGGCAAGTAAATTCATTGATGTTAGAGAATATACTGTCAGGGCGCACAAAAGACAGATTCATACTCGTGTTTTCCAGTTTGTCTGTAAAGAGTGTAACGATCTGACAAAACGAGAGACTTTCGGCCCTCGACCTTTATATTGTGAGAGATGTCGCCCTCCTCAACCGCCTAAGAAATCCCAGCCAGCATCTCACAAGGCAAAACCCAGAGCAATGTCTTATAAAAGTGACATCGATTTAAATTAATTAAAGCCCTATGACTCAAAATGGACAATTAGAACCGCCTCCGGGAACCTTTCTCTCACCATTGTTGGAATTACGAGACTATTATGCTCGCCTAACAGAAGAGTATGAACGCCTCTTTGTGCAGGCGCGATCGCAGCTCGATCATGTAGAAGCGTTGTTATCTAACTGGTCTTTTTCTGATACCAACAAGCAGATATCAAGATTAACGGCGGCTGATGCAACCTCAAATCTTTCTGGGGAAAGTTCTCTGCGGTTTTTATCACCCCTTGATGACATCGACAAAATCAACTTGGTGGAGTCTTTAGAGTCAGTAGAAAAAGACTCAGATCGGGTTGAGATAAATAATTCTTTTTCTGCTGCTGTTGATACAAAAGAGAGTCAACCTCAAACGACATCAACAGATCCAAAGATCGCCCTAGAGAACAACGATAGTTCAACGAAGGTAGTGGAAATTCCAATGCTACCTCAGTATCAGCACGCTATCTCGCGAATGGAAGCCATAAAACAGCTATTGCAAGAACAGATAGGTACTGTTTGTCATATCGATTTTATCGTGCGATCGCTTTATGGAGAGTTAGATTCCAATCTATTCAAAGTAGTTAAAGGTAGAGTGCAATCTTCCCTCACCCAAGGTAGAGAAAGGAATTACTGGGTAACTATTCCCGATGAGCCAGGTTGTTATACTCTGGATTTAAGTTTGGTAGCCCCAAGTAATCGCAATGCTGCTTCTAGGAGTATCAAAAACAAAAACAAGAAGCCTTTCGTTCCCCCGACAAAAACAGTACCGATGCTCAAAGCCTTTGAGGGTCAGTTCTTAATTGACGCCCTCACCTCTCTGTTGCAAGAAAATCCAGGTAAAGTTTTCAGCGTTGCTGAAGTCATCGCCGGAATTTATGGAGAATTAGATTCTCAGCAAATTAGAGAGATCAAAAATAAGGTGCTGAATGAACTATCTAGAGGCTATCGCACAGGTAGATTCGCTAGGGTTCCGAATCAAATTGGCTTCTATACTTGGGATTC
>JADEXV010000353.1 GCA_015206945.1 Nostocales cyanobacterium LEGE 12452 | reverse complement strand
TACAGTTAACAAGAAATATTCTTGATATGTCAATCCTTATAGTACTTTTAACAGATTATTGATACATTTTTTGGCATTGTTTGATATCTATATCTTAATAATTTGGCATAACAAGTACTGAAGAGCCATAAGTTTTTACCTCTAGAAGTTCAAGGAATAAAAATAATGTCAGTGGGTTTACTTGCAGAAGCAAATCGTCCTTTGGCATGGCGGGGACCTGTATTGCATAAAATTATCACGCAATTTTTGCAAGATGTGGAATGGGGTGAATTAGATTATTTATTAATAGATTTACCCCCCGGTACAGGTGATGCTCAAATTACAATTATCCAAGAAAGCCCAATTTGTGGAGTCATTTTAGTGACAACTCCTCAACAAGTGGCTGTTGCAGATGTACGACGTAATATATATATGTTTCGCCAAGTGGGTGTTCCTGTCCTTGGCATCATTGAAAATATGAGTTATTTAATTTGTGGTGATTGTGGTTCACGCACACCGATTTTTGGTAGTGGTGGCGGCGAACAATTAGCCGCAGAATTACAAGCGCCTTTGTTGGGACAAATTCCCATCGATCCCCGCATTTGTAGCGGTAGTGATACTGGAAATCCGATTGCGATAAGCGAATACGCCTCACCAGCAAAGGAGGTTTTTACACAAATAGCTACTTCATTAAATATTACTTTTACGTTACACGATAAAACTACGCAGCTTGACCAAGTTTAGTAGCTTCAGGAACTTCAATTAATTGCCCTGTTTTGACATCGTAGATATAGCCATATATCCGACATTCCGCACCTATAACTGTCACACTCCAAGGAAAGGTGCGGAATATGGGCTATAAAGTTGGTTATCGAGGAACTATGCAACTTTTATTTTATATTGGCAATCTGTTTTTAGAGCAGGAAACAAAGGTTAGGCATTAATATTAGTTATCATGCCAATGTTTCCTTCACTGACACAGACATTTTAAATAATGATGAAAAGGTTTGTAGAGTGGTGTGTTGAGTTTTCTTCTTGGTGGAATATTCGCCAAAGTAGAAAGTATTTTCTGTTTATCGTTATGCTTATCTTGAGTGCGATCGCTACGATGATGTTGTCGTTCCCCCTGAGCGCTCAAATTAATCTGCCGTCAACGCCAAAATATGAGTTAAGGGGGGTGTGGTTAACCAATATTGATAGTGATGTGTTATTTGAGCACGATCGCCTCAAGGGATCTTTGCAACGCCTTGACGAACTCAATTTTAACACCATATATCCGGCGGTTTGGAATTGGGGATATACATTGTATCCTAGTAAAGTTGCCCAAAAAGTTATCGGGCGATCGCTCGATCCCACACCCGGACTAAAAGGGCGAGATATCCTCAAAGAAATTGTTGATGTGGGGCATCAAAAAGGGTTAACAGTAATTCCCTGGTTTGAATTTGGCTTCATGGCACCAGCAGATTCTCTATTAGCTAAAAACCGTCCTCAATGGCTCACCAGTAAGAGCGATGGGACTCGGATTGTCAAAGAAGGGACACATAATCGCGTTTGGCTAAATCCCTTTCGCCCAGAGGTACAACAGTTTATCCAAGATTTAATCGTTGAAATTGTTAGAAACTACAATATCGACGGCATTCAATTTGATGACCATTTTGGCTTACCATCAGAATTAGGTTACGATGCCTATACAGTGGCACTTTACAAAAAAGAACATCGGGGTAAAGCTCCTTCCAAAAACTTCAAAGATCCAGAATGGGTGCGCTGGAGAGCTAATAAAATAACCGAGTTTATGAAGCGGGTATTTACAGCCATTAAAGCTACTAAAAAAAATTGCTTGGTTTCCGTTGCTCCTAATCCTCAACGTTTTTCCTACGATTTCTTTTTAGCAGACTGGCAGAAATGGGAAAGAATGGGAATTATTGAAGACTTAGTTTTGCAGATATATCGTAATGACTTGAATGTTTTTATCAGCGAATTAGAGTATCCAGAAGTGAAAGCGGCCAAGAGCCATATTCCTGTGAGTGTGGGTATTTTGGCTGGGTTGAAAAACCGATCTATACCGATGCAGCAGATTCAAACACAAGTGCAAAAAGTACGCGATCGCAATTTTGCTGGAGTCTCTTTCTTTTTCTATGAAACCCTCTGGAACATGAGCAAAGAAAAGCCTCAAGAACGTCAAACTGCCTTCCAGAAAATTTTCCCCACACCTGTAACTTACCCGAATCTACTAGCAGGTTGGAAACCGTTCAGTTAATTTTCCTAGCAAGCTGTCGGTGAACACATCACTTAATTTTAAGTCAAGCTTCACCGACAATCACTTAAGAATCTGTCTTGGAAGGTACTAAACTTTTTTACTAAAAAAGCAACTAGTTGGAGAATACCTGTGTTTTTTCATTTGCAGAGTTAGTTAAATTGGTAATACTTGTGTTGTGTTGGGAGGGCATTTTACTACACTGTTTATATATTCTGGTTGAGACGGTACACGCCCATAACTTTCTTTGTTTCGACAGACAATACTTATCATTTTAAGTTGCTTGTCCCCATTCATGCGAACAGCAAAGACCGCTCCAACATACCACCTAATTTCAAAGCCAAACATACCACCGCAGTCGTCTTGAACGGCATAGCTATAAACAGTATCAAGAGTTGTCTGAGAAAAAACTTTAGTATCTGTTTCAGTATAGTACCGATAACATCTTTGTGTTCCAAAAATTGGTGGAAACGAGCCATAGTGAGTTGCTGGTTCGTCAGGAGGTTTAAAAAAGGTTTTGTTCTTTAAGAAGTAGTTATTTTGAGTCTGTACTTTAGATATAATATTTTTTTCTGCTTCTTTCTCCAGTCTTGATATTTGTTTTTCCTGCGCCTCATATTCATTTTCCTTCTCACACCCCCCAATAAGGAAAATTAGCATAATAATGCTAAAAAATAATAATTTTAGAGAAAGATAAATAAATTGATTACTAGAATTACAAATCGGATTTAATTTTTCTAAGTATCGTATCTGCTTCACTCCTAACTCCTTTACAGACGCGATTAATCGCGTCTGTACTCCTAAATCAGCACTATCCTATCCCCAAACGCCCAGCCAAGCCCGGAGTTAAGGGTAGAAGCGTGGTAATCATCAAGAATAGAGCCAAAAGACCCAAAGCGGCTCTAGCATCATCAGGTTCAGTGACTTCATTCAAGCTAGGGCGTTCTTGATCTCGCTGCAAAAAGAAAATCACGATCGCCCAGTACATGGCTAGAGTATTACCGAGAGACACTAACGCCAGTAAAATTAAAGTTGCGATCGTTGCTCGTCCTGCGGTTTTGCGTCCATAAATCGCCTGAACAATGCGGCCACCATCTAGTTGTCCGGCTGGCATTAAGTTCAAAGCATTAATTACTAACCCCAGCCAACCAATGATCACTAAGGGATGAACACTTACCAACGACGACTGCAAAGCTGAACCAAGGACAACTCGCGCCAAACTTCCCACCAAAATCGACCCTTGGAAAAACTGATTTGGCAATTGAAATAAACTACCTGGGCGGGAAAGTACCAAGCCCGTCACCAGCATTAACAAAGAAACGATACCACCTGTGGCTGGCCCTGCTAAGGCGATATCAAATAATACCTTGCGGTTGGGCAACAAAGATTCAAAGCGGGTAATTGCACCAAAGGAACCAATTTGCACAGCCGGCAGAAAGAAAGGCCAGCTAAGGCGGATTTGATGACGCTGTGCAAGTAACCAATGACCGATTTCGTGAGCTACTAAAATCGCAAATATCCCAGCGCCTATGGGCAAAGCTTCTTGAAACCGCCCTGGATTCCCAAAAAAATCAAAATTCAGTAGTAATCCCGCAGCTTCTAAACTTGTGGCAATGGTCGCTATCAACAGAATACCTGCAAAAGCTTTTTGCGATCGCAACATCGGCTTGGGATCGTTGCGGCTGGGCAGGACGATTACCACTGGTTTGCCGTCTGTGTTTTCCACTAAAAACAGGCGATATCGATCGCCAAGGCGTTGCCGTAAACTTGCAGTTAGACGGTTGTGAGTCTCTTCTGGTTCTCCCCGCAAATTACCTTTAAAAATGGCTCCATCTTGGTAAGCGATCGTTTCTGTAGCAAAAAATGTATCGATACCGAAAATACCTTTAACTACATTCAAGTCATCTTCCGGTATTGGCGGGATCTCTGGTTTCAGTTCTGCTGCTTTTGGTTGTGGGGAATTTGCTTCAACTAAGGAAGCCGCAGCGAGTCTTTCTGTGGCGCGTTGTTTGAGGATGGCATCTTGCCCAGCTGCGCGTAACTGTCTGCCCAAGTAGACGTATAATCCAGCGGAAGTTACCACTAAGAACAATATACCCGCTATATTGATGTAAATCCCTGCGGCAAACAATCCAAAAAACAGGAGCCAGGGAGTCATCAACACCACCGACTGTAACCAGGCTAAGATTCCCAGTTTACCAAAAGGTCTGGCGCGATAAAAGCCCCAGCCCAAAATGCCTAAAGCTACCAGTAGGATTGCCGCCAGGATAGAAGTTTCTGATAAAGTAAACATCTCCAAACCTTTGCTATTGAGACTAAGCCAGAACAAGTCCGGTATTGCAGATACACTTATTAATGTATAACGCCGCCTGTAATCTGCCCAAATTATCCTGCTTTGTGCGTAGCCCAACCTAGGCATCGGGCAAGTTGAACTAATAGCTCGACCCACAGCAGATTTCAGCTTGGTGCAGTAGACAAACTAGGTTTTAAAGGTAAAACACCATTTATAAAATAAATCTTAGTAGTGGCGTGGCAAGGCTAAAATGTTGCAAAAAAAATTGTAGGTTGGGTAGAGGCTTTTTTTACCAAACAATTTTTCATTTTCTTCTTAGATTTTGTGACTAACTGTAACCCTCGCTCATATAACTCCTCAAATAATTTTTTTCTGATAAATGCATTCGGGAAGTGCTGCACCGTTCTCCCCTTGTCGATGGTAATTGTGGTACTTGCTGCCAGAGATTTTCCCATTGTTCACAGAAATTATCTACGTCGCAGAAAATTTGTGTAATGTCCAGGCGAGATACAATTGTAGACTAAGCTCTGACCATCATTTTTGTTAGATATTCTTAGTCTCGACATTTTTTTGTGACTTTTTTGCTGATTCTCAATCAATCGTAGCGATGCCTGTGGCGGGCGTAGCCATCGTACTTCGTCTATCCAGTTAAGCAAATTTTTATCTAGCAAGCTTTTTGGGCTTTTTTATCCGTCGAACTCACGTTAACAAGAGCTAGTGAACATAGGCCAGCAACGCTTTGTTCAGAGACAATAGAAAAAACCCACATAATATCAATACAATTATGACAACCACACTTACCTCTGCTGTTAAACCAAGAGCCGAAGATAGTTTTGCCATTACCTTTGCACCATTGTCTCTGGAAGAAATCTACGCCAAATCCGACGATCCAGCCAACGGTGCTGTGGTTGTGATGAGTGGCATGGTTCGCAATCAAACCGATGGTAAACCTGTGATTGCTCTAGAGTATCAAGCTTATGAACCAATGGCGTTGCGGATATTTTATCAAATTGCTGCTGATATTCGCTTATCTATGTCTGATGTGAATCGTGTCGCGATTTATCATCGTGTTGGACGTTTGCAAGTTGGGGAAATTAGCGTTTTAGTAGCTGTGGGTTCTCCCCATCGGAGTGAGGCGTTTGAAGCTTGCCAATATGCTATTGATACCCTCAAACACAATGCCCCTATATGGAAGAAAGAACATTGGCAAGATGGTTCTAGCACCTGGGTGAGTATTGGTGCGTGTGAAACATCAGGAGAAAATTGTTGATTTGAAAAAGAATTCAGAAT
>JADEXV010000352.1 GCA_015206945.1 Nostocales cyanobacterium LEGE 12452 | reverse complement strand
GTAGATTTTATGGTGTCGGTAAGCATGAACCCTGTCATTCCAATTCTAGAAATTCAGAGCAAACGCGGGCAGATCCGCGCCTCCTATTCTTCTAGAATGACTGGTATTTTATTTTCTTGCAAGTCCCTAAGTTGATTACCGCTTATCTCAATCTCATCCGGCACAGTAACCAAGATATAGCCCCAGGCTTGATTAACCTCAAATGCCCAGACGCATCTATTGAGCTTCCCGCTAACTTTCCCGATGTAGCAAAGACACCCAGATTTTTATATGGCGATCGCTTGCGTTGGCTCTCTACTGAAAGCGATACTGACTGGGGTATTGTCATAGGTCGATTTTATAGCTTTGCTTGCGATCGCTGCTGCTGGAGTTGGTGCTATTTGATTTGGTTGAGCGAAGATAGCCCCAGCGCCGCTTGGACATCTACCGACATTGCTTGGGAAGAAGATTTAGAACCAATCAGCGAGGAAACAGACTTATGAATCCTCATCCACTCAAGCAGCGAGAGCAAGATTTAATGCAACTCTACAGTTATTGTCAGTTGGGTATGACTCCCAAACAGTTTTACACCAAGTGGCAGGTGAACTACGAACAAATGGCTCAGATTTGCGATCGTTCCCTTTCCACCGTTCGACGCTAGTGTTGCTAGAGGTAAAAACTACCGCCGCCCCATGCCTACCGATTTACGCCACCTTGCCCTGATGAACTTTTTACTCGAACACTTTGAGGATATCCCCGAAGAAGTGTTGCAGAAGCTTTGTTTTCCAGACAAGAGTGAGTAGGAATTGAATCTAATTTCAATATCAATTTGATATTTCTTGCCAGCCACCATCACAGTAAGCTGGCTTTTGTCTTGGAAATTACAGATTTTACCAGAAGAATTTAATGACTTACCTTGAAAAGCTCAGTCCTTGGTGTATAGTCCGCCTTAAACCTAATATGCAGAACCAGATTGTAGCTCGTTTTCGTCGCCGCAGTGATGCAGAAGCTCATCTACAAGTTTTATGCCGACTCATCCCCAGCGTAAGTTTTACACTAATTTTCAATGTAGGGTTAGAGCAACAAGATTTGACTGCTATAGAATAAATAGCGATCGCACCCTCACGTTACCTGAAACTGCTACTGGGCGATCGCATAAACAACCTTTGCAACTGGCAAAGTTTGACAAGCAAGTGGCGCTAGAAGCACTTTGCCAGGGATAAATTGTAATTGCTTTTTGGTGCGATCATATTCACTATGTCAAGTTACTAGAGTATGCTTTACTTATGCTCTCAATGGTGCTGTATCCACGTATCTACAGCTTATGTCCTAAAAGCTTTTTTGACTCAACTGCCAACTTTTAAAACATCCTCTTAAGTATTTATGCCATATTCTGTGAGTATAACGATCAAGAAAAAGTTAATTAGTAACCATTTAGCCCTGTTTCACATCCTACTTCCAAATAAGTTTTAATAATCATCTTGTAAAGCTGTCTTAAAGTATGTCTAAGAAGTTTAATATAGCAACGTACTAGATTGACTAAGCTCAAAGTATATTTGACGCTGGCAATCTATTAGTGTATATATTTACAAATATTGTATTTTTTTTCCAACTTAAATGATTAGCACCGTAAAAGTAAAAGAGATTAAAGTCTATATTGCTGGGAAAGTTTCTCCTAATTCAGTATTTGGTACTTCTAATTGGCGCGATGGTTTTTGTGAAAATCTTTCTGAAAAAACTGGATTTAAAATCATCAATTTAGACCCAGTTAAAAGTCATGAAGGCTTTAATCTTGACGAAAACAATTCAAGGCTTATATTCGGAAGGGATTGCTTTATGATTAGGTTGGCAGATTTAGTGATTGTGCATCTTACGAATGATATAAGCGTCGGTGGTTCTCAAGAAATGTTAATTGCTAAATACTATAGGAAGCCTCTTATTGGTATTGCTCCCAAAGGAGGAAAATTTAATCAACTAGAAAAAAACATTTTAGGCAGAGTGTACACAAACTGGATTCATCCATTTGTTAAAGTCCCTTGTGATGTAGTAGTTGAAGATACTAACGAGGCTGCCGTTTCTATTAAGAATTTATTTTCATCTTTTGAGGATATGCCTGAAATAAAAGATTTGTCAATTATTGACGAGTCCGCAGATTATTATGAAAAGCAATACCATCATCTCGACAAAATTCTCCACTTTGATTGATTAAACTATTACTAGAAATAAATTAAATTATAAAATTCTATGCCTGACATTTTCCAACGGCAAGCAAAAGACGCTTTAATAAACCTTCAAGATTGTTTAAAATGGTATGCAAAGAACCGAAATAATAACTTCGTTGGCCAGTTTTTGGATGAAGAAGGGTGCAAAAATCAACAATGCGGTATTTATGGAATGAGCATATGGCTAGTTTTAACGAGTGAAATCACAAATGACCAATATATTACAAAGATCCAAAAGCAATGTAAAGAAAAACTGAAAGAGATAGTAAACCAAAAAACAATAATTAGCGCTTCTAACACGACAGCGCCTGATAATGATAATTATGAAATGAAGTATATTATACCTAAAATTTGTTATGCATTTGAAGCACTAAATCAACTAGATGATGCAAAAGCAGAAGCAGGTATTTTACAGCAGTATATCCAACAAGCCCAGCATGGTGAAGGTTCATGGGGATTTTTAACTAATTCAAAAGAAGGTAATACTGTTATTACCGCCTTGGTACTAAGAGCATTTAAATTAGAACCTAGTTTTAGAAAAAACTTGGAAAATGGACTGGATTATCTTAAAACATATTTTGATGATACAAAAAATTTGTATGAGCGTCTATTTGTTTTAAACACAATTCACTTGTTAGATAATATCGAAACTTCAAAAAATATTGATACAGAAAAAAATATTAAAAATAATATTAAAAGTCTATATAAGGAAGTATATTACAATCCCACTAAGTTTGCGAATCCTCTAAACATAGATTACAACGATCCAGGAAATCAAAGAACACGCTACTTTAGATTGCCGACAGATATGATTTTACTGGAATCTTTAATTCTTATATCTGGAAGTAACCTACAGTATTTACATGTTCATGCTGGCAGACGTATTCTTAAATATCTCATCGATAATCTAAAAAGTTCAAAATTTACAAAAGACACATCGGAACACAGAGCATCAGCGGGATTTTACTTTTTTGTTAAAAGTGTATTACAGCTAATTTCCCACAAAAAAACTTCAAAACTACCAAGGTTTATTAAAGATTTTCATGGTTTACTTGATTGTTCTATGGCATTTGGCACTGATTTTACATACAATTTACTCATTTTCATAGTAAGCATAATAATTTTATTATTTTCAATAATAAATAAAAATAACTTTCTCACTCAATTTATTATTGGTATATTAATAAAATCAATACTCGATTTATTTAAAAGTTTATATAACTTTTATAAAGCATGGGGAGAGTCATGAACAGATTTATCTCTGATGAGCCTATTCGCTTACAAATGATTAAGGATATCTTTTTAGAACCAAATAATCAAGCACTAAATATACTTATTCAAATTGGTGTAAAAGATGGAGATGATGCAGCGCTTATTAAATATTCTGAACAAGATTCACTAGTAGTAGCTAGTGATTTCATTAGAGGTTCAGAATTCTATTTGTTTGAACTGGGTTATCTTGACTATTTCGATATTGGATACTATCTTATTGTAGCTAATTTAAGCGATATTGCAGCAATGGGTGCCACACCGTTAGCTCTAACCACAATTATTCGATATAGAAACGAAATGACTGATGAACAATTTAATCAGATAGTTAGAGGAATAAAGGCCGCGGCTGATTTTTTTAATGTCCAAATTATTGGAGGTGATATAGGTAGTCATAGTGCTAATGTCCTGGCTGCAACCGCATTAGGAATGGTAAAAACTGAAAATGCTCTGTTACGGAGAGGTGTTAGAAACGATGATTTACTTTGTGTAACAGGTAAAATAGGGTTGCCAATTACAGCGCTTATATACTTTAAAGAAGTAAAGCCATTGAATCCTGATTCTTTGTTGAGTATTGAAGAAGAAAATAAAATTTTATTATCTTGGCAACGTCCTGTTGCAAGGATAGAGGAAGGACTATTACTCAGTGAAAATAAACTTGCAAATGCTTGTCAAGATATTTCTGATGGGCTAAAAGCAACGATAGAACAAATATCAGAGTTAAATAATCAAACTTTTACTATCTACGCAGATAGGTTACCCATTGATGAAACAACAAATAAATTAGCTTATTTTCTCAATGTAGATCCTGTGAAAATTGCAGTTAGTGCTTCAGTTGATTTTGAACTAATGTTCACGCTCTCACCTCATAACCAAAAGCTTTGTTCTGCATTATTTGCAAATAAAGGATATAAATTTAGTATTATTGGGGAAGTTAATAAAGTAAATAAAAATATTTTAGTTGATTCCAATGGCAATGAAGTAGAATTACCAGGAGTTGTTTGGAAACAACAAACAGGAGACTACTTAAAACAAATTATTTATAGAATGAATTGAAAATGAACTGTTTATTTTGTTCAATTATCGAAACACCGGATTTACATAAGAATCCTGAAGATGAAGTTATAGAAGAAACAGAAAATTTTTACGCGAAACCTGCATTAGGTCAATTTATAGAAGGTTACACTCTGATTAACAGTAAGAAACACTACAATTGTTTTGCTTGTATATCTGCTAAAGAACTTAATGAATTCGATATGTTCAAGCAAAAAATAATAAAGAGATTGAGTAATATTTATAGCCTTCCTGTTATTGTGTTTGAACATGGTGGTACTGCCTTTCATCATCGTTCTAGTAACTGTGCAGGCTGTGTAACCCAGCCATTAATATATTCTAGTGATTGTGGAGGTTGTATAGACCATGCACATATGCACCTAATCCCATTTGATAAAGATATACACAATCTGCTAAAAGAAAATTTTGACTTTGAAAGGATTGAGGATTTGGTAGAATTATTAAAATATCAAGCCGAAAATTTATCTTATCTATATTATGAGTCAACTAATAGAGAAAGATTTGTTTTTAAGGTGGATGAAAAGCTTCCTTCTCAATATTTACGTAAGCTTGTATGTGAAATTCTAGGGCAGCCCAACGTTTGGAATTGGGCAAAGCATCCTTTTCGTGAAAAAATTCAATCTTTTAAAAAAGTTTATTATAATCAGTATTTTAATGATTAATCCTTTTCCTGCCAATCGGCTAGTTGTACCTTTCACATCTTAAGCCAAAGCTAATATATTAATTTTAATGAGATTAGAACAAGTCATTCTAATTAGACAAAAATAAGAGTAAAAATAATTAGGATTATTGCATAAATTCTTTGGACAACCAAAACAATTTATCCAGAGACTTGGTTAATTCCACGCTTTTTCTGGGGTAATTACAAACCCTTCTGATGCTTTGCCATTTCCGCAAACAGCATCCTACATCTATGACAATACCCATCCTCCCACAGTGCAGGTATTTTGAAAGGTGCTTGACAATTTGGACACTTCGCTAAAAGCTTGAGTTGATGGCGATCGCACTTCCACACCGACTTATACTGCCACTCAATTTGATGACAAGGCGCTTCAGCATAACAAGCCCCACACAAGCGAATTGGCTCATGCTGCATTCCCACTCCAGCAGGTGGTAACATCTGGGCTAACCTTTGGGCATCGACTTCTACTACAGATGCGATCGCTTCCAATTCCTGTTGACTAGGGCGAGGGTTAAAATGAAATCTTTCCCACCGTGCCACTACAGCACCAATTCCAGCTAGATTACCCAACCCAGCAGGAGATAAATGGTTAGCACGTCTAAACCGACCAAGAAAATGACTCAGGCTTTCCCCTGCATAGGGTTCTATAA
>JADEXV010000351.1 GCA_015206945.1 Nostocales cyanobacterium LEGE 12452 | reverse complement strand
GTTAGAACCGGAGGATTTAGCAGAATTTTTCAAACATAATAATGTGAACTATGTAGTTTTAAATTTTTGCTATTCAAAAAAAGCTGCTGAATTAATTGCTAAACACGTTCAATGTGCGATAGGAATCAATGGTGATATTGGGGGAAAATCTGCTATCAATTTTTCCGAGAATTTTTACTTGTCTTTGAAAGATAAAAATCAACCTCTGAACCAGAAAAGTATAGATGAAGCATTTTCAAAAGGTCAGGCTGCTGCTAATCCATCAGAAAAAACAGAAAAAAATACAGAAAAATACATTAAAATTTCTGGAGGAAGACAGCCGCAATCAGAAATGCAAATAATAGAACCTACTGATAAAAGTAAAGTTCCTTATCCATGTAAGTGCAAGGGCATTTTCAAAAACTTGCCTCAAGGTGCAACTATGTGGGCTTATGTGAACGCAACAATAGAGGGTAAATTTTATTTAGTTGAAATCAAAAATTACCCTAATGGCTCCACAGATGGAGAATGGGAAGTAGACTTGTACATTGGCCCACCAGAAGATAATCATGATTATAGAATAGGCGTTTTAATAGTAGATCCGGAAACTACCGAAGAATTAAAACCTCAATCTGAAAAAGCTCTCAAAGAATCTGGATATTTTGCGCTTGATAGTCTGCCTAATCATGGAACACAAATTTTCGGCGATCGTGCAGTGAAAAGACAGTAGAGAGTCTTATGTTTGTGCTGCGTTAAGCGGACAGACAGTTAATTTGCAAAACATACATCCAAAATATACATGGCTCTTCAGTACTTAGTATGCTAAATTAATCTTTTAAAAAGCTGAAAACATTGCTGCACAACAAAAACAGGTATTGTTTTTAACATTTTAGGTCATTCTTGGGACTTAAGCGTTCTAAACTTGATTTTAAAGTCTATTTTTGATGTTTAACTAATAATTTGGCATAACAAGTACTGAAGAACCATATACATCAATGACATAACTTGTTTGCACCTTTTGATTGAGTTTGCAAATAATTATGAATATGGCTGTATCCTTTCTTCCGCAACGCCTGGACACTAATATCTGACACATCCCATAGCAAAACAACTTTATCTGCACCAGCAGAAACCAACCATTTGCTATCGTGACTGAAGCTCACATTATGCACCATAGAAGTATGTCCATTGAGTGTTGTAATTAACTTTCCATCTCGTCGCCACAGCTTGATAGTTTGATCACTACTAGCTGAGGCGATAATTTTCCCATCATAGCTAAAGGTTGCATGATACACAGGAGTAGTGTGTCCGCTTAATGGTGGTGTAATTAACGTTCCATCCCGTCGCCACAACTTGATTGTCTTATCATTACTAGCAGTGATGATTGTTTGCCCATCTTTGGGACTGAAACTAACAGACCAAATTACACTTGTATGTGCTGGCCATTCGTGTAGGAATTGACCGCTAGAACTCCACAATTTTACACTTCCGTCATCACCAGCAGTGGCAATTGTTTTTCCATCGGGGCTAAAAGCTACACTCAACACTCTATCCTTGTGTCTTTTTAAGGGTATTTCTTTATTACCATCTAAGCTCCAAAGTTTAGCGGTGCCATCAGCGCTGGCAGAGGCAAGCATCTTTCCATCATTACTGAAGCTAACAAAAATAACGCTGTTTTCATGCGTCCCCAGCGTCCTCTGAAATTTTCCGTTGATATCCCAAATCTTTATTGTGCCGTCATCTCCGCCACTAGCAATAATGTTCACTTTTGGACTAAAACTAACAGTATTAACTTTCTTTTTATGATTTGTTAAAGGAGCAAAAAGTAGCTTACCTTCTCGACTCCATATTCTCACTGTTCCATCATAACTTGCACTGGCAATCATTTTACCATCAGGGCTAAACTTGGCATCCAGCACATTCTTTTCATGCCCAACCAAAACATTTAACCATTTTCGTTTTATTTGCCAAAGCTTTACAATGCCATCGTTACCAGCAGTTGCAAGCATCTTTCCATCTGGGCTAAAAGTTACACTGGTAATTTGCCCCTTATGGACTACCCAGGTATCAAGTAATCTGCCATCTTGCGTCCAGAGTCTTATGGTTCCATCTACACTGCCGGAAGCAATTATTTGCCCATCTCCACTGATACTAACGCTCCATACATCTTCAGTTCCAGGATGTTGAAGTGTTCGTTTAAGTTTACCCTCTCGGCTCCACAACTGCACTGTTCCGTCTGTACTACCAGTGACAAAAAACTGACCGTCACTTGTGAAGTCTACACTTACAACAGTCCCGGAATCTTGGTTGCGATGTTTGGAATCTTGGTTGAGATTTTTTGGTCGTGTCTTACCATCCCGGCTCCAGAGTTTTACTGTTTGATCGTCACTGGCCGTTATAATCTGATCACCTTTAGGATTAAAAATCACTTGCCTTACCAATTTTTGATGTTCCGTAAGGGTATCGAGCAATTTACCGTCCAGTCGCCACAATTTTACGGTATTGCCAGTCTTGTCAACACCGGCAGTAGCAATTTGACGACCATCTGGGCTAAAACTTACACTCCTAACGCTATCAAGAGCCTTAATAGGTCTTATTAGATTGCCGTTACTGTCCCAAAGCCTGACTGTTCCATCCGGACTACCAGAAGCAATCATTTTGCTATCAGGACTAAAACTGACACTCCTGACAGCTTTTGTATGTCCTTTCAAAGTTTTGAATAAACTTCCATCCCGCCGCCATAACTTTACCGTTTTATCATAACTGGCTGTAGCCAACATCTTACCATCAGGGCTAAAACTAACACTCTGAACAGTATCTTGATGACATTGCAAGCGGTTTTGCTCCCTTACCCATTTCACAGACTGTACTAAAGTCGTCAGAAGAGAGTCTTGGAGTTCTTGGTCTGTACTTCCCCAAGGCAATTGTTGCAAACGCTTACTAGCTGTTAATACATTAATCAGGGCATCAAAAGAATTTCGATTCCCCGTAAAATTACCTGCTGAAGCTTCTATCAAAGCTCGAATTGCTTGCTTTTCTGCTATTATCTGACGATTTAGAGCAAAGATGGTCAAACTAGATAAACCCAGGAACACTACAACAGCAATCCGCCACCGCCAACTACTATTCCGACGTTTTTGCAAAACACTTTTCTGGATAAATTCCCTCTCTACTTGGTTTAAGCAGTTGTTATCAGCATGAAGTTCTCGATCTAATAACACCAAATAGGGATTACTATCCCAAAGAAAATGGGTAGGTTTCTGCCGAAATTGCCCTTGTTGATTGTGCGATCGCCGTAACAGTCGAGCCAACTGAGCAGGAATTTTTTGGAATATGTTTTCGATAACAAAGAGTCGTCTATCTAACCAATCCAAAACAGGATCAATCTTGTCTGGAATTTCTTTTGGCTGTTCTTTGTCCTGATTTTTTACCCTCTCCCACTCCATCGCCGCCGGAGTCAACCGCCGTTGCAGAATTACACTTTCCTCATCCTCTTGCTTCCAAACCAGTAGCTTTTGCCATCCCCGCACTAAAGCATCATGGGCAGGTTCCACATAGGGATTACCATCAATATCTTCTCCTTTCACCAGTAACCGGGCATTTGTAAAATGGTGAATTACCTCTTGCACCCGTTCATTTTCCCCTGGTGGATACTCCAGTTCCGATAACGGCACCCTTCTACGAGCCAATTCACCCCCCCCTACTGCAACCATCCGTAACATCACATGACGAATAGTGTGGGCATAGGCTGTATCTCGTTTCACCAACTGCTCATATTCATAGTCTGCTCTTTGGGTAAGACTCCGCGCCACCCCTCCCAATTCTTGATAATCCTGCTCAGTAATCGCCCGATTATCCCTTAAACCCTCTCGATAATTCCTTAAATACTTCAGGTAAAGTTCACTTAAAGTAAAAGAAAGTAGTGGCAAAGCTCCTGGCATCTGAGCTACTTCATCAATTAACTTATCCACCAGATTGTGTGGCTCAAAATACATCACCCTTGCCGATGCTGGTTCCTCAATTGCTGCCCGTAACTCGTCCCGTTCCATTGCTGGCACGATAAATCTAGCATTCTTCCAGTATTCCTGGAGATGAGTATCCTGAAACTGGGGTTCAAAGTCACTGCGTAGAGTCAGTACAATCCGCAATTGCTCTGGATACTTAGCTACTGCTACAGCCAAGAAATTTAAAAAGTTCTCCCGTTCTGGCTCGTCCCGACACAGGGTAATCACTTCTTCTAATTGGTCAACTACAAATAGCAGCTTTGACTGGGGATTGCGCTTACACCAAGCGTTCATCATAGCTGAAAGACTTTTTATTGTTTGTTCATAATTGATTTTAGACAGGTCAACAATGGGGATCTTTCCCTGTGAAAGCGTATTATTTAACTCCCGAAATGGCGATTCCCCTGGACGCATAGGTGCCAGAATCAGCCACTCTTGCTGATTTGACTGTGACTGTAACTTCTTGAGGTAAGGTATCAATCCCGCCTTAACTAAGCTGGATTTCCCAGTCCCAGAAGCCCCCAAAACTACAGTTAAGGTCTGCCTGTTGACAAATTCATACAAGTGTTGTGTTAATTTTTGTCTGCCAAAAAACAGAGAACTATGTTCTTCTTCAAAAGACTCCAAGCCACGATAGGGGTTTTTCGATTCATCCAGAGGTGGTGCGGGCGGTAAATTGAGTACGTGTCCAGGTGGAAGGAAAATATACTCGCCTTTATCATGCTTCTTCAGAGGCCAAATGCCTGGGGTTTGACGTTGCCACCGTGATTCAGTGACTAATTCCACTGCATCACGCAGATATAAATACAACTCCGTAGCTGTAATTACTCCATCTCCTGCGGGTTTACCATTCGCAGCCGGAGGATGACAATCCGCTTGTCCTTCTAGAGCTGCTAGTAATGCTGCGGCAAAGGGGGAATGGTTGCCCTCTCCACCTCGTTGGCTGTGGAGTGAAAAGGTATCTAAGGCTTTTTGATCATAGGCCGCGCTAGTAATTACTTGCCACGCGGGATCAGAAATAAAGCGGTCATAACGTTCTTTATAGATTTTTTTCGCTGCTAAAATCTCTCTTTTGTTACTTGACCAGCGAAAAGCCCCAGCAAAACAGCAGTCCAGTATGCCCAGAAAATGACGACAAGGCAAATTATTCAAACAGTCGTGCAACTGAGTCATTGGTAGGTAAGTTTGAACATCTCCCAATTGAGCATCTTGGGGAATTAAATAACCTTTGGGGCCATCATCATCATCTCCATTGAGGGCAATACCATGACCAGCAAAGTACAATAGCAATCGGTCATCGGCGGTAACTTCTCCTGGGAGGGTTGTCTCCAGCATCTTGTGGAGATTGTTCAAAGTAGCTGCTTCATCCAAATACTCCCACACTTGGTATCCATACTTTTCTCGTAACAATTCCACCAACTTGACGGCATCATTAACAGCATTTTGTAGATGGGGAATGCCATTGGTGTAATTGTTAATTCCAATTACAAATGCCAAACTACGAGAAAAATCTGGCATAGAGTAGCTCCTTGGTTAGTTATGTCGGGGACAACGAGAAACAAATAATAGAATCTGCGATCAGATATGCTGGGTAGAAGGCGATCGTGCTAGCACTGACTTGTCAGTTCGCTAATTCACTCAAGGGACACACTGTAATCTATTTGTCTTGATTCGGTGGTATTACCTATAGAATATATACACCGAAAATTCACGGAATTTTCTTAAAAAATTACTAATTTAGGCTTGAAACGACAAATATCAACTTTACTATTCACCAGAACATCAATTTTCTCTCGTAGATTTTACAGCATTTGCGGCTGTTATGAGGTACAGTAGCAGCAACTAGCAAACCAGTTTCTTAAATGTTGAGGATTTATTAAATCGAGTGCAACTGAGATTAA
>JADEXV010000350.1 GCA_015206945.1 Nostocales cyanobacterium LEGE 12452 | reverse complement strand
GTTATCTGAACTGTGTTGGCTTAAATCCACATTCCTGAAGATGCTACTTTTAGACATTCTTTAAGAAACTGCTGGGGAATTTCTCTACTTTCTCCCCAATGCTGATGAACATAAGAAGCATGAATATTTGCAGGTAAACCCCATCCTTCGCATCCCATATTTTCTTCACAATCGTAGCGAGAAGTTTCAAATAGGGGTTGAGTGGGAGTTAAGGTTAAATGGGAACGATGAAACTCATGTCCGTAAACAGTTGTATTTGCTTTAACTAACAAATTATCTTGCAAAGCGACTGCACGACGATAGCCCAAAGTTAAACGTCCACCCATCACAGCGGATGTTGGTAGCACTCCCGCCATTGACCAAGATTTACCTTCAAAATCGATAATTTGCTCGCACAAATACATCAATCCTCCGCATTCGGCAACCGTAGGCATTCCTTTAAGTATTGCCGTTTTCACTGCATCACGAACGCTAGAGTTTTCTGCGAGTTGCTGGGCAAAAACTTCCGGGAAACCACCGCCAAAATACATTCCCTGAATATCTTTTGGTATACCAGCATCTTCTAAGGGACTCCAGAAAACTAATTCTGCACCAAGTTCTTGCAGCAAATCGAGATTATCTTGGTAATAAAAATTAAAAGCGCGATCGCGGGCTACTGCAATCCTAACTGGGGATGAGGGAGATAAGGAAGATGAAGCGGAAGGAGAAAGGGATTCTGATTTTAACAAAGGTAATAAGCGTTGCCAGTCGAAACAACTATCTCCTAAATCGGCGAGGCGATCGATTAAAGCATTGAGTTCGGGAAGTTCGGCTGTGGGTACTAAACCCAAGTGGCGATCGGGAATTGTAATGTTATCTTGACGCCGCAGTACGCCAAGAATGGGTAATTGTAAGGGTTCTAGGGAATCTTTGAGCAGAGAGAGATGGCGATCGCTTCCCACACGATTTAATACTACCCCAGCTATTTTAATTCGGGGATCAAAAGATCGATAGCCGTGCGCGATCGCAGCTACAGAACCAGATAAACGACTACAATCGATCACCAACACCACAGGCAAATCTAACAGCCGCGCAATATGTGCCGTACTTGCAAAGTCAGTTAGGCATTGAGCATTGTTCTTCTCCTCTGCTCCTCGGTCACTGAGCGTAGCCGAAGTGCTGCTCCCCTGGTTACTGAGCGCAGTCGAAGTATGCTCCCCTGCTCCCTCCTTCACTCCATCAAACAACCCCATCACCCCTTCCACGAGGGCATATTCACTCAGTTGACTATGACGGGCAAAACATTGCTGAACGTAGGCTTCAGAAGTCAATACGGGGTCTAAATTGCGACAAGCACGACCTGTTACGTGTCGATGAAACATCGGATCGATGTAGTCTGGCCCCACCTTAAAAGATTGCACCAAGCGATCGCGACGGCGTAAAGATGCTAAAAGGGTGAGCGTGACTGTTGTCTTACCCACCCCACTACGTTCCCCGGCAATGACTAAAGCCATAAATGAAACAAATTAGGTTTTATGCAGCAACTATTTCGATTATTGGCTGTGTGTCCATCGTCACTTTTTGCAAAAGCAGATGCACCAGTTTCTTAAACCGACTAACTCAAACTTATACTAATTAGAAACAAGAAAACCACCCAATTAGGGGAGTTGGGCTGAAAAAGTCTAATAGTATAGTTGGAAATTAGCTGAGAGTCAGATAGCAATAAGCTACCAAAAAAGGAAAGTTTTATGATAGTTGTGCATCATCTTAACAACTCGCGATCGCAGCGGGTGCTGTGGCTGCTTGAAGAATTAGGTATCGAATACGAGATCAAATTCTATGAACGCGATGCCAAGACGATGATGGCACCGGAGTCGCTGCGCCAAGTCCATCCTCTCGGCAAGTCACCAGTAATTACAGATGCAGACTTGGCGATCGCTGAGTCGGGTGCAATTATCGAATACCTAGTCGAGCGCTATGGTAATAATCGGCTAGTCCCAGCATCGGGTACGCCAGAGTATCTGCGCTACAAGTATTGGCTGCATTACGCCGAAGGCTCGGCAATGCCACCACTAGTAATGCGGGTGATATTGAACAATTTTGGCGCAGGTGACAGCAGCGTGGTTAGCGGATTTGTCGCGCCCCAGATTAAACTTCACTTTGACTACATAGAAGACGAACTACGTAAAAATACGTGGTTTACGGGCAATGAATTTACCGCCGCCGATATCCAAATGAGCTTTCCCCTAGAAGTGGTGGCTGCACTTCCCGAAGAGGTCAAAAACCGGCCAAAGCTGAAAGAATTTGTCGAGTGCATTCATGAAAGACCAGCTTACAAACGCGCCCTGGAGCGTGGAGGTAAATACGAGGTATCTTTTCAATAGACTTTTTGCATGAATCGAAACCCTCACCCTAAATCCCTCTCTCAAGCAAGGCTACGGTGTATACAAAAGTCTTCTAAAGCTGTCCCACGTCTTAACCTGCTATGTTAATGCATCGATTTGTTATGCCAATGCATCGACCTGTTATGTTAATGCATCGATTTGTTACGCCAATGCATCGACCTGTTATGCCAATGCATCGACTTGCTATGCCAATGCATCGACCTGCTATGCCAATGCATGATTAAGATTTTTTGATGAAAATTATTG
Source organism: Nostocales cyanobacterium LEGE 12452 (assembly GCA_015206945.1). Taxonomy (GTDB): domain Bacteria; phylum Cyanobacteriota; class Cyanobacteriia; order Cyanobacteriales; family Nostocaceae; genus Nostoc. The sequence goes on along the minus strand of JADEXV010000350.1, from coordinate 3,300 downwards.
ATCGCTAAAAACGCGATAAATCCCCGTATATACAAAGGATTGATTCTTGTAGAGACGGCGATTCATCGCGTCTCTTGCCTCCAAGGAAAATAGAAAAACCCTCCAGATTATTGAAATATCCAAAAATCTGAAGAGTTTGTGTTTGATTTTCGCAATTCTGGTAACTTTTATTGTTTCCAAGCGAAACTAACTATTTGTTTCCAATTTGAAAATATTCGCAGTCACTCCCAGACTTTCTTCAAAAAGTGACTCACGACCCCAGCGTTGTACCTGCTGACTCAGCAATGCTTCCGCCTTTTGTTCTGAAAGTGAAGTCACCTGTTGAAATAGACCAGCAGATTGAGCGCCACCGTGCGTTTCCATCCGCATACAACCACCAGTTTCCGAGCAAATTACTGTACCACAGTCTGCCTTCGGATTGGTCGAACTGAGGCGCAAAGCAATCAAGTCGCCAGCAATTTCACCCACATCAGCAAGGGGAACACCCGCTAATTCAGTTTCTACTTGGCGTTGGTCTTGAGCAATAAAGTTAATACGAGTGATCTCATAATCTCCGGTTTCCTTTTTATACGAAACTGGCTGCCATCCTAAACGACTTGCCAACCAACCCAAAAACAGCAATGCTTGTGCAGGGTTGCCTTTTTCGTAATCAATAGTTACTCGGTCAACTTCCCGCAGGGCAGCCCGACGATGAGGTGAGTCGTAAGCTTCAGCTGTCAATTCCTGCCAAGCTGAGAGGCGACGCCAGTTGAGGTCAGCCAGGGGAACACCACTTTCTACCAAATCTTGGAGGTGGAGTAAGTCACTTTCTGGCTCGTTAAAGCGGCAAGAATCCACAATCACATTATTGCAAACGGCTGCCAACCGCTTGAATAGACTGTTATTGGGGTCTGGCGTTGCTTTCCACCAGAGAAACTTTGGTAAGCCACCAATCAACAATGCTGGAATCATACCACCGATGCGTTCTAAGGCAGCAGCAGTTCCACTGAGAGTGATGTATTCGCAGCAAATTAGCGTGCTTGATGATTGTTTTTGGATCGGGCAATAGGCAGAAACTTGGGCTTTCACCCCTTCATCTTCGCCAGTAATCGGAAATAGCGCGATGATCCGGCAGGGGTTGCGGAGGGCGATTTCATCAGCAATTCTGGGGCTTGGGGCATTTAAGCTGGGAAGTTCAATTGAAGCATTGTCTCCCGCAGCGCCGTTTCCTTGACGTTTGACGAATTCTTCTCTCAAGATAGCCAGAGTTTCAGGTGTTGCTGTTCCAGTATCTGGCAATGCATATTTTTTCTGCACTTGCCGCAAGGCAGCTACCATCTGAGGCCCTAAAATCCCGTCAAGCGGGCCGTTGTAAAATCCCAAAGTAGCCAAAAGATATTGGGTTTCTTCGGGTTCGTAAACCACCAAGGTAAATGTCGTGGCGCGAGTGGCAGCAGGAAGCCCACCGTCCTCGCCAGTAATGCCGTAACTTTGCCAAATTTGATGAAGTTCCGCTTCTATTTCGTTAAGCGAAATATCTTTTGGCGCCTGAAGTGAATAAATTGTAGAAGCTTGGGGAGCCATAGGAAATTGTGGATTTTGGATTTTGGATTTTGGATTTTATCATTCATCATTAGTCATTTGTCATTTGTTGTTACTAGTGACTAATGACCAATGACTAATGACTAATATTTAGAGTCTGCGCCAGCGACGGCCATCCTGGTTAATTAAGAATTCTGCTTCTGTTGGTTCCCAGGTTCCAGCTTCATATTGGGGAATAGTATTGGCGTCGGCGGGTGCATCCCAAACGGAAAGGGCTGGCGTTACGACCTGCCAAGCGGCTTCTACTTCGTCCGCGCGGGTGAACAATGTTTGATCGCCCATCATACAATCAAGGAATAAGCGATCGTAGGCATCAGATGTGGCTTGGATGCCAAAGGAACCATAACTAAAGTCCATGTCAACGGAACGGGTACGGAATTCTGCCCCCGGCATTTTCACATCAAAACGCAGGGAAATACCTTCATTCGGCTGAATCCGCATCGTCAAAATATTGGCGTTTGTCTGTTGGGCAGCAGATTGGAACATCCGAGATGGAACTTCGCGGAAGTGAATGGCAATCTCACTGACTTTTTTCGGCATCCGCTTCCCGGTACGCAAGTAGAAAGGAACACCTTTCCAGCGCCAGTTATCTACCAAAAACTTCATGGCGACGTAGGTCGGTGTGGTGGAATTGGGATCAACGCCTGGTTCTGTCCGATACCCTGGCACTGCTTGACCCTTCATCCAGCCAGCACTGTACTGACCGCGTACTGCTGACCGCGACAGATTGTGAACATCAGCTAAACGAGTAGCTTGGAGTACCTTCACTTTTTCTGTGCGGATGCTGTCGGCATCCATTGCGTTGGGTGCTTCCATCGCCGTTAGACAATAAAGTTGCATTAAGTGGTTTTGCAACATATCCCGTAGTGCGCCGGCGCTTTCATAGTAACCAGCCCGGTCTTCGACTCCCACGGTTTCTGCCACGGTAATTTGCACGTGGTCTACAAATTGGCGATTCCACAACGGTTCAAAAATCGCATTGGCAAAGCGAAACACCAGCAAATTCTGAACTGTTTCTTTACCCAAGTAGTGGTCAATGCGGTATACTTGGTTTTCTTTACAATATTTCTGTACCACTTGGTTAAGACTCTGGGCAGAAGCCAAGTCTCGACCAAAGGGTTTTTCAACTACTAGACGATGTTTGTAGGGATCTTCTAGCATCCCGGCGCTTCCTAGCTGCTTAATCGCTTCAGGAAAGAATGAAGGGGCAACCGAGAGGTAGAACATCCGATTCCCTCGTGTGCCCCGTTTTTCGTCTAATTCACTCAATAAGTTTTTTAGTTTCTGGTAGCCTTCGGGGTTGTCTATATCTCCAGGGCTATAGAACAGACCTTGAGAGAAATCTTGCCAGAGTTCCCCTAAATCGACATCGGCATGGGCTTCTTCCATGCCCTTTTGCATTTGTTCGCGGAAGTACTCATGGCTCCATTCTCGACGTGCCACACCGACAATGGTCGTTTCTGGGGGAATACGCCGTTCTCGCCGCAATTTGTAAAGTGCTGGCACTAGTTTGCGCCAGGTGAGATCGCCAGAAGCGCCAAAAATGACTATAATCTGGGGTTCGGGCATCCCTTGTTGTTGCAGACCAACGCGTAAGGGATTTTCTAGCAGACTAACCATAACAATTTTGGATTTTGGGTTTTGGATTTTGAGATTGGGCATTGGGTATGGGGCATGGGGCATCCCTTCGACTTCGCTCAGGGCAAGTGGGCATTGGGT
>JADEXV010000526.1 GCA_015206945.1 Nostocales cyanobacterium LEGE 12452 | reverse complement strand
GTACTGGTAGTGTCGTAGCTCTTTCAAGTGCTGTTTTTCCCAATTGGGCTGGCTGTGGGCTAGTCACTGGTGCTACTGCAAGTTTTTGAGAATTAGGTACTTGTGCCGTGGTTGAAGGTGCTGAAGGTATTTGTTTTGGGTTGAGTACTAAAGGTGTTGTCAAAGGCGCTGTTTTCAAAAGCGGAACTGGCTGTGGTCTAGTCACTGGTGCTACTGCAATTTTCTTAGAATTAGGTATTTGTGTCTCGCTTGCAGGTGGTACTGAAGGTATTTGCTTTGGGTTGGGTGCTGCTTTCAAAAATGGAGCTGGCAGTGGTGTGGTCATTGGTGCTACTGCAAGTTTTTGAGAATTAGGTACTTGTGTCTCGCTTGCAGATGCTGATGCCGTTTTTGGAGATTTGAATTGCGGTTGTTGACCAGATCGATTTGGTAATTCCGTTTTCTTCTGCTGCCGTCCTGTCTGGAATACCTTAAGAGGAGATGAGGCTGTTAAGTCAAAAGAACGCTCGTTATCGGCTTTCTGTCCTGCCAGATTCCCTAACTTCAACCCCAAAACAGGTCTTTCTGGCAAAGCTTTACCACCAGCAAGAGAATTTTTGGTAGCCCGGAATGAGGAAGGAGGAGTTATGTCTGTTTTCTGAGGAGGAACTTCAACTATCTCGATTGGAATCTCTTGGCTAATTTCTTGCTTCGGCTCATGCATCAAAACTCTGTACCAATATTTGCTCCCCATTAATAAAATAGAGTGCAATAGCATAGAAGTAACTACGCCAAAGATCATATCGACAGAGCGCACGCTTCGATAGCACACAAATTCATCAAATAAAGCCATGTTATTGTACTTTCTTTAATGGCAAGCAGCCTCAACAGTCTATTTATAGGGTACAAGCTTCTGTTATTTTCGGTTGTTTATAAGATTGTAGAAAACAGAACATGTTTCCTCCAAGCAATCGCATTTCCTGAATCTTCACGCCAGATTTACCACCAACACCCCACTCATCACTCCAATAGCCCACATCAGAAAGACTATCGGTAATTTTGGGATAATTGATTAGGGCAGCGATAGAGTATGGCGACAACATCTGAAGTATTTTATTAACTTTATTTACAACTTTTCGGTTAAAAACTGGAGCATCTTTTGGGTGTTACTGCCTCAAACCCTTTTATTTAGAGATTTATAGCCCAATTACGCGCCCTCTACCCCAAATTATTATTAGTTCTTGGGGCCATTGTGGCCGGGTAGTAAAGCTATATCGCTATAATTCCGCCCATGATGACCCTGTTATAACCTTGTTTTAAAACGCTCTCAAGGATGAGATGTCTGATGAATACAGCCGCACACGAAGTTGCTCTTGACTACACGAACACCGT
>JADEXV010000349.1 GCA_015206945.1 Nostocales cyanobacterium LEGE 12452 | reverse complement strand
TCCCTTGCCACCACCAAATACAGAGTCCACCTCATCCTGTGCAAGAAATAATTCCGGGACACCCTGACATTCACCACCAACAATTGATACTCTTGCTTTCTGTTTGTCAATTTGGTCTGTGGCAAAGGTAATCCAGTTTTTTAGTTCTTTCATGCCGTCAAACTTACGGCTGAACTTGCACAACCATCTGGTGACATCATCCTTTGGATCGCTGCCAATCACAATTGCCGGGCTTTGAGATTTTGCAGCAATTTTATTGATAATCACGCCAGCCAGCGTAGACTTTCCAGACTGCGTTCCGCCAGAAAGATAAAAATGGTGATTACTGCGAAGAGTCATATTTTGATTAGATGCAGCATCACACAGTTCATCAATCCAAGCACCATCAATTCTGATGTACTCAGGATAATTAGCTGCGATCGCTTGGAGAACTTTCATCGCACCCGGATTAATCACGGACTGTACCGACTCTTCATCAATGTCAGCAATATCGGGATTGGGAATACCAGTCGGTGAAGGTGATTGTTGTGCTGGTGGTTCTGGGAGTGTAACCAACCCTTGCAACTGATATTCTGCTATCCACCGGGGGCGCTCTTGCATTGGTAGCCGATTCACATAATCAGCAACTCGGCGTTTGGCTGCGATCGCAGTCGTAACATAATCATAAACAGCCTCACCTTGTAAATGCTGTTTAAGTGATTTCAAGTCAGCTTCTAGCAAAGACTGGTAAACTTTTTCCTTACTTTCGCTGATTTGGGCGGATACCCCAAACAACCCAGCACTGACCGTCCCAGCGCCGAGTAAGATTCCGGTTGTTATTCGATCAGTGTTTAAGAAAAAAGGAGCAGACAGACATAACACTGCACTCGCTCCTAAAGAACATAAAATACTCCGTTCTGCATGAATGACGCTACTGGCAGTTAGACGTTGTAATTCAAATGGCATAAACTTATCTCACCCCCAACGCAACACCGGCTGCAACTAAAGTCAAGAAGACAAACAGGAATATTACTCCAGGCATTAACCCAATGGTGAAAGTCTTGCGGTTGAAGCCAAAACCTTTAATGACTAAACCGCCAAAGTTGAATAACCCCAGAACTATGCAGCAGATGGAGATTATGCCAATAAACCAAAGAATGTATCGACTAACGGGGCTGGCAACGGATAAATAACCCATAAACATAGAAAAGCCAACCCCACATACTGCATATCCTACATGAGAGAGCTTAATACTTTGCATAACCTAAAATCGGAATGAATCTCCCACTTCATCAAATGCTTTCTCATATCCCCCCAACTGGCGTTGTTGTTCCTGCGAACCAAAGGCATGACGAATTACCGCCTCCCCATGTAACCCTCTGGTTCGCTGTAAATCTTCCTCAACCTTCATGGCTTCTTGAGAATATGCCAATTGGTTTTTATACATCTCTGCCAAGGATTGCAACTGCTTGAGCCTATGCCGGGAAAATTTAGTGTGCAACCACTTCTGTGCTTTTAGAGTGCCAGCCACTTCTGCTTCATCAAGAACCTGCTTTGCTGTAGTGTAAGCTGGCAATGTGTAGCGATCGCGGATTGATGAAGGGAGATTTCCTTCAATTTGGGTAGCATCCCCAACTCTTAAATCCGTTGATACTACTCCATCACCTTTACTACCAAACAAACCAGGAAGCCATTTTCCTAACATTGCTTTCTCCCCCCTACTACTTAAAATTGGTATAAGTTTGCTGAACTTGTTGAACTTGTGAGCCGATATATCGGGTTATGCCATATATGCCCATGAATGAAAACATCAAAACTGTTATTGCTGCGATCGCAGTTTGAGCCATCATTCCCCGTTGCATTAACTCCTCAATCTGTCTATTGTCCTTTGATCGCACTCTCGACTCATCAATAATTTGCTGGACTACCAGGAATTCTTCTGTTGTCAGATTTTCTAGTGTCAGCCCTGACAGATTCAATTCCCCGTCCTTCTTCAGGTGAATATTTAATGCTTTGCGATGGGTTTGGTCTTGTTGCTCCATATATTGCCACGCCCAAAACGAGGGTTAATAGCAGCAGATTTAGTACTGCTGCTACCAAGATGAATTTATTCGGTCGCATCTGCATTGCTAGCAGAGAGATAGAGCGATGTAATCTCCTGACCGAACCGAAAAAAGGCTTCTGGTTCTCCCTGGAATTCTTTGGCGAACTGTGCGACTTCTGCTAAATACTCGTTAGACACATTAGCTAAAGTCTCGATTGTTTCAACTGCCTCCTTGTGAGCAAACTCACGTGTCCCTTGGGTAATTGCAGAATTACAGCGCTTCCGGCTATTATGCAATACAGTTTTTCTCCTTGCCCTCTCCTATCAAAGCTTTCAGATTTGGGGATGTACCTCATAGCTGCCGTAAGTGCTGTAAAAGATTGAATCTCTGCTAACGACTGCTTGGCCTGATTGGCAAGTGAAGTTTTATAATCACTCATGCTCTGTTGAGCTTTATTGGTTTTGGCAGTACGTTTGGTACTTTTAGCTGTTTTACCATTGCTAGAAACAATTAAATTACTAGCTTTTTTGAGTGCCACAAGTTCGTCAGATATGGCAATAATTTCTGCCTCAGTAATCGCATCGGGATCTACGTCTTTCTTTTGTAAGTACAAGCGTAGTTCTTCAGAACTCATTTCGATTCCATTAGCGATGAGAAGTTCTTGCAAATCTTTCATGAAGCGACTCCTATTGATTTAGGTTGACGAAACTTAAATTTAGTTTGAGAAGCAATTTTCTTTACCCATTGCTGAATTTCAATTTCTGTGTACATCTTGTCCACAGAAAATGGCACTCCAATTTCTTGACCCCACCGATAAATTGTTGGTTTAGATGGTCGCGGTTCTAGCCTTTGTAATGCTTCAAAGAGTTGAGCGCCGTTGCATGACAATTGTGGCAAGTTTGAACAAATAAATTCGTAGCGTTGAACATCTGATAATCGAATGGTGCGATTGGGATTTAAAAGCTTTAGTTGAGCATAAGCTCTTACCAGCAGAATTACCCCAGCTTTGGCACTAGTGGTATCAGATATTTCTAATCGACGAAGAATTCTTGGCCAAGTGTAATCACTAACTTGACCAACAATTTTTTCATATTCGTTCCTCAGAATTGTTCCTGCCATAGAAACAGCCGTAACATCTTTGCAATTCTAGATTAACATAAATACCTTATCTATAACCCTATAGATAAGGTATTTTTCTGAAAAAATTCCCGGCAAAAACATAGAACTATAGGGGTAAAGTTAGGTAAGCGTTATTGCCGAGGAGAAAATGCCTAAGAAAACTACACCAAAAATGGTTCAGACTGGAGTTTCTATTCCAGAACCGTTGTATGAAGCCGCAAAGCGAGTTCAAGCAATGGAGGGCTGGAATGAGTCAGAAATGCATCGCGTCTTTTGGGAAAAAGGATTTGCGCTTCACCTTCAAGGAACTCTTGCCCGTTACCAGTTGGGTTTGATTCCTGAAGCACAAAATACAGCTGAATAAGTTGACGGGATTTAGTCTAAAGGGGGGATATTGCACCCCCCTTTTTTTGTGCCTTCGCTAAAAAGCAAGCAGACCATGAGACTCTGCTCGACCTCAAACACGGTAGCATCAAGGCTTTGGGACACGCGGATGATTTCGATGAGGCTCAAAACCCTAGTAATGCCGTGAAAATAGCTGTCTCATGGTCTGCTCAATCCCTTGCTCTGACTGATTCCGCGCCTCTATGAGAAAGAAAATTCATTTTTTTGAATTTTGCAGAAAACCCCGGTTTTTGGCTCTTTTATCTAAAGTGGGTTGTTCCATTTGTCCTGTGGTCATTTTTGAAGTCTGACCCTGTTTGACTAGCACCGAACGCAAGTACTGCCGACAAGCTGCTTCTCCCCGACAGATCAGAATCCGCAGCGCCTGTATTTCCTGTATTGGAGAAATACAAATTTCAGCGATCGCGGCAATCAGATTCTGTTGCTGATGCACATAATCTTGATGCTGCTGCTCCAACTCTTGAATCTTGGAGTTTAGCTGTTGTATCTGCCGTAATGCTTGCGTCAGAGACGATTCTTTGTTTCGAGAGCGATTATCTAGAGTTAACGTCATTTTATTTATTGCTCCTACTTATTTAGATAGTCGAAAGCTTTGCCAATCGGGGCATTCATCACCGAAGCAGCCTTCGGGATGAACAGCGCAATTGAGAAGCACACCGTTGTAGACAACCCCGTGAAAATGCTTGCAACCTCGGCACGGAAGAGGCACAGGTCTGGGTTTCAGTGATTCTTCAAATTGCGCTGTTTCAACCCGGCTACCAATAAACATGGTCAATCCAGTTCCCATCATGCTGAAACAGAAAACCAGCCTCGCCGCGCTTGCAGATATTGTGATGCTGAAGTGATTGGTTTTCTTTTGCCCGAAAACCATAACACAGCCACTCAAAATAGTGGAAAATGCGAAAACTCCAATGGCAGATTTAAGAATCAATTGCTTTGTGTTCATCTCTGTCTTTTAGGTGGTTCGTTTTTAGATAACAAAGAAGAGAAGTCGTAAATCGTTACGGTTGGTTTTGGTTCAGGTTCTGGTTTTGGTTTTGACTCTATCACAAGTTCAGGGCTACCTAAGCCGACTGCATTTTTAATTTCCTGCTCCATGACTTGATTCTCCTTGTTGATTAAATTGCTCCACCTGATCAATTGCCTCTACTATTTCTCCCAAAACATTAAACGCATCATTTAACACCACATCATTTGATGTAGAAAAATGCTCTGACGATTGAAGCCTGCGATAATCCTTACTACTCCCCACAAGCCGCAACGTATATTGACAACCCTGCAAGATAGTCCGAATCTCTGCTGTGGTTAATTTAATTTCCATCGTTGTTCCTCCTAAAATTTGTCCTGTTGAATACTGAGGCTTGCTCCAATCAAAGCACTGCCCAAGAAGCCTGAAAAACAAACTAACATCATCCCCAAGCAGGTCTTTTTCTGATGCTGCCAATGTTGAGAACTTGTGGCAATCTCCATTCCCCAGCATCCCATTGCCCCTACTCCTGAAAACCCAGTCAACAGCAGAGAGACAATTGCAATTGTTTCTATGGTGCGCTTGATGAAAATTTTGGGGTTGAATCTTCTCTTAGTACGGCGGCGCAGAACTAATTTACTCTTGTGGTCTAATTGAGATTGGTAAACAACTTGTTTATGGTTAGTCATTTGGAATCCTCCAATTCAATAAAAAACCCTGCACCAGTATTGCTAATCTTTACCTTCCTTTGATTGACCAAGGTTTGAATAACTGACAAACTGAAGTTAATATGACACAATCGAGCGCTACCCCCACACCGACGAAGGTATTGTATGCATAGTGAGGAATTGTCAGTAGGAGTAGGATGAGTAGATTTTCTCGGCATAATCTTGACTATGATTCTATGGTTTGTAAATGATGCGAATTGAAAAAATTCTTTGACCAGGTGGCATATCTGAGAAATGAACGCAAACCATGCCGTGTCCTGAATACTGAATTACTGTACCTGTTTACCCTAACCTTGGGTCTTTTTCTGAAAGTGCTTTAATGACTTTGACAACTGAATTAATTGCTGGGAAATTAGCCATTTTTAATCCTTAGCTGATTAACCTGTTATCGATTAATAATTCGAGTTTTCACTGATACCATATTGCCATCTGAGAAAACTTACAGGAGTGCAGATTTCCTGCCAATCACAAGCTCCTATTGGTGCATTCCAGTCTTGTCGGTATTCCTCTTCAAAATACCCCAATCCCCAATACCAGTCGTCATATTCTGGCTGTGACTCCCATCCAAACCAGAGAGCAACATTCACTTTAATCAGATACAAAAACTTAATCATCCATCCGCCACTGTAATCAGAAATAAAATCATAATACTCTCCTAGAAAGCGTTCATTTGTTAATGCAATTAAATCCATTCTTGACCAAAGATTCATCGGCTTAGTAC
>JADEXV010000525.1 GCA_015206945.1 Nostocales cyanobacterium LEGE 12452 | reverse complement strand
CCAAAGAATACTCCTGAGGAGCTAATTTGGAACGACACATTTTCGGATACCGTTGCCAAGGCCGTTTTAGATATAAATAAATATACCGAATACATTGAGAAAATTAGTACAGCGCAAAGTTTTAAAGAAAAATTTTCAATTCACGCTAGATATATTTCGGGGGATGACAAATCAGATGAGATTCTAATGATCCAGAAAACATTTATTCAAAAATGGATAAATGATGGAAATGAGGACTATAGGGCTTTGTCTGCTCTAATCACTAAAATCAGACAATATTCTGATCCTCCCACGGACGCAAGTTCTAATGTACACGAACGTTTTCAAATATGAAGAAACTTCTGGAGCCAGTTTAAAGTCTCATGACATTTCGTGGACATACAATGGAGATGTACGATCTAAAATTTGAACATTTCATGGATCTTGAGAAAAGGATATACAGAATGTATAAGTCTGATAGTGCGATTGAAGAAGACGATCTTGACGCCTTCGCAACTACAGTTAATCATGGACTTCGTGATGGAAGACAGTTTGACGCGGAATGGCTTCGAGGAATCCAAATTCTACATGAATTGATAGAAAAAAATCATTCTCCTGAGCCGAAAACCCTTTATAGAGGAACATCCCTCAATGATGTCCTTCGTTGGAAAAAGAAGGACTTCATAATCGATCCAGCATTTTTATCAACAACTCTCTGGCGAAAAACAGCGTCTAAGTTTTTATTTCCAAAGAAGGGGAACACACCCGCAATTCTTGAAATCCATTGCAGCGAAGGCACACCTATGCTTTCCATGGATTTGGATCCAACATTTGGTGCATCTGAGTATGAGTATTTACTTCTTCCAAATTCAAGACTTCTAATTATTGCCGAGCGGACAATTACCTCTCAGAGTTGGATTGACTTAGTAGTAGGGCCCCAAAATGGCAATCAGATGCCAATTAAAGAAATTCACTACTTCGAGGCAATTCTTCTAAGGTGAAAAAAGTTCGGAATTAAGTTGTGATCGAGAAAACCAATGACTAGGCTGAGCCCCCATAAAGGGTGCTTAAGGCCGAATTGCCGTGGCATTTTATCTCCATCTCGGTGCAGTATATGTTTATGGCGTTTGCATTATCTCGAAGAGTGATTGCAAATTGTGAGGCTGAGGAGCGAGCTGGAAAACCGACAAAGAACGCCACGATTAGTCTTTCCACCCTATCACTATCGAATCCCTTCAATTTGTCGAGATGATTATTAACAAAAAGATTCAAATAGTTTATCAAATATCTAATTCTAATCTGTATTAGTTGAGACTTAATCTGACAGTTAGTAACTTTACTAACCTTAAAATCAGTTAAGTATGACAACAACGCAGAAGTTAATTCAACCAAAACTTGGC
>JADEXV010000348.1 GCA_015206945.1 Nostocales cyanobacterium LEGE 12452 | reverse complement strand
CGGGCCATTTGTTACGACATACATTGCTCCATCCGGGCCAAATTTCACATCTCTGACCCTCCCGTACCCTTTGAGCAGAATTTCCTGCTCCTTCACCTTATCCCCGTCAATCACCAATCTGCGTACCTCCTGAAACTTTAAAGCGGTAACAATCAAGTTGTTCTTCCAGCGGTTGAATCTGTTGCCGGTGACAAACTCAATGGCGCCCACAGCGATGGATGGCGTCCAATAAGTGATGGGCTGTTCCATGCCATCCTTATGCGTCAAATTCGTAATGACGCTTCCGTCGTAATCAATGCCATAAGTAATGACCGGCCAGCCGTAGTTTGCCCCGTTTTTAAGAATGTTCAATTCGTCGCCTCCTTGTGGGCCGTGTTCTGATACATATATCACACCAGTTGTCGGGTGCTGAGCAATGCCCTGGGCATTCCGGTTTCCCCAGCTATAAATCGCCTGGATTACCCCTGGCTTTCCATAAAAAGGATTATCCCTGGGAATAGATCCGTCCCTGTTGATGCGGTAAATTTTGCCGGTAGGTTTACTCAAATCCTGGGAATCGTCCGCACGCCCCATATCGCCGATCGTGAAATAGAGAAAGCCCTGCTTATCAATGAGAAACCTGCACCCCCAACGCGAGCCGCCTTTTACATAGAGCGAATCCTGAACCTCAAAGAGCACCTGCTGATCGACCCATTTGTGATCGACCACCTTCCCCCGCACAATTTTGGTCATGCCCGGTGCCATCTTATCTTTACTGTTTTGGGCGTTGTGACTGTAAGCCAAATAAACCCAACCCGTTTTTCGATGTTCGGGCTCTAATGCCAGATCCATCATACCCCCATAATTGTCATCTGCATACGTCTGCGGCAGACCGCTGATCGGTCGATCATCTAATTTGCCATTGACCATCCATCTCAGCTCGCCTGTCTTCCCGGTGATCAGGGCACGATTGGTACCTACAAACTCTAAGCCCCACGGGCCGGTTATACCACCGGTGACGAGTTTTTCTATTTTTAGGTTATAATTCCTGGTCTTAACTGAGAGGGGCAGATCCAAATTTTTAATTAGATCAGGCGACGTCTGAGCACTTACGATGACGCTGGCAATCTCATCAATCTGCTCTTTGGACAGCACACTTTCCCAGCCGATCATTTCTGTTGAAGGAATACCTTTACTGATGGTTTTAACCAACGATTGTTTGTCCCCACCATGCTTCCATTCTTTCTTAATCAGTGCTGTTGCTATACTACCCTCCAATTTTGCCCCGTGACATCCTGAGCAATAAGTTGAATATACCTTTTGGCCTGACTGCGCATTGGACGGCAGGGATGCGTTGAAAATTAATGCAGCTGCTAATCCGAGTACCGTGCGCATTTGGATGTTGTTTTTATTCATTATCACCTAATAATTATAGATCGATATTATCAAATCCTGTTCCATACAAAGATTGCACAATGGGAGCCGCCGCTTTTATACAGTTTACAGATGTATTTACCAGTTTTACTGATTTGGACTTTGGCAGGATTGTTAAGAATATAGCGTGACTATATTTGGCATGAAAACCAATGAGATATGGAACAGGTAGAGCGAATAGATGCTGTTAAGCATTATAACAATTGGGTGGGTGCTGACACGCTGCATCCTCTGGTGAGTGTTGTCAAATTCGATGGCATGCCGACTGCACAACACTTCCGGCATTATATGGGCGTATATGCCGTGTTTTTAAAAAGTGTGAAGTGCGGAGATATGACGTATGGATGCCAGCCTTACGATTATGAAGACGGAACACTGGTTTTTGTGGCACCAGGCCAGGTATATGGCGTCGACACCAAAGGAGAACTGATAAAAGCCTACGGCTATGCCTTGGTTTTTCATCCCGACTTACTTGCCGGCACGCACCTGGGCAAAACGATCAAGGATTATTCGTTCTTTTCCTATGAGGTCAATGAGGCCTTACATTTATCAAAAAAGGAGAGAGAGACTATTGTGGATTGTTTTGAAAAAATCAGCGCCGAGATAATTCAAAATATCGACAGGCACAGTAAAACACTGATTGTTTCAAACATAGAACTGTTTTTGAATTACTGCATGCGCTTTTACGATCGGCAGTTTATCACCCGCAGTACAGCCAACAAAGACATTCTCATGCGTTTCGAACAATTACTCAGCGATTACTTCAAGTCTCAGAAAGCGCAGACAATGGGATTACCAAGTGTGGCATATTGCGCCGACACGCTTAACCTCTCCCCGAATTACTTTGGCGACCTGATCAAAAAAGAGACAGGCCGTACAGCATTGGAATTTATTCAGTCAAGGTTGATTGAAGAAGCCAAAGCAAAGCTCTTTGAAGCCAACACCTCGCTGGGTGAAATCGCCTACCAATTGGGGTTTAAGTACCAACAGCATTTTACGCGGCTTTTTAAACAAAAAACCGGGTACACGCCAAATGACTTTCGGAATTTGAACTGATCAGGCACTTTTTAACACGTGCCTACCTCGCTCTTTGCACTGAGAAGGTTTTCTTGACGATCAACGGTCCGCTGCTCAATATTCGACTACCTGTAAAAATGGTAAATAAAGCAGTGAACTGTATAAATACTGATTATCACTGTATTGCGACCTTTGTATGACAAACAAATGATTGGTATATGGAGATTATGAAAGATAAAGTGGCGTTGGTAACCGGGGCAGCAATGGGAATCGGGTTTGCAGCCGCCAAAGCATTTGCCCAAGCGGGCGCATCGGTTGTACTAGCGGATTGGAACGAACAGCAGGTGCATGCGGCAGCCGAACAACTGGCGGACGAAGGACATCGCACACTGGCGATCGTATGCGACGTGTCCGACGATGCAGCTGTGCAGGCAATGGTAGAAAAAACGGTAGCCACCTTTGGTCGTTTGGATGCAGCTTTCAACAATGCAGCCGTACAGAACGCCCTGGCAGGGGCCGCCGACCAGACCCGCGAGGACTTCGACCGCGTTACAGCCATCAATTTGCGGGGCGTTTGGAGCTGTATGAAGTATGAATTACAACAAATGCGCAAGCAAGGCAGCGGGGCTATTGTGAACTGCTCTTCCATCGGCGGCATTCTCGGAGGCGCCCAGCGCGGTACTTATCACGCTGCGAAGCATGGCGTGATCGGCCTGACCAAAAGCGCGGCACTGGAATATGCACCACAGGGAATCCGGGTCAACACCGTATGCCCCGGCATCATCCACACACCTATGGTGGACGCGATGATTGCAGGCGGGCAGCAAGAATTGCTCGACACTATGATACAGTCTGTTCCGGTAAAGCGACTGGGGCGGCCGGAAGAAATTGCGAATGCTGTGGTTTGGTTATGCAGCGACGCAGCCAGTTTAATAATAGGCCACACATTGGTTGTGGACGGGGGGTATAGTATCCAATAACACAATACCATTTTTAGTCCGTTAGTTATAGAGAGAGAGATAGCCCCTCGGTTCAGTGAATCGCGGGGCTATCTTTTATACCGGGATAAAGAGGTATCTATGTTCGACCTAATGAAAAAGCCACTCACAACATTGTGTTGTAAGTGGCTGATTTTCAATGTCGGGATGACAAGATTCGAACTTGCGACCCCTAGCACCCCATCGGAGTAAATTTGTATTATTCCAAGAAGTTTCTCTATGTTAAATTATCCTAAACATCTCTAAATGAGGATTTTCATTATTTTTTGTAACTTTGGTTAACTTACGTTAGACGCGAAATGTTCGACCTATGTTCGACCTATGTTCGACCTAAAGTTGCAGCATCATGGCTATTTCAACCAAGTTTGTTTTAAGAAAGAAACATGAATCAGTAGAAGATCAGTTTGCGATAATGCTCCAAATAATTATCGACAGAAAGAACCTGCTGGTTAGTACAAGGAGATATTCGGGTGAAAACGAATGGCAGCCTAAATCTCAATCTGTAAGCAAAATACATCCAAAACATAAGGAAATCAACCTTTTGCTTAGAACGATAGAGTCAGAAGTTGATTTCATGATAATTTCCTTTGGGAAACAAGGTAAACGTCCATCGTTTGAAGATATCAAAGCGCTGGTCAAAAAGCTGACCGGAGGCGAAACGGAAGGTGAGAAGAAAAAACTCTTTGTACTTTTCGAAGAACATATCACCAAGCTCCGTAGTTTGAATCGTTTGGGAAGTGCAGAATCCTATGTTTCGACTTTGAAGAGCCTAAAAAATTTCACCAATCAAAAGGATCCGGATATCTTATCAATCGGGCTTTCATTTTTGAATAAGTACGAGAACTGGCTGATTGACAGGGGCTGCTCAATCGTTACGCGAAGTTTTTATTTGAGAACATTCCGTACACTTTGGAAAGTGGGGATCAAGGAAAAGTATTACCCTGAAACACATTATCCGTTTAAGGACTTTTCATTTTCTAAGTATAATAATCCTCGCACTAAGAAAAGGGCTATAACCAGGGATCAGATTGAATTGATTGCATCTGCGGTGATAGATCCTGAAAACGACTCCCTGATCAATTCGAGAAATTACTTCCTTTTCAGCTTTTATTCCATGGGATTAAATTTTACCAATTTGGCTGAACTCAAATGGACTAACATCGTGGATGAAGAGCTTCACTATGTAAAATCTAAAACCAAGGAGGAGTTCAGGTTTCGATTGCATCCAGCAGCCATTCAGATCTTAGAATACTACAGAAATTTGAAGGGGAACAGCGATGCCGGATATTTATTCCCCATTCTTTACAAGCGGCATGCAACTATCCAATCAATCCGAGATCGTAAAAAGAAAATACTCACCCGAGTAAACAAGCAAATTAAAGAACTCGGAGTATCTCTTGGCATCCTAAAACCAATAACCACTTACGTGGCCAGGCACTCATACGCGACAACTCTCCGCCGTAGTGGTATATCAAAGGAAACCATTGGCCGAAGCCTGGGGCATGATAGCCTTAAAACGACAGATATCTATTTGGAAGACATCGGAGATCCATTGTTAGATGAATTGATTAACTCAACGATTTAAATTCATGTACTTTTTCAATTTGCCAGGTTTTCATCCTAACCTTGGGATAGATTTAGATGAGCAAGGAAAATATCCGTTTCTACGGTTTGAAGACGGGGTGTTTGAGAAGGCCGAAACTGACTTTCTTTCCTCACATTTTCCTTTTCAAAATATTGCAGATGATGGTGCCGTCCCCGTTTTTGTCAGCGAACCCAATCTGCTTTCTCTTTTCGGCAAACAAAGCAGGCTGGACAACATTATCGTTGATCACCTTTTTGTAGTTGGGCAGGGTTATGTCAACGAGTTGAGAGGTAAATTCGAGCAAGGTTATTTTGAGGGGATGAAAGATTATCCAGCCCAAATTGTGTCTACTCTCTTGAACCCTGATCTTCACCAGAAAATCAATAAACTTGATCACTTCATTAGATTCTGCTCTGATCATCTGTTTTTCGAAGGGTTTGCGGTCCCATCCTGCATATATGCTTTGGGCTTTATTCAAGCCTATCTCGTCCGTGCCTGTGGAGAACGTGAAAACACCCTGCGCATTCTGCCGCACCAGCCAGCAGTTGTGGTGGTAGCCAAAGAACCCCATCGACCCGTTGAAGTGCTTCCAAGGCAATATGACAGGATTCCGCTCGATTATTCCGTCGACGAAATCATATCACTATGGCTGATCTTAGTTGATGCGTGGAAATGCAAGCCGGTCAATTCGATCCAGGTGTTTTCCACGGAAACGGAAGTGTTGCATCTGCTGGGGATGTTATTTGAGGACAAGGACGGCAAACTTATAGCTCAACCGCATCAATACTTTGAAATGCCGCCCGGCAACTACGAAAGGATCCTGAACCTTCTGATGCATGCAACCTACAAGCTAAATACAGATAGGAACAATATCGGGCTGGAACGGTACTGTCAGCTTCTGATTGATACATTCTCTTGCTACTCGAAAACAAAGCTGGAAAGCCTGAGAAGCAACATTAACAAGGAGCGCGGCAATATCGTCCAAAGTATC
>JADEXV010000347.1 GCA_015206945.1 Nostocales cyanobacterium LEGE 12452 | reverse complement strand
CCCCACACCCCGCCCCAACGGGGCTTGGTTAAAACCTAAAGACAGTACGAACCCAAGCAAATAAACTATCAGGATTGTTGGAATCAGAGTCTGGTGCAGTAATCCAGATCAAACCCGGCGTAACCTCAATATTATCTCCGATTTTATATTGGTAAAATGCCTCAACGTGCAGGGAAGTATCTTTGTCTGCTTGTCCTGCACCTGCTCCCAAATTTACATTCTGACTGAGCCTGGTGAGTTTCGGTTCCATACCAACTAAAACCCCCCCTAAAGCACCTTCACTAAAAAGATCCGGGAATGCTAGTCCTACCGCCCAATCCATAGCATTACCATCTCCGCGTCCCAAATAGCGGTGTGCTGCATAACTTATCCACCCATTAATTGCAAACTTGGGACTAATTTGATAGAACGCCTGTAGACCATAAAGATTACCCACAGTTCCTGTTCCAGCCACGGTGCTGTTTACTAGGTTGCTCCCGACTGCTGGGCCGAAGTTTGTTCCACTTAGACCTCGTGTATTGGCTGGGCTATAAGTATTGACATAAGTTGCAGCCACCCGAAAATTCCGATTAGAGGAGTAGTATATTAACTGTGCTAAAGCTAAATACCTACCTGTAAATAAGCCATTATTAGGTGTGGGATTACCACCGTTTGGTGCGCTGTACGCTATCCCGAATTGAAGTTGTTTGCCTAATCGCTGGAGTATGGCAATGCCGGGGCCGCTATCTCCATAGTTATAGACCAAAGACCGCCGTGAAAATCGTGAAATCCCATTAGCGCCAGTTGCAGAAGACGATTCAAAATATGGATTAATCGGGCCAGACAGACCTATCTCACTAGCTCCATCAGACAGGGCATAAATGTTAACTTGGGTATCTGGATTAGGTAGAAACCGATAGCGAACACCACCGAGAGTAATAGTGTTACGTGCAAAAGTAATACTGGAGTTATCAGCAGTTCTCCCCTCATAAGTTCCTAATAATGTGGATTCAGCTCTTGTTTGTCCCAACGATTCAATATTTCCACCTGATAGTGACAAGCTTAGTGAATCTCTACCGTTAAAACTGGTGTTTAGCCGTAAAGAAGTTGAGCCTTGAAGCGTGGCATTACGAGGTGCTTGTCTCTTGGTAACGACGTTATTGCCAGCCAGAAGTGAACCAAGAACAATCTGGGCACGACCTATAAGTTTGGTTGTGGTGGAAAATTGAGTTGCTTCTAACTTTGCAGATCGTGCTTCTAGGCTATCTACGCGTCCCCGAAGTTGGGCGAGTTCTGGAGAAAATTGTTCTTGTAATTTTTTGATGGTATCTAAGTCTTCGCGTTTGACTAAATCTGTTGTCGAAGTTGCTATTAGTTCATTGAGGCGATCTAAAGCTGCATTCAACCCAGCTGCAAATTCATAGCGCGTTAGGGAGCGATCGCCTTTGAATGTACCATCTGTATATCCTGCAATTACACCGTAGCGCTCAACTAAAGACTGTAATGCTTGAAATGCCCAATCGGTCGGCTTAATATCTGATAGTTGCGAGACGGATGTCACTTGCCCTGCTGCATTATTTGGAGCCTTTTGCTTAGTTGGCGGTGCAACTTGCAACAATTGTGATATAGGTA
Source organism: Nostocales cyanobacterium LEGE 12452 (assembly GCA_015206945.1). Taxonomy (GTDB): domain Bacteria; phylum Cyanobacteriota; class Cyanobacteriia; order Cyanobacteriales; family Nostocaceae; genus Nostoc. Next base: position 4,474 of record JADEXV010000347.1, on the reverse strand, counting down.
TCACTCGATCTTGGAGCTCGGTTGGAGCTTGTTTAACAGTGACTGGTGCAATTGAAGTGTCTACTGTTTGATTGACAACAACTTCTGGATCTTTGTTATTTTCTACTTCAATAGTAGATACATCAGATTTAGGTAATTCAGCCTGACTTTTGGCTGGATGAAAAACCAGGATAGCTAGAATATCTAGCACTAAAAGCAGCAACACTATGGATCTATAATTCCAGCGGAATTTCGACATTACTCCTTAACTCCTCAACCTTAAAAATGAATAAATTAGCCCTTGATTGGGTATAAAAGACAAGATAAATCATTGCTCTAATCTTTCTAGCAAACGATTAGAACATAGATTTAGCAAAACTTTAGCTGCTGAAAAATCACAAAACTATATCGATATCAAAATCGATACTAAGTAGTTAAATGTTCAATTCAAAATTCGCAGACAACGAGGATCTCTGACGTTCTAAATAATCCTAAAAACGTCTATAATCAGATAACAACTGCCTGAGCAAAGACTTCTCTATTCTCAAGGTAAACTCAACCACACACTATATGAACTAACACTTTTGAGACATCATGAAATCCGTTTTTTGGGTTATGCTGTACAAAGTTTATCAATGGCTACTGACATCAACTCAAGCTTGATTTAGATTCAAGTGATTATTTGCCAATTAATATTAATTGAAAACACTATTTTCTAATCAGCTATATTTTGACAGCATTAATCACCATCTAAAGACGATAATTCTATCGACTTACCGTACTTTAGTAGAATTATCTTTGCATAGAGCTTGTTACAATGCAAGACCTAGTACTTTTTCTTCGTAGATGCGCCCTATATATTCGCCTAAGATGCCAACACTGACTAAGTACACAGATCCGAAGCAGAAAATTGCCATCAAAATAATCGTCAACTCGGTTAAAGGCGAATAGGAGGCAAAAAGACGCCGATACAAGACTAAGCTGTTAAGTACTTAATTTACACGTTGAGATGGCAGGGGAGCAGGGGGAATAGCACTCAGATTCATGTGAAACCTCATGAGGGCAGGGTGTTGGGGGTAGGGTGTTCCAGACAATTGAATGCGAGTGCGTCAAGGAATTCAACATCTTCTTAATTCCCCACACCCGAACCTGCAATCCTACACCCCACACCCTTTCATCCAGGAATACCAGGGATTTATGCTTAACAAGCGTGCCATTCGGAGCAGGGAGAGAGGGTTTGAAGTTCTTACCTTTAATAAAGCCACGAAACCAGAAGTGAATACTTCAAATTCGCAAAAATGTGGGTAATTGACATAAAACTTGTATTCGTCACGACAGCCATTGTTGCAAAAAAAGTGTCATGATTATCGCGATTGTGCGTGAAAACGTCAATTTTGTAGACAATTTTCTTTATGAATCGTTAATCTATCACTGGCGTTTTAAATAATTTCCTGTAAAATGCTGACTATAAACTACGAAAATTCGATCGATTTACCGTAGAAACTATACTTGTACCCTGCCTGACACAAATGCAAATTCTTTGGTTTATCCCTACTGGATCTCATGACGGACGCTATTTAGGCACAGATATTGGCTCTCGTGTTGTCACACCTGATTATTTGCAACAAATTGCCCAAGCTGTAGATAGTTTAGGCTACACGGGCGCATTGTTACCCACAGGGAGTTCTTGTGAAGATGCTTGGATAACCGCTGCCGCTTTCATCTCTGTCACCAAGCAGATGAAATTTCTGGTGGCAATTCGTCCAGGAATTACTTCCCCAAGTGTTGCTGCACGGATGGCAGCAACATTTGACCGAATTTCTAAAGGAAGATTGTTAATTAATGTAGTGACAGGTGGAGATCCGGTACAGCTGGCTGGGGATGGCTTGCATCTTAGCCATGACGATCGCTATGATTTAACCGATGAATTTCTCAGAGTTTGGCGGGGTATCGTCAGTGGGGAAACAGTAGATTTTAAAGGAAATTACCTGGATATTAAAGGTGGTAAACTCCTATTCTCACCAGTTCAAAAACCCTATCCACCTTTGTGGTTTGGTGGTTCATCTGCTGCTGCCAAGCGGGTTGCTGCTAAACATATAGATGTTTACCTGACTTGGGGTGAACCTCCACAACAAGTGGCCCAAAAGATTGCCGAAGTTAGAAAATTGGCGGCTGAACAAGGTAGAACAGTCCGTTTTGGGATTCGCTTGCATGTAATTGTGCGAGAAACCGAGTCTGCTGCTTGGGATGCTGCCAATGAGCTAATTAAGTATGTCGATGACGATGCGATCGCTAAAGCTCAAAAAGACTTAGCTCAATCTGATTCTGAAGGACAGCGGCGCATGAGTCAACTACATAGTGGTAGTCGAGAAGCCTTAGAGATTAGCCCCAACCTGTGGACAGGAATTGGATTGGTGCGGGGTGGCGCAGGTACGGCCTTAGTTGGAGATCCTGACACCGTTGCCGCTAGGATGCTGGAATATCGCAATTTGGGGATAGAAACATTCGTTTTCTCTGGATATCCCCATTTAGAAGAAGCGTATCGCACTGCTGAATTATTATTTCCACGTTTACCTTTGCAGAATGAACCTGCACCTTTAACGCCACCAGTTTTGAGTCCCATTAGCGATAATTTCGCCAATGAAAAAGTTGCGAAACAATTAACAAGTGCTTCATGACTTAATTCGTAATTAAATAGCAAATTACGAATTAAGCGAACGATGCTTCTAGATTTATCCTTGTGGACAATCTAAAATTCCAAATCCCATGACTATTTCTCTTAAACAGACCAAAAGCAAAAACAATACAATATTTCTGAACGGATTGTGGGAAAACCAACAATTCCAAAAATTAGTTCCTTGGATTGTGCCTGTTACCGTACTAGTTCTTTGGGAATTTGCTTCCAGAACTGGTCTACTTTCCAGCAGGATTTTGCCAGCACCAAGTGGTGTAATCACTACAGCAATTAAACTAGGATCAACTGGAGAACTGTTCCAACATATAGGAATTAGTGCTGGGCGGGCGATATCTGGTTTTATCGTTGGTGGCAGTATTGGCTTCAGTTTGGGATTACTCAATGGCTTTTCCCGTGTAGCAGAAAAGTTATTGGATAGTTCCTTGCAAATGCTCCGTACTATCCCTAATTTGGCATTAATTCCGCTAGTGATTCTCTGGTTTGGTATTGGCGATCAAGCTAGATTATTTCTAGTATCTATGGGGGTATTTTTTCCGTTATATCTCAATACATTTCATGGCATCCGTAGTGTTGACCCTGGACTGATTGAAATGGGAAAAGTCTACGGATTAAAAACACCACAACTTCTGTGGCAAATAATTTTTCCAGGAGCTTTGTCTTCGATTCTCGTTGGTGTCCGCTTTTCCTTGGGGATTATGTGGTTGACACTAATTGTGGCAGAAACGATCGCAGCAGATTCCGGTCTTGGTTATATGGCAATGAATGCTCGTGAGTTTATGCAAACCGATGTTGTGGTTTTGAGTATTGTAATCTATGCACTGCTGGGTAAATTAGCAGATGCTGTCGCCAGAGGATTAGAAACAAAATTCTTGGCTTGGAATCCCAATTATCAAAAGTCATAAATGCTAAGTTCACCAGAATCAAAGGTTGAAAAATCTTGATGTGGTTTCCTTTCTTCAATATCTTATCAAATAATTAAATTCCAATTGTTCTCAAAAGGAGGTTTTGCAAGTGAGTTCAAATGTACAGGGTACACAACTAAGTATTTTAGATTTGACGAAATCTTTTGACAAGAAAACTGTTTTAAACTCGCTGAATTTAGAAGTTGAAGCAGGTCAGTTTGTCGCTATTGTCGGACGAAGTGGTTGTGGTAAGAGTACCCTATTACGTCTGGTGTCAGGATTAGATAGAGCAACTTCAGGTGGAATATTACTGGATGGAGAACCACTACATAAACTTAGCCGCTCTGTAACAGTAATGTTTCAAGATCCCCGCTTGCTGCCGTGGAAGCGCGTTATTCAGAACGTGGGGTTGGGCTTAGAAGGTAATTGGCGTGAAAAAGCTTTATGGGTACTCAATAAAGTCGGACTCAAAGATAGAGCTGATGAGTGGCCTTATGTTTTGTCTGGAGGACAACGACAACGGGTATCATTGGCTAGAGCGTTAGCCAGTCAGCCCCGTTTGTTGTTGCTAGATGAACCTTTGGGAGCATTGGATGCTCTAACTCGCCAAGAAATGCAGCATTTGATTGAAAACTTGTGGCAAGAGCGAAGATTTACTGCGTTTTTGGTTACTCACGATGTGGAAGAGGCTGTGGCGTTAGCAGACCGAGTGATAGTGATTGATGAAGGAAAGATTTCTATGGATTTGCCTGTGAGACTTTCACGCCCGCGAGATCGAAGTAGCGAAGTGTTTATCAATATCAGAGAAGCAGTTTTAGAGCGAGTAATGAGAAATGATAATACTCAGGCAAATAGCCAGTTATTACAGCTGATTAGTTGAGATTTAAGCTTTTTGTAG
>JADEXV010000346.1 GCA_015206945.1 Nostocales cyanobacterium LEGE 12452 | reverse complement strand
TCTTAAACGAGCGCCCATATATAAGTCACCTCATGTCGATGCATTCTCCGTATTTACTTATCTTTACATAGTCTGGTTTTTTTATGCCCACCTACTTAGGGACAGTAGTTAAATGATGAAATAAACTTATTTGAAACATAACTGTCCCGCAAGCAAGACAAACTTGCTATTGATTAAAATTAAACCGGCCGTTTAGCTTTTCACCGCCGACATCCGCAGTAATTTTCACCTGATATTGACCAGTTGCTTGTTCTGATACTTCTGCTTCGTAAACTTTACCATCAGCGTTATACGCAAGAGGTACCGACTTTTGTTTCCCATCTGGTAGTTGAATTGCAGCTGTCACTTGAGCATTCAAAACTACCTCATGCTTCTCGCCTTTTTTCAAATAAAAATCTAAATGAGTTCCTTTATCTTCTTTTTCTGTGACTAACTCTAAATGATATTGACCTGATTCAACAACTTGGCCACCATGTGAATGTTCTTTACCTTCTTGTGATTCATCGTGTTTATGAGAATGGTCTTTCTCATTATGTTCTTTGGATGAATCACCTGATTTAGTGGCTTCGGTTTTTGAGGTATTTGCTGCTGTGTTTGTAGTAGATTCCGTGTTACTATTTGAATTATTTTCTTGGCTTCCACCATTACAAGCTCCCAAGAAAAGTAATCCTATACTTGTAAAAGCAACCAAACCTAATTTTAATGATTTCATGGGTTCACTCCTCATCACTTGTTAGTAATTGAAACACAATTTGGTATCTGAACAGTTGGCAAAAACATAGAAAAATAGTCCTAAATACCAATTTACACGCATTACAGTTACAAATCATTCCTCCTTTGCCGCCTGCTTCCTTGCTGCCCATTTGTAGCAACCTGAAAGTGAAATGGTACAAACCAGTTAACAAGGAGCAGGTAAAGATACGGCGTTATCAGCTCCAAAAAATATGAGCTAAAAACCTCATACAGTTGAACCTTGGGTAACTTCAATATTTTGTATTGGTGTGGTCTTTTTCGGAATCAAAAACTTACGAAACTGTACATAGCAAGCCGGAAGCACCAGCAGAGTTAAAGCAGTTGAGGTAAACAAACCACCTAACACCACAACAGCTAATGGCTGAAGAATTTCTTTTCCGGCTCCACTACCAATTATCAAAGGCACCATACTGCGTGCTTGTTGCAACCGCTCCGTCACCGCTTGGCGGGTGCGATAAATGTCCGTATCCCAACGGAAGGTGGCTCTTACAGCAGAGGAAGAGCGTAAAGCTTCAAGTCCAGGAGTTCCGTTTATTGTACTTTCTATAGGACGAGTCACCAGCGACTCCACTTCCTCTGGCGCTAAACCAGGGGCTTCGGTCTGAATTTCGACTTGAGGCGGAGGCGGAGAAAAGCTGGGAAACACGTCCAGTGGCATTTGTGTAAGGACACGAAAGCCCCAAACAGATATGAGGATGGAAGCAATAACTACTAGCCAGCGTTGAGCGATCGACCATTTAACAATAGAATTAAGCATTTTTAAACGCGTTAAGAGATGTCTGCTTGCTGTGCAGCTAAGTAAGTTTGAAGATCAAGTACTTTACCTACTCTCCCAAATGAAGATGAAATTGAGATGAAATTTTTAGGGACAACAGGTGGAAATTTCAGGTTAGCAATTGTTACTAAACCATCAACAGTCAATCCAATTCGCAATTGCTAATTCCAATGGGAATCCAGCAGAAGAATGTAATCACGATTTAGCTCAAACAGTAGAAGCCTCACAACCCACTCTTAGAGTTGTGAGATGAATGCGTGGGAATGGGGAGATATGGTAATTAATGTATTCTGGCGCAGCTAGAACAATTAATCACCATGTCGAGCCATGACCTATATTCATTCTGAACTGTTTTGATTTTTGATATATTCTTTAAGCTTGGAAATTGTGACTCCACCGCAGCTAGCAACAAAATAAGATCCGTTCCAAAATACATCTTTCCAAAAGAACTTTTCTAAATGTTCTATATATTCTTGACGTAACCTGCGCGAAGTTACTGATTTGACATTGTTGACGAGTTTACTAATTTGTAAGTCTGGGTGGTATTGAAATAGCAGATGTACATGATCTTCTTCTCCATTGAACTCCACTAACTTGCAATCCCACTTTTCGAGCAAGTCAACCAAATATTTTCTAGTCGTTTTAACATTTCTAGAGTAAAGGCTTTGCGCCTATATTTTGTCGTCAGAACATAGTTGGAACTATGGATGATAGTACCACGGAGGAAATCCTTCATACCCTTCATCGGGCTGCTGGAAGCCTGCACTGTAACCGTTTCGGTTCAGTGTAGGAGATGTCACGGCTGAATCTGCTGAAGGAGAGCTTGTGTTTGCTGATACCGAAGAGTATCTCCTTGCCTTTGAAACAGACTTGCAGCTTGCTCTAAATCATTAATAGCATTTTTACGATCGCCTAAAGCATATTCAGCAAGTCCTCGGTTGCCGTAGGCATCAGCTAAGTTGGGATTGATTTGTAGTGCTTGGTTAAAATCTGCGATCGCTAGTTTATGATTTCCCTGTCTATAATTCAAAAAGCCCCTATTGTAGTAAGCATCTACAGACTTCGGATCAATTTTAAGTACCTGGTTAAAGTCGGTAATAGCCGCTTCAATGCTTCCTAGTTCCGCATGAGCAGTTCCTCGACCGTTGTAAGCATCTGTATGGTTGGGGTTGAGTCGCAGTGCTTGATCAAAGTCGCTAACGGCTGCTTTAAAGTCTTTTAATTGAGACTTTGCTAAACCTCTAAGGCAAAAACCTTCGTAGTATCGGGGATTTAACTGTACTACCCGACTAAAATCTTCTATTGCGCCGTCGAAGTTACCTTGCTCAAGCTTTTGCACTCCCTGATTATGGTATTCCTGAAAATTCATCTGTTGGATGCGCGTTGGTGCTTCTTGTGCAGCATGGACAGCAACAGGTATTCCACTCAGTACGCTAGTTGTTATTCCTAAGACGGTAGCAGCTTTGCGAATATAGTTCATAGCTTGACTTTCTCCTTGATAGATATATCAAGACAGATGCACGGGATTGTTCTCGACTAGATCCATCCTAAGCGGTTTCAAGAAACTTAGAGATTGAAACCCAGCCAGTAGGCGTGAAAGTGGCTGCCATACACGGCATTTTTTACTTTGCCAAATGGAGGCGATCGCTACTCTCATCCCGCAGCTCATTCATCTAAATGTTCTGCCAAAGAGCAATATAAATTGATGATGTGATTGTCTGCCAAGCTGTAATAAACATTCTTACCTTCTCGACGATAACTGACTAAACGCATCGCTTTTAATAATCGCAATTGATGAGAAACAGCTGATTCCGTCATTTTCATCAATGCAGCTAAATCACAAACACATAATTCTTGGGAGGCCAAAGCTGATATCAGTCGCAGACGATTCGGATCTCCAAGTATTCCAAAGACTTCTGCCATTTGTTTTGCCTTGTCTATAGACAAGATTTGTGTTTGAATTGACCGCACATTATCCAGATGTACCAAATGGGTATCACACTTTGGTACGCCTGCATTCTGAAGCAATTCCAACTGTTCTTCGCTTTGGCGCTTGTTCATGGCATTAAGTATAGGCAATGGTTATCACTTTCAATTTTAACTAAAATTAGATTATTGTACAGTTGAACATATATTCAATTGTTGTATTAGAATATTGGCAGTTAACTTTTTCGCCTTGGTTGTAATGCCATGACTCAAACTCCCTCCCTCAAAACCCAAACTTTGCAAATTGATGGTATGGACTGCGGAAGCTGCGCCAAGACGATTGAAGTCGGTTTGCAGCAGTTAAATGGGGTTACAGAAGTAAAAGTAAACTTTACGACAGGCAAAGCCAGGGTTTCCTATAACCCAGAAGTCTTGAGTGAAAAGACTATCTATGACCAAATTAGAAGTTTGGGTTATACGGTTGAACAGAGTCATCACCATAACGTCGATGTAACTCCTGTGAAAACGCTACAACTACAAATCGGCGGGATGGATTGTGGCAGTTGTGCCAAGACAATTGAGGCTGGGGTGCAGAAGATAATAGGTGTAAAAGAAGCATCGGTCAGCTTTGCCAGCGAACGATTGCAAGTATCCTATGACCCGCAACTGGTAAATGAGACGGCAATTTATGATCAGATTAAAAGTTTGGGTTATACAGTTGAGGAGGGTGTTGAGGCAAGTTCCTATCATCATACTGATTCTTGCGATGGCGAAACGCCCGCCGTAGGCGATCGTGACTACGAATACCAACACGAAAAGCCAATAAACAAGCCAAAACAAAAGTCAGACCTGGCAAGCTGGAGATTCTGGATTGAAAATCGCCGGGGGCAGAGTGTCATACTTGCAGGTATAGGCTTAGTTTTGGGCTTAATTTCTCAAAATCTAGCGCTACCTATTTGGGTAGCACGGGCTTTCTATGGCATCGGCATAGTAATTACTGGCTATCCGATCGCACGAGCTGGTTTGTTTGAATTGCGCTTGCGCCGCGCCGATATGAATCTGCTGATGACGATTTCAGTAATCGGAGCTGTAATTTTAGGGGACTGGTTTGAAGGGGCGCTAGTCGTCTTTTTGTTCACTTTTGGTACAACACTGCAAGTTTTCACCTTTGGTCGCACTCGCAATGCCATTCGCTCCCTGATGGATTTGACTCCGCCCACTGCTACCGTCAATCGGAATGGTCAGGAGGTGACAGTTTCCGTCGAAAGTATTCAGCTAGGTGAAACTTTGACAATTCGACCAGGAGGGCGTGTAGCGTTGGATGGTGTAGTTGTTTCTGGCGCAAGCGCCATCGATCAGTCTCCAATTACAGGAGAATCAATTCCAGAAGATAAAGCTCCAGGTGATAATGTCTTTGCTGGGACACTGAATCAGACAGGCTTTTTAGAAGTTAAAGTTACTCACATTGCTAGCGATACAACTGTTGCCAAAATTATTAACCTTGTGGAACAAGCTCAAGAAAGCCGCGCACCCTCGCAGCAGTGGGTGGATAAGTTTGCAGAGGTTTACACACCGATAGTCATTTTAGCAGCGATCGCCATTGCTTTAATACCAACCTTGGTATTTGCTCAATCGTTTAACGTCTGGCTTTACCGGGCATTGGTGATGTTAGTAATAGCCTGCCCCTGTGCTTTAGTAATTTCTACTCCTGTCTCGATTGTTAGCGCCATTGGTGCAGCAACTCGTAAGGGCGTTTTGTTCAAAGGGGGTAATGCGCTGGAAACCGCCGGACGTTTGACTACTTTTGCTTTTGATAAAACTGGTACGATTACGCAAGGACTACCCGTTGTACAGAAGGTTTATGACCTTGGCAAGGTAAGCGCAAACATGGTATTACTGATTGCAGCTTCAGTTGAGCAACAGTCTGAGCATCCCCTCTCCAAGGCAATTGTAGCCAAGGCTCACGATCAAGGGATAGAGTTAGAAACACCTATTAACTTTACTGCACTACCTGGGAAAGGGATTCAGGCGAACTTTAAGGAGCAGTTATACTTCATAGGCAATCAACGGTTGTTTTTAGACCAAGGTATTCGCTTATCTGGTGAAGCTGAATATTTGTTAGCTTCTATTGAACAACTCGGTCAAATTCCGGTGCTGGTAGGAACAAATGAAGGGTTATTAGGAGCGATCGCACTTTCTGATGGTATTCGCTTGGAAGCGACGGAAGCCCTGCGACAGTTGAAGCGGGTTGGATTAAAGCGATTAGTAATGCTAACGGGTGATCGTACTGCCGTTGCTAAACAGATTGCCCAGCAAGTTGGAATTACAGAGTACCGGGCAGAACTGCTACCAAAAGATAAACTTGAAGAAATTCAACTTCTGCGTCAAACAGGAGTAGTAGGTATGGTTGGAGATGGTATTAACGATGCTCCTGCGCTTGCTGCTGCGGATATTAGTTTTGCAGTTGGTGGAATAGATATTGCTCTGGAGACAGCAGATGTCGTGATCGTAGGAAGTGACCTAAGACCAGGGCAAACGCATCTAAATATTGACGAGCCTGAATCAGGATGAAATACACCAAGGCTCAAACTACATAAGGCTTTGAGGAAATTAAATCTAACTTAATATGAAAATGATAATCATTGTGAGGGGTA
>JADEXV010000524.1 GCA_015206945.1 Nostocales cyanobacterium LEGE 12452 | reverse complement strand
TTAAAAATGCTTCCCGAAATCCCGGAGCCTATTTTATTAACCCAGATTTTTGCCAAGCTTACTGCTTTAGGTCGCATTCATCCCGTTTCTACAGGCGTTGAACCCTCGTAAATTGGCAATGGTATTGTTTAGTTGATGTTTTTTAAAACTCAGTACTGCTGAATAGTTAATATTTCAGATGCCAACAACAACTTATATACCAACAGTGGCAATATAATTGCCCTGTTTTTTTATGCTCAATAATGTAAATTTTCAGGATTCACCCCTTGACAGAAGCAATTGAGGATAGAATGGTTAGTGTCGGGCATAAAAGTTTGATTTTGCCTGCTGGCTTTTGTAAGTAATCAAAAGCCAGTGCTAGTAGTTTGGAATCACCAAACTTTTTTAATGCTCCACTGATTCGATGTATAAGTCCTAAATTTACGTTTGGACTGCTACATCTATCCAAGACATCACACAAGCATTTGAAAGGATAATAACTCAAGACAGTTATTGTCGATTCAAATATTACGCGTACTTAATTGTAGAACGAGAACCACTGTAAATGCAAGGCAGCTTCATCAAGTTGAATTCACCAATATTTTTACATGAACAAAACACATCAAATTCAGAGCAAAAAAACTGCTCTTATTACTGGGGCAGCCGGTGGAATTGGCTATGAATTAGCCTGTATTTTTGCTACTCATGATTACAATCTAGTCTTAGTAGACAGAAACGGGCTAAAGCTAGTAGAAATTGCTGATAAATTCCAAAAAGAATTCGGAAATCTTGTCAAAACTATTGTTAAGGATTTAGCTATCTCAACTGCTCCTGAAGAAATTTTCACGGAGTTGCAACTCGCCAATATTAATGTTGATGTGCTGGTAAATAATGCTGGATTTGGTATCTATGGATTATTTCACGAAACAGACTTAGCGACTGAACTGGAAATGCTACAGGTAAATTTGGTGTGTCTCACCCATTTAACCAAGCTATTTGTAAAGCACATGGTAAAGCAAGGTGAAGGTAAAATATTAAATGTTTCCTCGGCTGCTGCTTTTCAACCAGGGCCTTTGATGGCGGTTTATTTTGCTACTAAAGCTTATATCTTATCTTTTTCTGAAGCGATCGCTAATGAATTAGAAGGTACAGGTGTCACTGTGACAGTTCTTTGCCCAGGCTCAACAGAATCTGGTTTTCATGAAAGAACCGGGATGGCTGACTCGAAGTTGCTCAAGGGTAAAAGGATGATGGATGCACAAACAGTAGCCGAAATTGGTTTTCACGGCTTAATGAAGGGCAAAACCATTGTTATTCCTGGTTTTATGAATAAACTACTTGCAAAAAGCGTCAGATTTGTACCCAGAAATCTGGTGACAAAAATTGTGCGAAATATGCAGGAGGATAAGTAGGGG
>JADEXV010000345.1 GCA_015206945.1 Nostocales cyanobacterium LEGE 12452 | reverse complement strand
GTAGCCGAAGTGCTGCTCCCCTGCTCCCCTGCTTCCCTGCTCCCCTGCTTCTCTGCTCCCCTGCCTCTTGTTCACCGTCTAGAACGTCTGCGTAACCGATCGATTGTTACTGCCAAAATAATTACTAGTCCTTTGACGACTAGTTGCCAGAAGTAAGATAGGTTCAACAAGGTTAAACCGTTGTTGAGAATCGCAATAATTAATGCACCGAGAAGAGTGCCACCAATGGTACCAATACCGCCTGTAAAGCTGGTTCCACCTAAAATAACAGCTGCGATCGCATCTAATTCGTAACCCTGACCTATTACGCCACTGGCACTATAAAGACGGCTAGCACTCATGATTCCTGCTAAACCTGCCAGTAATCCGCTAATACCATAGACGAATAGCAACACCCGATTAACTTTAATCCCTGTTAATCTGGCTGCCCGCTCGTTACCACCAACGGCATATATCTGCACTCCTAAAACAGTTTGCCGCAGGATAAACCAGCTAGCTATCACAGTCAGTAGCGCAATTATTACTAGCCAAGGAATGGGGCCGATATATGTATTACCCACCCAAGCAAAATTTATGTCCCGGTTAATCAGGGTTGTACCCTTGGCAACTAAAAAGGCAACACCTCGCAAGGCTGTAAGTGAACCCAAGGTAACAATAAAAGGTGGCACATCCAAGAAGGTAATGAGCGCACCGTTGAGTAAGCCTAACAGCAATCCTGCTAGCAACGCAGCAGGTACAGCCGCCCAACTTAAAGCCGGTAGTAGCGATACCAGCAATGCAACTACCGCAGAAACAGCCAATATTGACCCAACTGAAAGGTCAATACCGCCGGTGAGAATTACAAAGGTCATTCCTGTCGCTAACACAATATTGATTGATGCCTGACGCAAGATATTGACGATGTTACCGCCGGTGAGGAAGTTGGGAGAAAGGAATGCAAATAAGATGCAGATAATTACTAAGATTGGCAAAATACCCGCAACTTCCAACAGGGTGCTGATTGATTTCCGGTTGCGAGCTGCGGGATTGTTGGCTGATTTATTGATAGGCGGTCTGACTGTCTGACTCATAATGCTGATACCTCCGATGCTCCAGTTGCGTAGTGCATAATCTTTTCTTGGGTGATTTCTTTGCCAAGACTGCCATCCAGTTCGCCTACCAGCTGTCCTTCTCGCATCACCAAGACGCGATCGCTCATGCCGACAATCTCTGATAGTTCGCTGGAAACCATTAAAATAGCAACACCTTGTGCTGCTAATTCGCTCATAATTCGGTAAATTTCACTTTTAGCACCAATATCTACGCCGCGTGTCGGTTCATCTAACATCAACACTCTCGGTTTAATGGCTAACCAACGCGCTAGCAGTAGCTTCTGTTGATTACCACCAGAAAGATCCAATGCTCTAATTTCCAAATTCGCTAGGCGGATATTAAAGTTTTCCACCGCTTCTGTTGACAGGCGATTCACTGAAGGCCAGTTAACAATTCCACCCCTTGCATCTTGCTTGAGTGTGTTGATAGCAATATTCTTGCGGGCGCTCATCTCCAGAAATAAACCTTGGTCTTTGCGGTCTTCTGGAACGTAGCCTATTCCGGCAGCGATCGCATCACTGGGCGTATTAATTTCTAGTTTTTTGCCATTCAAAAATACTTCACCACTAGCTTTACGGTCTGCACCAAAAATCAGCCGGGATAGTTCTGTGCGTCCGGCACCAACCAACCCAGCTAAACCGAGAATTTCTCCAGCATGAAGTTCAAAACTAGCCGGCTCAATCTTCTTGCGGGCGTCGCTCATATTTCTGACTGACAGTACCACTGGCCCAGGATTCATTTGCCGTTGATGTTCGTAAAAGTCTTGCATGGAGCGACCAACCATCATCTGCACCAATCGCTGTGGAGAAATTTCACTGCGTGTCAGACTCCCAATATATTGACCATCACGCAACACGCTAATCCGGTCAGCTAGGGCATAGATTTCTTCCATGCGATGGCTGATGTAAATAATCGCAATACCATCACGCCGCAGTTTGCGAATGACCTCAAATAAATGGTCACTCTCGCGGTCAGACAATGCTGCTGTTGGTTCATCCATCACCAAAACGCGGCTTTTGTCTTTCAGCGCCCTGGCAATTTCCACTTGCTGCTGTTCAGCGATGGACAAAGTACCAACTATAGTCTGTCCGGTAAAATTGGCTCCAAGGCTCTCCAGCACTTCTTCTGCTTCCAGTTGCATCGCTTGGCGGTCTAAAAGCTGACCTCGCCGCAACTCGCTACCCATAAACATATTTTCGGTAACGGTTAAATTCGGTGCAACATTCAATTCTTGATAAATGAGATTAATACCCGCTTTGCGTGCTGTCGCTGGGTCGGTAATTTTCAAGGGTTGACCATTGATGCGAATTTCTCCTTCGTCGGCAATATAAGCCCCTGCCAGGATTTTCATCAATGTGCTTTTGCCTGCTCCGTTTTCACCCATGAGGGCGTGAACTTCTCCTGGGTAAATCGTGAGATTAACATTTTGGAGCGCAGGTACACCATGAAATCGTTTTGTAATTCCTTGCATTTCTAGCACTGGGGTGCTAGTTGGTGTATCAAAACGTGAGGTTTCAATATTGGTTGTCATGAGCAAAACCTGTAAAAACGATTTAAAATTCGCGTAGGCGCAGCCCGCCGTAGGCATCGCGCGATTCTGAATTAGAAACTAATAAACTCATATTTGATTGTTCGCAAAATCATGTTTTAAAAGCTGAATTCTAGTTTGAAAATAGAGAATGGAGAAGAGATATTTTCATACTCGATCGTTAACGTTACTTAATAGAAGTTTTTGGGAAAGTCTAAGCGCTATAAATAGACACTCAGATTTTCCCCTGATGCATATACATAGCGGTTCTCAATTGGGTGCAGCAGAGTTTTAACCTCTTTCTAAACCCATCTTTCTATCTATTAAAGAAAAGATAGGGACAAAGATGAGGTTTGGTATTAATTTAAGTGAAAACCGCCCGACATTCTATGTATGTGCAAAAACTTTACAAATGCACCAAAAGATTGATATCAAAAGGCATATTTTTCAATTGCAATTTCGCAATTTCTATTACTTCCAGCCTTTTTCTGTACTGACATTATCTTTTGTGATCAACTTAACTGGAATCAAAATAGTGGGACTGCTAGGTTTTTTCCCATTTAAAATGTCGTTGCCAACTTGAACAGCTTTTTCGGCCATCCCTCGCGGATTTTGAGTAGCAGTTGCTGCATATAAACCATCTTTATTGGCGATCGCAGTTATGGCTTCTGGCGCACCATCAACCCCAACAATAAAGAAATCTTTACGTTGTGCTTGGTTCGCTGCTAGTTCTGCACCAAGTCCACTCGGATCGTTAATGGCAAAAACAGCATCAATCTTCGGAAAGGTTGTGAGTAAATCAGTCATAACTCTCAATCCTCCATCCCGGCTACCATCTGCATTCTGGTTTTTAGAGAGGATTTTGATATTGGGATATTTGGATAATACATTTTCGCAGCCACTAACTCGCTGAATTACTGAGTCCACTGGCGGCCCGTTAACTATTACTACATTGCCTTTACCTTTGAGGCGGTCAGCAATATATTTGCAACTAACTTCTCCAGCTTGGACATTATTAGTCGTGATGGTGGCATCCACACCTCCCTCTGCACCTGTGTCTACGGCAATGACAATTCTACCTGCTTTCTTTGCTCTTTGAACTATTGGTCTAATTCCACTTTTATCAGCAGCATTTAAAACAATGATGTCAGTATTCGCGGCAGTAAAATTTTCAATTTGGTTGGCTTGTTGGTTGAGGTCATAGGCGCTGGAAGCTATAATCACATTGACATCTTTTCCGCCAATTCTCTTCGCTTCTGCCTCAACTGCTTGTCCCATAACAACGAAGAAAGGGTTACTTAGATCGCCAACGGTGAAGGCAACCGACCGCAACTTTCTATCCCCAGTGGCGGTTTTAATTTCTGCACTAGTATTGGTAACAGGTTTAATATCTGTGTTAGTAGCAGTGTTGCCATCGGGAGAACCGTTTGTACAGCCGACAAGGCTACCACTAATGATACCTAATATGCTAGCTGCAATTACAATCTTTCTCACATTCATATATCTCCTAAAAGTTATTTTGATTTACACCGAATTTAGAACTGATGTATTTTTTTTAAACACGATCAAAGATTCTAACCCTCCCATATCAAGCCTTTTTCTGTGTGTTGTAATTACGAATTACAAATTACCAGCCTTTGTAGCTGCTAAGGTTCTCTCTAGTAACCAACTTGACTGGAATCAGAATATTTGATGATTCAGGTTTTTTACCCTGGATGATATCGTTGCCAATCTGAACCGCTTTTTGAGCCATTCCTGCGGGATTTTGAGCAGCAGTTGCAGCAAATAGACCATCTTTATCTTCCATTGCTTTGGTTGCATCAGGCGATCCATCAACCCCAACAATAAAAAATTCTTTACGTCTTGCTTGTTTAGCGGCTAAATCTGCGCCGACACCGCTTTGGTCGTTAGTGGCAAAAACGGCATCAATTTTGGGAAAAGTTGTCAGCAAATCGCTCATCACTCTTAGTCCTCCATCCCTTGTTCCTTCAGCGTTTTGCTCTTTAGAGATGAGTTTAATATTCGGATATTTGGACAATGATTTCTCACAGCCACTCACTCGCTGATTGATTGAGTCCATCGGAGTACCGTTGAGGATGACTACACTACCTTGACCTTTGAGGCGATCGGCAATATATTGGCAAGCAACCTCACCAGCTTGGGTATTGTTGGAACTAATCATCGCATCCACATCTGCATCAACGGCTGAATCTAATGCAATAACAACTCTACCTGCAAGCCTTGCTTGGTCAATAACTGGTTTAACTCCTTTTTTATCAACAGCGCTAAGGATAATTAGGTCAGTATTCGCAGCCGTAAAATTTTCGATTTGGTTGGTTTGTTGGTTCAAATCAAAGGCACTGGAAACCGCATTAACTCTAATATTCCCTCCGATTTTTTGAGCTTCTGTCTCAGCGCCCTTCTGCACTGCATTATAGAAGGGATTACCTAAATCACCCAAAGCTACGCCGATTGTTTGCAATTTTTTATTTGGCGTACTAAGACTCTCTGCACTTATATTAGTAGCCTTGTTAGTAGTAGCAGTGTTGCCATTTTGAGAGCCATTTGTGCAACCAACAACCGCAAAACCTAATATACCAACTATGAGCGAAATTCTCTTCATATTCATCTGTTTCTAACAACTGATTTAAATTTTAGAAAGGTAATCACAATATCAACTAGGTCTTAAAAACTTAGACCTAACGTAGTGATACTACTAGCTTTTGCAATTTAAACTCCAAAGGTATTGGATTTGGAAGTACTTGGAGTTATTGCTATTAGTTTCACCAAAGAAATGGGTTTATTTTTAAAGCAGAATTACGAACATACACTACTTCAAATACTCACATTCGTTTGGTGAAATTACTTCGTAGTGCATAGCCTGAAAACAGCTTTTCAGTGAAACTTCCAAAAATTAGTATTATTAAAGTTGTAAATCTTTATTTGTTCTGACTTTTTTCATTTTATCCCGCTCCAGTGCAAAAATTAATTTTGTTTATTGAACTTTACAAATGTAAAGCTTTTTAAATCTCTCGATAGAACTCAAAGTCTTTATTTCAAAGTATTCGGATGAATTAGGCTATTCAATATTAGGAACAATATTAAAAACGTTAACATTTCTCAATCAATCTCCTTCCGGAAAGATACTGTTTTGGTAGAGAAACTTTTGATTATGAGTGCTAGATTTAGAAAAATGTAAACATCCTTTGGTTAGATTTTCTAAATGAACTTTAATCAGCTTGCCAAGCGTATTTATTTGTTATTCTCCCTCCATCACTTGCAGGCAAAAAAGGAGAAAACAAGATAAGATTTTTAAGCCTGATTAGGGATAAAAAAGATTTGCATACCAATATCTTGTTCTTACTTTAAGTAGGTGGGCATAAAAAAACCAGACTATGTAAAGATAAGTAAATACGGAGAATGCATCGACATGAGGTGACTTATATATGGGCGCTCGTTTAAGAGTATTTCTAACTCGTGAGCAAGATCAAAC
>JADEXV010000344.1 GCA_015206945.1 Nostocales cyanobacterium LEGE 12452 | reverse complement strand
AATAGAATCTTCGAGTTCTCTTACTCCCCGAATCGGTGTTTGGACGACTTTTACACCCGATCATCTCAGTCGTCATAAGACTTTAGAGAACTATTACAACATCAAAGCCAAGTTATTACGTCAGTCTGAGTTGCAAGTGTTCAATGGCGATGATGCCTACTTGAGCCAGCTAGGTTTAAGTGCTTGGCCTAATGCCTATTGGACAAGTGTGAGAGGAAAAGATTTTCTGATTAGCGAAAAAGGCTTTTACATTGAAGACGGCTGGGTTGTGGAAAAATTGACTGCAAACTCTGCACCAGAACCAATTGTGAAAGTATCTAGTTTGCGAATGGTGGGAGAACATAACCAGCAAAATCTGTTGATGGCAGTAGCAACAGCAAGACTAGCGGGAATTAATCGTGATGCGATCGCACTTGCAGTTCGGGAATTTCCTGGTGTTGCCCATCGTTTGGAGCATATCTGCACATGGGAAGGTATTGATTTCATTAACGACAGCAAAGCCACCAACTATGATGCTGCTGAAGTTGGTTTAGCATCCGTTAACAGTCCAGCGATTTTAATTGCTGGTGGAGAAGCCAAAGCAGGTGATGATACTGCCTGGCTAGCACAAATTCAAACCAAAGCTGCTGCTGTGTTATTGATTGGTTCTGCTGCACCCGCATTTGCCAAACGTCTCCGAGAGGTGGGGTATCATACATACCACATTGTGGAAACTATGGAAAGGGCAGTTCCCAAGTCGGCAGAATTAGCCAAGCAGTATCAAGCGCCTGTGGTGTTGCTATCTCCAGCTTGTGCGAGTTTCGACCAGTACCCGAATTTTGAGGTGCGGGGCGATCGCTTCCGTCATCTATGCCTTGCTTGGGCGGGAGGTTGGAAACCTGCCAGAGTAGAACTTCCAGAACTTGAAAACTCTAGTCAAGAGTCCATAGTTCAAAGTCGATAAGTTTAACTCAGGAGCTAGGAGTTAGAATACAACTTCTGTCTCCTGCCTTCTTCAATCTGCATCTCTACCCAGTGCGTAAGTCCAGCGAAAGATGCAGCGATTAATGATCTAGCTATTCATTAAAAGGTGAAGATATAAATGATTAAACATGCAATTGAAGTCAATTAATCAGCAAGTGGTAGCGATCGTTGGGGCTTCCAGCGGAATTGGGCGGGAAACAGCGATGAAGTTTGCTAGGCGTGGTGCCAAGGTGGTAGTTGCAGCACGCAGTGAACTAGGGCTAAAGACTTTAGTCGAGGAAATCCAAGGCTTTGGTGGCGAAGCGATCGCAGTTGTGGCAGATGTGAGCGATTTTGGGCAGGTAAAAGCGATCGCAGACAAAACCGTAGCAGAATATGGGCGATTGGATACTTGGGTTAATGCTGCGGCTACAGGGATAATTGCTCCCTTCGAGAAAATTACACCGGAGGAATTTCAACGAGTAATTGATGTCAATTTGATGGGACAGGTGTATGGTGCAATGGCAGCACTACCTTATCTCAAACAAGAGGGACGCGGGGCATTAATTCATATTTCCTCAATGGAGGGTAGGCGCAGTCTGCCGCTACAAAGTCCCTACTCTGCTGCCAAACATGGTTTAGAAGGGTTTCTAGAATCGCTGCGCGTCGAGTTGCAACACGAAAAATGGCCCATCAGCGTCACCTCAATATTGCCTTCGACAATTAACACACCTTTTTACAATAAAGTTGGCACCAAGTTAGGGGTGAAACCTACGGGGATACCGCCATATTACGAGCCTAGTCTAGTTGCTGATGCCATTCTTTACGTTGCCGAACACCCTATGCGAGATTTTATCGTCGGAGATGTAGGTAAAGTGTTAGATTTGGCGCAACGTATTTCGCCTAGCTTGGTAGATTCACTGTTGCTAGCGATCGCTTTTCGAGGACAGCGTACCAATGAGCCAAAATCAGAGGACGCACCAAACAATGTTTTTGAGCCGATAAACAGCTATGACCGAGTTGAGGGAGACTTTGGAAACTTGACAATACCCAGCTTATTGGATTCGTTGGATATGAATCCGGCGCTGAAGTGGGGAGCGATCGCCTTGGCGGTGTTTGGTATTGCAGGGTTCCTTGGTGGCTGGAGTAATAACAGTGATGTTTAATTAAGCCAGAAACGTGAGCATGTAGAGGAGCTGATGGGGCGAAAAACAGCTTTATAGACCAATACAGTTCAGTTAAGAAAAATTGTAGGTTGGGTTGCGCTTTGCTTAACCCAACAAAACCTAGTCAATGTTGGATTTCGTTCCTCAAACGCCACTTGCTTCAAGTCGGGAAACCGCAAGGGCGCAGTGGCTCCCCAACCTACACAGTTTAAGATTTTTGGCGCTAACCCAAGCGTATTGCTTTATAGACTATTTTTTCGCTCCTTGATATGCGAGTAAATACTTTTTGAGAAAGCAAAGTAAAGACTATTGTGTAGCAATTTTATCCATCATTTTGCTATCGATTTCAGCATTGCTATCCTACATATCAATCAACCAATGGGGCGATTTCCAGGATTGACTGCATGAATATATTCACTACCCGATCGCGGTCTTCCTCGTTTATAATAAGCTTCTTCTGGTTTACCCCATCCTAGCTGCAAAATCATTTCCAAAAAGCTAGAATTTTCCCACTTGCACAAACTTGCCCACTCTGTTCTTTGAACAATTCTCTCTACATCAGATGTGACAATTTTTTGGTGTTGTTTACTATTATTAAAACTCAAGTATAAATCCATCCCTATAGTGACTTCATACCAAAATTCTACGATGGAATTTTTAGCAGATTTTAATATCTCTAAGTCACCATTGAGGGCAATTAACTCAGTATCTATTTCGGGATAGTGCAAATTTTTTCCTTTAACTGTCACTTCCCGCCAGATAATACCGGAAACTCGATTTTCTTTCTGATACTCGTGAATTGCAGCTTTGAAATCTTGATAGGCAGTGAACTGTTGCAATCCATCAGTGCTGATAAACTGGTCAATTACAGGATTGCCAGAGACTTTTATTTCTAATTTTAGGCGTTTTCCTTTGAGGCAAGCTTGGCGTTCGGCTGCCAAAATTTGAATTAGCTCCTGCGTGGTGTAAACCTTTGACATCAGAATACACTCTAGTTAATTATTGGACAATGGGCATTGAT
Organism: Nostocales cyanobacterium LEGE 12452; assembly: GCA_015206945.1. Lineage (GTDB taxonomy): Bacteria > Cyanobacteriota > Cyanobacteriia > Cyanobacteriales > Nostocaceae > Nostoc. Next base: position 3,021 of record JADEXV010000344.1, on the reverse strand, counting down.
TACGGACTATAGACTATGGATTAATTTCCTCAATTGTTAATACAGATATTTCAATATTATGCTTTGACATCGGCGGCAACGTAGTAACAGATATAACTAAAAATTAGGGCAGACCAAATTGGTCTACCCCATAAGTTACTTAGCTAACTCACTACTAAACTCGTTAAAGGCTCGCCGCTTTAGCTGTGCTGTTTCAGTGCGTGGTAATAAATCAAAGATTTTCCGAAATTGATCGTCTATATCTTCAAAAGGGACTTGACCCTTTTTATTCAAAACTACTTCACCTGATTTATTTAACACCACGACTTGAGGAACACTCCCAGCATAGTAATATCCTGGTTCTGTTGGATCGTAGCTCTCTTTAGGCGGGATAGTATCTACATTAATCGGCATAATCTCTGCTACCCTGCCATAAAATTCCTGTACCCGTGAAATGGAAATGGCATATCTTTTGGAATCGCTACTATCATCCAGATAAAAAGCCAAAAATACGGGTTTATGTTCCGCTAAAGTCTGTGCGAGTGTCTGTCTGGGAGGAACCAATGAACCATTGCCAGCATAAACGACAAAGATGTTGCCATCATATAAATCATTATTAAGACCAGCAGATGCAGGTTGCATACTTATAATGAAAAGACTTACAAGCAACAACAGGCATTTGGACAACCACCTTCGCCAGCCAGTAATTTGTTTATGTAAAAAAAGAAACTTTGTGCTATTCATCAAAAGGAACCTTGCAAGCTACTACTTGTCGTGAGTTTGTGCTGAATTCGGCCAACTGGGCTGGATATGTAATTACGCCCACGCACTATTTTTTAAGATAACGCCTACTGAGATTATCTCTCGCAAGTGGCTGGTATCGCTACGCAGAAGTCAAAACAGAGCTAAAGTAGCGCAACAATCCAAAATCTAAAATTGTGAATACTGGCTTTTTCAGCCAGGATTCGCTAAACTCACAAGATTAAATTTGCACTTTTAATTAACAACCGCCAGAAGACTAGGGTACAGATGTGGGAAACAAAATACAATTCATAGATAGACTGCGATTGGGTTTCGCGGTGTCAGTGGCAAAGAGTGTGACGTTTATAGTGCGATCGCTCCGTCTGGGTGCTGCTAGTGTATTACCAGGCTCGATTGCTCGTCGCATTGAACCCCGACTCTTACAATTATTGAGTCAGCAAGTTAAAAACGGGGTGATTTTAATTGCTGGTACTAACGGCAAAACTACTACAGCGCTGCTTTTATGCACGATACTAGAACGCAAGGGTTTTCGTGTCACTCATAATTCGACAGGTGCAAATCTGGAAAATGGCTTGATGACGGCGCTGTTAGAAAGCACCAACTTACTAGGTACGCTAAATACTGATTACGCCATTTTGGAAGTTGACGAAAATATTGTACCAAGAGTATTAGCGCCACTCCAGCCGCGAATTATTCTCTGTTTAAACTTGTTCCGCGACCAACTTGATAGGTATGGCGAAGTAGACACAATTAGTAAACGTTGGACAAAAGTTATTTCCACCCTACCAACAGAAACAGTGGTAATTCCCAATGCTGATGACCCAACTTTATCTAATCTCGGTCAGCAGTTACCTCAACGGGTGTTATTCTTTGGCTTGAATGAACCAGAACATTATTTAGAAGCTATTCCTCACGCTGTTGATTCTATTTATTGCCCCAAATGTGGACACTCCTTAGATTACAAGGGTGTTTATTTGTCTCATTTGGGAGATTTCACTTGTCCCAAGTGTGGTTTTAGTAAAAGTAAACCAACTCTGGAAAGTAGTGAATGGTCGCAAATTCTGGTTGGTTTGTATAACAAATATAATACTTTGGCAGCTGCAACTGCGGCTATTGAGTTAGGAGTTGATGAAGTAACAATCAGAGATACTATTAACAACTTCCAAGCTGCTTTTGGTCGGGCTGAAGATTTAGTAATTAATGGTAAACGAGTGCGAATATTGTTATCAAAAAATCCTGTGGGAACGAATGAAACCATTCGCGTAGTTACTCAAAGCACAGATAAAACCACACTGCTGGTATTGAACGATCGCACGCCTGATGGCACTGATGTATCCTGGATTTGGGACGTGGATACCGAGAAATTAGTCGAACGCGGCGGGACTTTAGTAGTGAGTGGTGATCGCGTCTACGATATGGCACTACGTCTACGTTACAGCCAAAAGTCCCTTGAGAGCAACTTAAATTTAATTGTCGAAGAAGATTTGCGACAAGCGATCGCTACTGCATTAGAGCATACACCAGAGAATGAGACTTTGCATATTCTGCCTACCTACTCAGCCATGTTAGAAGTACGAGAAGTTCTGACTGGTCGTAAAATTCTTTAAATTTGTCATTTGTCATTGGTCATTTTTCATTTGTTATTCTCCCCCCCAGTCTCCAGTCCCCATTCCCTAAATTTATGAGTTCTCAAAATTTGGAATTAACAATTGGTTGGTTGTACCCGACGCTGATGAGTACTTATGGCGATCGCGGTAATGTAATTACTATAGAACGTCGCGCTCAGTGGCGGGGATACGATGTAAAAGTGTTACCCCTGGATCAAAATTCCACAGCCGCAGATATTAAAACTGTAGATGTAATTGTGGGTGGTGGCGCACAAGATCGTCAGCAAGAAATTGTCATGCGTGATTTGCAAGGCGCGAAAGCCGACGCGATGCGCGAGAAAATCGAAAATGGAACACCGGGAGTATTTACTTGTGGTTCACCCCAATTACTGGGACATTATTATGAACCAGGTTTGGGGCAACGAATTGAAGGTTTGGGAATACTTGATTTAGTTTCTGTGCATCCTGGTGAAAATACTAAGCGCTGTATTGGCAACTTGGTAATTGAAGTGACAGCCTCACGTCTGGCGCGAGATTTAAAAGAGATGACGGGTAGCACACCTTATTTGGTAGGCTTTGAAAATCACGGCGGACGTACCAAGTTGGGAAAAGTGGAAGCTTTGGGACGTGTGGTATACGGCTTGGGAAATAATGGTGAAGATGGGACAGAAGG
>JADEXV010000523.1 GCA_015206945.1 Nostocales cyanobacterium LEGE 12452 | reverse complement strand
CACATGGTACGAATATGGCTATAAGGAGGGAATCCCTCGTATGCTTGATAATTGGGACGACCTTGGTGTCAAAGTAACATCTCATATGGTAGGTGCTGCCGTTTTGAAAAATCCCGGTTTAGCTAAGCAAATCGTGGAGAGGGGGCACGAGGCAGCGGCCCATGGAATGAACTGGAGCGCGCAGTATGACATGACCTACCAGCAGGAAAAAGATTTCATAAAAAGTGGGGCAGATGCAGTCAAGCAAGTGACTGGCGCGACCGTTCTGGGATACAATGCAAACTGGCTTAGGCGAGGTGATAATACGCTTACCATCCTTCAAGAGCTGGGTTTCAAATACCATATCGACGACCTCAGCCGAGATGAGCCCTTCATTGTTCGGCTACCAAAAGGTGACTTTGCCGTTGTCCCTTACACGTTAAGGTGCAATGACATCTTGTTAATCGAAGGGAAAAGCTTCTCAGCTGACCAATTCTTGCAACAGTGCAAATTCGAATTCGATAGACTTTACCAGGAAGGCGCCCGCCGCCGAAGGCTTATGTCACTTAGTTTCCATGACAGGATCGGAGGAACACCTCAGATGGTGAAAGCGACTTCGGACTTGATAAAATATATTCTTTTAAACGCAAAGATGAGATTGCTGACATCATACTCTCAGATCCCAATGCTCTTCTTGAATGAGGATTCCTTGGAGCGCTATAACCACAGGGAAATCAACCAAACCTTGTATTTTAAGCGTTACTCAATTTCTATAAGTTATCTTATTGTAAGCAAACGCGGTATTTTTTATACCCAAAAATGGCTATATCTCAAAAGCACTCTTATTCTGGGACTAGGTTTTAGATTCGTCATTTTGTCCAAATAGATACGACCGTTTAATGTGGACGCTAGAAGGCTGTCAATTAGAGTACAGAAAAACCACCGGATTATTTGAAGAGATAAGATCGTATAGTCGGAAGCAAGCACTCACCTAATAAGCAAGATCTGCTAATTCTAAATGGGTGTAACTTAGTTAGGTCTTCATTGCTTGGAATTTTGCGCGGAATATCCGGCACCAGTTTATTCTCTTTTTCGCGCCCCGCGGGCCGGATCCATTCTTTAACGCCAAAGCGCAATTCGAGTCGGGTATTGGGAAGAAGCGTCGAGTACATTTCTCCAAAATGGCTTGGGTGCCCATTCACCGGTGACTCTCCGGCCAAAAGCGCCATATTGTTATCTTGCACGAGCGTTGCGAACATCATCGCACTGGAAAATGTCTCCGTGCCGACGATGACAATCACTTTGCCTTTGAATGGACTGGCCACTCTATCGGGAACAACGGTTATCGAAGGAAAATGCAGTATTTGCCCTGGCTGGGCATTTTGATAAGATTCATCTTTGAATCCCCAGGAACTCAGCC
>JADEXV010000343.1 GCA_015206945.1 Nostocales cyanobacterium LEGE 12452 | reverse complement strand
CCAACAGAGTGACAATCGGTGTTTCTTCGCTGACAGGCAAGTATTCGCGATAGGCTTCTATCAGTCCGGGCCAGGGTTGGCGATGAGATGTAGCAACAGACAGGCTCAAAGTCACGGGATTTAAAATTTCTTAATGTAAGGATTGGATATTTAGAAAGGGTGGGATCGGGAAACGCAAAATGGGAAGAGGAAGAAAGTAGATTTTTCGTTACCAGTTGCCGATTTAGAGTTCTCTAATCCCAAAGAATCTTGTTAAGAATATTATTTTTTGTGGTGCAGGCGTTTCACTTGCTATTTTAGTTAGAACGTTAATTTATCATAAACCGCCACGGCGACCTTCGGTTCAACAAATTAGCTTAGAGGATACTGACGAGGTGAAAAATCATCTGTAAATCTATCGGATTCTTATTTGACTTTTGAACCAGACTCAGTACGTATCTATCCTTTTTTCTATTCCCTGTTACTTATTCCCTATTCACAAGCTTGCCTCACAACTCTCTGAAATTCTGATTTCTCAGTGGTTAAAGCTGCTTTTAATGCCTTCACTTAGTAAAGTATACCAGTGGATTTTCTTACCCTATTCGCTTCAGGGAAGATAGGAAAATACTTAAGAGGCTGTCTCTTTTTGAGAATATCCTTCTATCTCCCTTTCTACGAGATACTGCACTAAGTTTAAGTGCTTCGCTCTACGTTTTTTCATAATTTAGCGTAATTCTTGATATAGTCTACATATAATCTCTTGCGTAAATTCCCTAAAAACGGCGATAATTATTTGTACAATCATAATTGACAGACTATAAATTAAGTATTCCTAAGTAGCGTCTAGTGGAAGGAAGCTTTACATACTTGGGTCAGTGTTTTTTTGGAACACAGCCATTCTAATCACCGTCTTTTATGATTGAACCCAAAATCCATTAGAGTAATTGATTGAAAATATACAATAATGTAATAAAGCTTAAAAGAGCATTATTATAATATTTCTAATGGTGTGAGTTAAATAGTGGATTTAATTAGCGATGCCTACTTATTTATCTAGTGTTTCCGATCGCGAGTCCCAGACTGCCTGGGTCAGTAAGTTAACCAAGTCTTATTATCAAGACGATCAGCAAGCTAAATTGATGCATTTGCAAGCAGAGGTAGACTCTCTGTTGCAGCAATTGGAAAATCTGAAGCACCAACGTTTAGCCGAAACCAACCAAAAAGAAGAATAAGTCAGTCTTGTAGATAGCGATGTCTACGACGGGCTATGCCTACGCTTTTCCCTCTTTAATTTAAATTTGAGTCAAGGGGAAATTTGACTCAGGGGTGCGTTATTCAAAGCGCTGATTTTTCTCTGACCAGCGCCTCAAACTATAGTTATGAGCATTTTCTACCAGTAAAGCTAAGGATTGCACCCCTGAAAGCTTGGCGATCGCAGAGAGTCTTTGTAAGTAATTTCCTGTAAAATCAGTGTAAATGACTTTATTTACATCAGACAAAATTATAGTCCGGTCACGGCGTTGCTCTGGGTTTTCTCCCTGAATTTCAGGTGTCGGCTGATTCAAGGATGCTATAGCTTCTGGTGAGATAGTCAGTATTATTTCTGATTGAGCGTTATTTGTTAAATCAATCACCTGAACGGGCCAATCACCCAATTTTTCTTGCATCTGTTCAAAGCTAGGAATAGCACCAGCAGAAACTTCACCGGATTGCTGCAAAGATTTCCACAGACTTGATAGTATTACTTTCACCCCTTGGGGATTTTGTTGATGCAGGTCTCGTAGGGTAATAGGAGATGGTTGCACCCATTCCAGTGCTGCATTTGTCAAAGCTAAAGGTTTGGGTTGGAGAACATCGTTTTGATTATCTGGAATTTTTGGGCCAGCAGCTAATAGGCGCAAAACTTTACCCCGTAGTTGCACCGCTTTGATAGCGGCTATAGTAATTTTTTGTTCTCCGTTAGGCAACCAGACTACAATCTGGATTTCCGGGTCAGAAGTGATTCCCAAAGTTTTCCAGAAAAATTTGGTGGCATCCGTTTTCGGGGGGTTGAAATTTTCAAAGGGGAAATTTAGCCAGCGTTTCCCGTCATTAAATGCACTCACCTCCACCTGATACCAAACTTGGTTATCCGTAAGTTTCAAATCTGTTGGGGAATGTGGTTGCAGCCATTCGGTGCTGGTAACTTGAGTAATTGGTTGCACCGTACCAACAATCTGACTAGGGTGAGTAGAAGATATTTGCGATGTACCCTCACCATTGAGTCTTGCCAACAAGCCTTGAATATAGTCAAGATTCTCTTTGGTAATTTTTGGTTGCGCCTTTAACCAAGAATTAGCATGTCCTTCTCCCCGCTGAACTGCTAAAATCAACGCGAACCAAGCTTGCACCTCTCGTCTATTTGGGTTTACCTGCAAAGCTGCTGTTGTGCGATTCCACAACCGTTTTTTATCAGCTTTGAGTAGAGTAGCAATTTCTTGGGTATTATGTGGCGACGCTTCAAACACCTGTAAAGCTTTCTCCCAGCGACCATCAATCAAATCTGCCAGTACTTCTTGACTAGGACTTGCCCACATTTTCTGGGCTTGGGTTTTAGTAAGTTGAGAATGCAAGCGAATCACATCCATTTGCGCTTGCGCCGCTTCTGGTAAAACTCCTTTGCGCTGTTTCTTGACGAATTTCAACCATTCAAAGGCTGGTGTCCACAATCCACTACGAGCAATTGACAGGGCATTTTGATATCCAGAATCCTTGAAGGTCGATGATTTAAGGCTAATCGCCTCCAATTGAATTGGTTTGAGGAATAACTTCAAAGGCTTGACTTGGTAAACCTGTAAGTGCGGTTCTAAACCTACTGTTTGATCGACAACTAACTCTTTTGTACCATTACCAGTTACCTGCTGCCATTTGGGCAATTGTCCATTAGGACTAGTCCAAGACAACATTTGTAGTAAATTTGTGCGTTCTGGATTGTAGTATACGACGTAACCGTAAGCGATCGCACCAGTTCCTTGTTGGCGTTTACCCCGCAAATCAAACCAAACCCCTGATGATGGTGTTTTACCTTCAAAGCGTTGCACTTCAGTTAAAGGTAGGGGAGTACTGATATCCTGGGGTTCTGAAGTTTCATCAAGCAAAGAAGAAATCAAAAAGGATTCATCTGGGCCAGTTATAGGTAATTGAGTTGCTAGATAGTAATAATTTTCTGACTGGGATTTAAACTCTAACTCAACTGAGCGCTCGTAAACCCTGAGTTCCACTAGTTCTTCACAATCAGATTGGCAATTAGCACGTTGTTGAAAAACTGGTAGTAAAAATGAGGTTTTCACATCCTGATGTAAAGGCAGAGTTTCCCCAAATATTTGGTTTTTTTTGCTCAAATCGAGTTGAATTTGTTTGAGAGTTTTGGGGCGTTCGTGTTTACCAAGGGGGATTTGTGCCCATGTAGGTAAAATTTTATTTAGCCAACTTACTTCGTCTGGATTGAAGATGAAGAGAACACTAATCCAGGCAAAAGACATAATTAGGCTAGCACTACTTAAGATGATTGTGATCGCTAATATTGATGACAACCAACTTCCTCGTTTTAGCTTTTGCTGAGGTTTTTTAACGACGCGTTTCATCGCACCAGTACGAGGTTGATTTAGTTTAGAGGCTTTTGGCTTCAGCTTGCGTGAACGATTTGCCATAAATTCGAGATTAGAGAATTGAGGATAGGGATTGAGAAACTCTTTCCTAGTCCCCAGTCCCCAATACCCAATACCCTGTTATACTCGCCCTTTCAAAAGTTGCCCAGAAGCATTAAGTCTAATTTGGGACAAAATCCGTAAATCTCCCCATGTGAACGCTCAAGATCGCGAATACACTCTTCACTTAAGTATGTGAGCAGAGTGTAAAAAATTGAAAGGTAGACTTATTAGCCGCAGTCATCGCAAAACCTGGATGCTCGCATGGTTACTAGTTGCGGGAATAAATGGAGTTGCACAAAAAGCATTAGCACAAGAGTACATCAATCCAGAAACTACTCAGGATGTAGGAGTTAAGGGCGATAATATTATTCCCTCATCTTCCTCCCTCTCCCCAGAAGAACCGATGAACCAAGTTACATCGGTATCTCAACTTAAGGATGTACAACCTAACGATTGGGCATTCCAAGCCTTGCAGTCTTTGGTAGAACGTTATGGTTGTATAGCCGGCTATCCAGATAGCAGCTATCGCGGTAATCGCGCCTTAACTCGGTATGAATTTGCTGCGGGTGTAAACGCTTGTTTAGATAGAGTCAACGAATTAATCACTACAGCCACTAGCGATTTAGTTACTCGCGAAGATTTAGCAATATTACAAAAATTACAGTCAGAATTTGCTCCTGAATTAGCAACTTTGCGGGGTCGTGTCGATAATTTAGAAGCCAAAACTGCTGAAATTGAAGCCAACCAATTCTCAACAACAACTAAACTCAGTGGATTACTGATAGTTGGCATTCAAGGACGAACTAACAATCGTGGTGATGTTAATCCTAGAGATGGACAAAAGGATACAGATGATGCAGGGACAAATATTAATCTTATATCTCTGGCACAGCTGTATTTAACTAGTCAAATCACTCCCAGTAGTTACTTGTTTACAGGTCTTTTAGATGGTAACGGAAAAACTACACCTAGATTTACCAATAGTGTTTCCCGAAATGATGTTTTTCTTGGCTACGAATTTCCTACAGATAGCTTGATTGTAAGTGACCTAAATTTTCATTGGCTGGTGACAGATAAATTAGCAGTAATGGTAGGAACAGAAGGCGTAAGTATGCCAGCTGCTTTCCGAGGCCCCAATCGGGTAGAAAGTGCTGCAACAGGGCCATTATCTTATTTTGCGCAAAGAAACCCAATTTTAAATATGGGATATGGTCATGGTGGTATAGCTATTGATTGGCAATTTGCTAAACGCGCTAGTTTGCAGGCAATTTATACTAGTTATCAACCAGGAAATCCCGGTAAAGGTAGCGGTTTATTTGATGGAACCACTACTACAGGTGTGCAATTACTACTGACACCAACCGATACTCTAGATTTAAGTTTATATTACGTTAACAATTACGCTTCAGATGGTTGTTTGCTAACCTTTGTTGGTGATGAATGCTTAACTACAGTTAATACCACTACCGGAAAATCAGCACCACTACAAACTAACGCCGTGGGTGCAACTCTTACTTGGCAAATTTCCCCCCGCATTAGCGCAGGTGCGTGGGGTGGTTATACTAAATCTTATATTCCTGGGCAATCGGGAAGTGTAGAAACGACAAATTATATGGTGTTCATGAATTTCCCTGATTTATTTGCTAAAGGGAATTTAGGAGGAATTTATGTCGGTCAACCTCCTAAAATCACTAGTAGCGACTTACCAGTAGGAAATAATGTCCCTGATTTTATCAATACAGGTTTAGGACGTGCAGGTGGACAACCAGGTACGACCACTCAAATTGAGGCATTTTATCGTTTTCAGCTAACAAATAATATCAGTGTTACACCAGGGATAATTCATCTTATACAGCCTGGTAACACACCAGATAGTGACTCAGTTACTATCGGCATTCTGCGGAGTACTTTTAGTTTTTAATTTTAGTTTTACATAACAATAAGCTTCTACGACTTCCCACAGGATTCGCTGTAAGCCAGTATTCATAACTTTGGGAGACACGGAGATTTATTTATTGGTAACTTTTAAAAAGTTTGTATAAATAATCAATATATCTCCTTTAATAGCCAATGCCATATTTTCAATAGATATAAAAAAGGTTTGGCTCATCACCAAACCTATATAAATCCAGTGCATAACAACATCCCAAATTAATTTACTAATTATTATATTTATCAGGCATCTTCCTATAGGATGTATGCAAATACCCTAAAATTTGATGTTGCACCGATATATTATATATAACTTGTATCAATATTGTTCGATTATTCGCATTTTTGGTTCTAGAATTTTTATCAAAAACCCTTAGCCTAACCGTATTGAAACTCAGATAGCAATCGGGATTTAAATTTTAGAGAATAAAAAGGTTAAAATTATGCATTTTTAGGCTTTTCAAAAATTTTTCTCTAAAAAATAATTGATGATTGTTATATATAAAATTAATTTTGAAATAGCACAAAAAATCAAACAATTAACAATAAAAAAGATGAACTGTAGCCCATCTTTCGTATAATAAGTAAAACATCTTGGTAATTCCTTGAACAGATCCAAATACTAT
>JADEXV010000017.1 GCA_015206945.1 Nostocales cyanobacterium LEGE 12452 | reverse complement strand
ACCGGAAAACCTTGTGCTACTCCAAATCCATCGAGATGTTGAAGTGTTCGCTCCGCTTGCTGCTGCATTATTTGAAGTATCGGACAGTTCCCCTCCCTGCTTAAATCATTACCTATTCAGCAACGCCTCATATTGTTCATTTGGCGGCGGAAAAAGCGGATTTTAATTGGTGCTTTTCCAGCTTGTTCTATAGCCTCCTGCAATGCTGTCCGCAACCAGCCCGAATTTACCTGGGTACTGGGACAATATTGAGCATAGCGAAACAAAGAGTCTGCTTTTGCGCCGATATCCAAGGGGCTTTCGCAGACTAAGACTTCCCAAACTTTTTTTTGATTAGCGTCCAAAATCGGACGGGAGTAAAAATCGATTTCCCAAATACTGCCCATGTTTTACGGTAAAAATCTGGCTGTTATGTTTTCTTGATATGTTGATCATACGAGTGTTGGGGCGCATTGGGCATTGAAAAGAGGCAGGGCGCGGGGGGCAAAGGGTGTCTTTTGGGCTTGTCATCGCTTTGGCAAGATGTCAGAAGAAGATTTTAAGCGGACTGTGGATATCTGAGAGAAGAAAGTTTTGCAACTGTCCGTGGCTTCTAAATCTCTCTGGCAAGACAATGTTGAAGACTTTGGATCAAGCAACAAGGGGTTATATTGGTCTGCTGGATATGATTCTACAACCGAATCATTTTGGAAAAATGAATGACGATTAACTTATCTCCGAATTGGTAAGCCAGAGATGGCAAACGGAGGCAAACAGGGTTAACCTATCGGATGTCTAATGGTAAACTAGGGCTGTGAATATCATTTACCCCAGTTGGCTGTTTTTTGATTGTCCTAAAAGGCTGAAAGCCTTAAGGCGGCACCCGGATTTGAACCGGGGGTGGAGGTTTTGCAGACCTCTGCCTTACCACTTGGCTATGCCGCCACAGCAAAATTCCCTGAACTACTTTAATGTTGCTAAGGTATCTTAGTAGCCAGAGGGCGCCAGTTAAATCATGATAGCATAGGATTCTGAGGTAGAGATAGTAAGTTAACTGGATGTTTTTGGTAGTCTTTGGGCGATCGCTAAAAAGTGGCGATTACAATTTGACCACACCACAGACTACTCTTAGCAGATTAAAAAGAGTTTTAGCTTGTAACTTCTCACTCCTTACTTGTTACACCTTTACTTCATCGGCAAAATTACTCCAACGCACAAAGTGAAATGGGCCGGCGATAGAACCCCAGAGACGTTCATCGGTGTCTAAATCTCTTCCCCGGTCGAGGCTGAAAAATTCTTTAGCATCAATCTCAAATTCGTTATCCAGATAAGTATTTTTGCCGTCACGAACCACTATGCAGCCTTTACCAGGTTCAACTCTGCCTTTGAAGCTCTTACCTGTCCACTCTACAATCATGTTGCAGCCTGACATTTTTTCCAATTGATCGACAGACAACTCTTTGAGGCGTTCGGGTTCACGAGATGCACCGTAAAATTTTTGTTCTTCTTTAACAGTGTAGTGTTCAATAGCAATATGGTTTTCTGCCGGAATCAACTTCATTACCCGCATCCGGTAGGGTTGATTGAGCAAAAAATCATAAGCTTGTTCGAGAAACAAACTTACCCCTGAGAACAACTCTAAGGGAAGGGGACGGATACACACGCGGATATGGGCATAAAAAGGCGGATTTTCAAAAGCTTGTTCTTGATTGCTAAAGTCAGCTGCCATCCAGCGGGCTAAAGTGGCGATATCAGTAGAATGAGTCATTACAAAACGATCGACTAGTTGCTTAAATATTATCTAGGATTATTTTGACACTCCCCTGACTCAAAAATCCTAGCTGCGATCGCAATTTTTAAATTATATCTAGGATAGATTCTGTGACTGAAGAAAATTAGGCTGCTTCAGTATAAGTTAAACTGCTGACATCTTGTACTTAATAACTTGAACTCGTTAAGCATTTATTTATACAAAATCTGCACGCTGGTTTTATCTGTATGCTGAAGCCACATAGCTCTCAGGTAGGCTTTTCTTGTAAAGCTGGAGAAAAGCTGGAGAATAGTTAGTCAATAATAGGCATGGGGATAATTGCTAATTATCTCATGCAAATCACTCAAGGCAAAGTAAAGTACCCATGCTCAGGCACTTAATTGCGATCGCTACTGCCACTATACTCTTTAGCAATTCCTTAACACTCGCACAGACTAAACCGCCGAAACCACCTGATAAATTTCCTCCCAGCCCTCTAGAGATTACCACACCCGATCCACTGTCACCGCGATCGCTCAAGGATAAACAGCCGTTAACTCCCCAAGAACGGCAAAAGTTAGAACCAGCGTTGGATGCGTTAAATCAAGAAGCGGCTGCGAAATTGCAAGCAGGTGAACAGGTTGCGGCGTTTGAAATTTGGAACCGAGAACTGCGTTTGCGGCGCTTTTTAGGTTCATTAGCAGAGGTGCAAGCATTATCACGAGTTGGGGCGATCGCTTGGAAGCTAAACGACGGACAAGAAGTACAATATATTACCGAACGATTGCAAGCAATTCAAAAGCAAGCGCAATCTCAGAAAAAAAACGTCCCAATCGATCTAGAATTGTGGCGATCGCTAGGTGAAGCTTATAAAAATGTGCGCTCGTCTAAACTGGCTATAGAAGCTTACGACCAAGTTTTGCTAGTAGTGCGACAACAAAATGATCGAGTAGCGGTATTAGCAACCCTCAAAACACTTGGAGAACTGCATTTAAGTTGGTTTGATTATCGCAAAGCTGCGCCAATCTACGAGGAATTGTTAAGTTTAGCTACATCTATTGGCGATCGTGTAAACGAGGTAACATATCTGCAACAACTGGCTTACATTTACGAGCAGACAAGCCAACCGCAGCAGTCATTGAATGTACTTAACAAACTAGCAGAAATTTATGTCAATGAAAATAAGCTTACAGAAATACCAGAATTAAAGCTAGCGATCGCTTCAGATTACGAATCTCTAGCCAAGCAAGATCCTAACTTACTGCTAGAAGCTTTTAATAATTATCAAGAAGCTTATACCACTGCTTGGCAATTAAAGCAGTATGTTCGAGCTGGTGATGCTTTGCAGAAGTTAATTGCGCTGTATCGCTCTCAAGGACAAACAGAGGAGGCTTTACAGGCTAGCGAAATTCTGGTGCAGATACAGGCGCAAGCCGCCAACTTTTATGGAATGATGCAAGCTTATGACCAAATTGGGCAATTGTATCTAGAACGCAAAGAATTTCCTCAAGCATTAACAGCTTTTCAACAAGGGTTAAAACTGGCGCAACAACTCAAACATGAAGAAGCATACTTTACTGGACAAATTAAAAAACTGTCGAAATCAAATTAACTGAAATTTCTGCGATCGCTTAATAGTCATTAGTCATTTGTCATTAGTCATTGGTCATTAGTCACTTGTACTGAGTTTCGACACAACGACGAGCTCAGTGCATCGCTGCGTGGTAATCGAGCGAAGTCGAGATTCAACTACCACGTAGTCATTGGCGTGGTAACAGAGTGTAGTCGTACCACTCACTTCCCTACGGGACGCTACGCGAACGTGGAAGCAAGCTACGCGCAGCGTCTCGTAGAGAAGTGCGGCCTCTCTAAGAGTTGTATTGGTCATTCACAAAGGACAAATGACAAATGACAAAAATCATGACTGAATAACTGTATTGGGGGAATTACGGGTTAAAAGACCATCTTCCATTTCGACGATGCGATCGGCTATGTCTAAAATACGGTTGTCGTGTGTCACCAATAAGATAGTAGTTCCCTGATTTTTGGCTAGACTCTGCATTATTTCCACAACGTCGCGTCCTGATTGTTTGTCTAATGCTGCTGTTGGTTCGTCTGCTAGCACCAACGGGGGACGATTTACCAAGGCGCGAGCGATCGCAATTCTTTGCTTTTGTCCACCAGAAAGATTGTCTGGGTAGTAATCAACTCGTTCTTCTAGACCAACAGACCCCAGCATAGCTTGTGATTTAGCTACTGCTTCTGCTTGAGAAATATTATCGTTCAATTCCACTGCCATTTGCACATTTTGCTTGGCTGTCAAGAACCCTAGCAAATTGTGAGCTTGGAAAATATAACCAATGTTGCGTCGCATCTGCACCAATTTGTTTTGACTGACGCCAATAAGTTCTTCACCTAAAAATTTTAAACTTCCTTCTTGTACAGACCGCAAACCGCCAATTAAGCTCAGTAATGTTGTTTTACCTGAACCGGATGGCCCGGTCATAATCACAATTTCACCTGGATAAATGTCTAGGTTAATATCAAATAATATCTGTTTTCTCAGTGCGCCTTTGCCATAGAAATGATTAAGATTTTTAATGGCGATTACAGGTTCTTTTTCCATCATATTTTTTTAGCTATAAATTAGTAGTTCCAAAATTTAACTGTAGTGACTGTCAGAAAGGAAATTTGCTTATTTCTTATAATAAGCCAAACTTATTATTAACATCTTTTAATTAATACAATATTAATTAAAAGATATCTGCTGGATCGGCAGAGCGTAATTTTCTAACTGCGATCGCACCAGAAATAATGCACATTAGCATAGTCAAAATCAATACCATTGCTGCTCGTTCAAAACTCATAAAGACTGGTAATAGTGTTGCACTTCTGGCGCTGTCATACATAAATAAGGCAAAAACTATTCCAGGGAAATAGCCTAAAACTGCTAATAATAAAGCTTCTTGAAGAATGACTGTCAATAAATAGTTTTGTGTGTAACCTATTGCCTTGAGGGTAGCGTACTCGGCTAAGTGGTCTGCAACTTCTGTATAAAGAATTTGATAAACAATCACAGTCCCCACAATGAAACCCATGACAGTCCCTAATGTGAAAATAAAGCCAATAGCTGTACTATTTGCCCAGTAACTCCGCTCAAAATCAATAAATTCTTGTTTAGTTAAAACATTTACTTCGTTAGGTAAATACTTTCGTAATTGTTGGGCAACAACATTAGCATCTGCTCCCGGCTTTAATCTAATTAGTCCAATATCAATTAATCCTTTTTGACGATTGCTGAATATTCGGAAAAAGTTGAGATCGCTTGTAATTAAATTACCATCTGCGCCAAATGATGCACCTAATGTAAAGAGTCCTTCTACTTTAATTCGCCGCCTTCGTACTTCTGCTGTTACAGGCTTTCCTTGGCCATAATTAGCAGCGATCGGGCCATACTCTACCCTAGAAGAACGGTCAAATAGAACTACATCAGGTAGTTTAAGTTTATCTAAATTTTCCTGAACTCCAGGTAAGTTAACTAGGTTAGTTTCTGGGTTCATTCCAAAGATTAGGATACTCCGAGGACGGCCTGTTACAGGATTTTTCCAGATTGTAAAGTCCAAATAGATCGGATGTACTGATTGAACTGCGGGTAATTCTAAAGCTTTATATAATCGCCGTTGAGAAAAGCTTCTCATTGCCAATATAGCGTTAGATTGACTATTAATTAAAACAATATCGCCTTGCAAACTGTTATGGAACCGAACGTTACTATAATACAGAGCATCCCGAAAGCCGAGTTGCATAAACATTAAAATATCGGCAAAAGCAATTCCTGCTAAAGCCACAGCTAGACGAGTTTTTTCCCTTGTCAGTTGTAGCCACGACAGAGGTATTTTTTGATTCATTTTATAGGCGTCTCAATAAGTGTAGCGATTTGATATTTTCAAGTCATGATGGTGACACCCGTACCGGATTAATAGAATGTTTAAAATTGATTAAACAGACTATTAAAAAATATTTTTAATCCAAAATATCAAATTATGGATTAGGATTGCTGCTCACCTACAACTTAATTAATTATTAATATCGACAATAACTTTGGCATAAGTTAAACCAGAAACTTTCTGGCTATCTTCTGGAGACAGAGCAATTTTAACTTCTACAACTCTGGCATCCACATCTGCTGCTGGATCTGTATTCAGCACATCTTTTTTACCAATTTTTCTGCCAATATCAGTGACAGTTCCTTTTAATTCGCCGCTAAATGCACCGTTATCACTGGTGATAGTAGCATTTTGACCAAGACGGACTTTACCAATGCTGTCTTCGGCGACTTCAGCAATTACAAACATTTGGTTAGTTTGACCAATTTCAGCAATGCCATTTGCGCCGATCGCTTCACCCGATTTGGTATAAACTTTTAAAATCTCTCCAGCAATTGGTGCTTGAACGTAGCTTAACCTGAGTTCTGCTTCGGCTTTTCTGACATTTGCGATCGCATTACTAACTTGGGCTTGTGCTACTTGCACATCAGTAGGACTAACATCTAAAATTCTGCTTAGTTTGGCCTTTTCTTCGTCGATTTGTCTTTGCAAAGTTGCTACAGTTTTATCGCGGTTAACTTTAGCTTCAATTAACTGCTGTTGCAAAGTTGCTGAATTTTGTATTTGGTTGGCTCTAGCCTCCGCAAGTTGCTGTCGCAAGGTTGCCAATGTCTGCTTTAGGGTAGCTTGGCTTTCAGCCACCTGCTGATTAGCAGTTATTGCACTCAAGCGTCTTCTATCGCGCTCTTGCTGAGAAATAGCACCTTCTTTGTATAAATAATCATAGCGCCCGGCATCGACTTGAGCATTGCGCTGTTCGGCTCGAATACGTGTAATCGTTGCTCTGAGAGCATCTCTTTGCCCACTAAGTTCAGCTTCTAGGCGATTCACGGTTGCTTGTTGGACAAGTTTATCACCACTTAACTGAGCTGCAACCCGCGCGATCATTGCTTGCCCTGCATTCCTTTCGCCAATTAACTGCGCTTGTAGGCGAGCAATAACTGCTCTTTGAGCTTGAATATCTCTGGGAGAGCCAGCCCTAACTTGCGCTAAATTCGCACGCGCTTCTTGGACTTTCGCTTTTGCCTCTTGTAGTCCGGCAATTTGAGTATCGCGGTTGTCCAAAATTGCCACAATTTGACCTTGCTTTACCTGTTCACCCTCTTTCACCAGAAGTTGCTGAATTCGTGACGATGGCGCTAATCCTGATGATGGGGCAGACAATTTAACAACTTCACCTCGCGGTTCCAAACGCCCTACAGCACTAATGCTATTGGTAGATGGCATTACTGGTACGGATGTAGCTAGTTTTCTTAACTGCTCGATTTTAGCCGTACCTAATATCCCAGCGGCGATTACTACTGGCACGGCTACAGCGATACCCCACCAAATCTTAGGTTGTTCATGATTTAGTGTCTGTTCACTTGGCTTCGGCTTTTCAGTCACCCTTGACATAGTATGTTGCCCATTTACCTGAATTGTGCTGATGGAAGTAAAAATAAAAAGGTTTTTAATCAACAGCCAGCTGTTAGGACAAACAACAGTGGTTTCAAGCTGGGTATGGCTTAAAAATCCATTGTGTGATGAACGTTCAACACTATGGCTTTACAAAATGGTGTTTTCTATAGCCGCTTATTATGTATGCAATACACTTTGACCTCTCTCCAAACCTCTCTTTTAAAACGAGAGAGACTTGGAGGCTTACTAGGGGGCGGGGTTAGGTCTGTATTGAAACTGAGAAACGCTATAGTAGCTGACTATTCAATAACTCTGAGTATTATTGAATAGTCAGTGCAATGGGAGTTAGCAGAATTCACAAGCAGTATGAATTTAGATATAGAGACGCGATATATCGCATCTCTATAAAAAATTCTAAATTGGTATGATGCGGTACTTTACTGCTACATTTACTACAGCTATAGTTAGTCACAAAATTGAAAAGAAACATCAAAAATAGACTGTTGTCTTTGTTAGACACAATCTTGCTACAAAAGTTAGTCTTCCTTAAGTGAATCAACGATTAACTAACTAAAAAATATCTGTTCACCCTGAGCGAAGTCGTTGGCGTGGTCACTGAGCGTAGTCGAAGTGCAGCCTCTCGTAGAGAAGGGTCAACTTGAACATTCCTAACATCAGAGTTTCCTTAACTTTCTGGTCAATGAGTTAGCTGTCTCTAGTTGTTTGCACCTACCAAGACAACAAACCATTTTGTAATATTCGCTTCAAAGACCTTACTATTCTCCCTGTTGCTGTTTTGGAACTCCATAAAACTCTCGTTGAATGAATTCTACATTTATCCGTTAGCTGAAAACGTAGCAGAGCCTACAGATGGCGGAGATGGAGGGGATGATTAAGTTGGGAGGTCGAATAAAACTGTGGTCATGTAATTTTCTGCCCAAGCTGGGCCAAAGGCTTTTTCTAGTACGCGGCGGGTTTTATCATTTTGCTGCTGTTTGGTGCAATAGTTGTGTTGTCCGGCGAGATTTTGGCTGACTTGTTCAACTGAAACAGGATGTGACGCGATCGCTTGGATGCAATGAATATCTAAAAATTCTCGCACCCGCGAGAGAAACATTGTTTCTTCTTCTGGGGAACTGGGGCGCACAAAGATACAAAAATCCGAAAAAATATTTCCCCATTCTGGTAATTCACGGGGTTGGGAAAAGTTAAGCACTGGTAGCTGTGTCAGTGCAGAAGTATAAGATTCTGGTAAGGTGCGTTCTACTTGGATAGGAGAAAGGTCTGCGATCGCCGCACTAATTTGACCCCTACCCCCAACTAAATCACAACCAAACATCGGCAGGTTGTATTCTGGACGGGGAAACATGACGCAGTGCAAAATATCCAGCATATTGCCGATTTTTGCCAGTTCCAAATGCATTTTCCGAAACTGGGGCGTTTGATAGCAGCGGTTTTCAATCGTCAGTTTTTCGCCTTCTAATCTACCTTCCACATACCCCAACTCATTAGGCAAATGGTAAGGGGATAAATCCAGGTGCTGATGCCAAGCTGCCTCAATACAATCAGCTAGCTGACGAATTAGGGGATGTTGTTGCTCGCGCAGCGAGGGCATAGAAGTAAATGACATATTCTAGTTGGGAATGCGATCTAGTGGCCAGTCTACAACTTGTCGTGCCATACCTGTTGTGGTCTGCAATATAAGCAAACACTTACACCCAGCCAACGTAAATTTATAAGACAGATACTTTTCACAAGTATTATTTATTTTGTAGTCTAGGTTACAGAAATAATTTTAGATTAGTCCATTTGTGAAGGCTAATAGAAAGCTATGAAACTAGATTCTCATAGACCGGATTTTGCTGTACAGACAAGAAAGCACAATAATCTGGAAGGCTTACAGAGGTTCAGAGCTTCTACTTGGGTAAACCTTTTGCAACTTCCCAACCCCTTTAGTTTTGACGAAGCACTTTTATTGTGTCCGGTTTCAGCAGATGAGTGGCTAGCCTGGATTCCAGATCATGGCGAAGCAATACTCAATATCAGGGAATTTAGTTATTAGTTATAGCGTCATTGGGCATTAGGCATTGGGCATTGGGCAAATGACAAATGACAAATGACAAATGACTATTGCTGCCAGAAATCAGTGACATCGTATCCCAATTCACTTAACATCTGCCGCAGCAGGGGTAAACTAAGTCCAATTACATTGCTGTGGCAGCCTTCAATTTTTTCCACGAAGAAACTTCCAAAACCTTCAATCGCAAAAGCACCAGCACACTTGAGCGGTTCACCGGTGGCAACATAAGCTTTAATTGCCTTCTCGCTCATTTGAGCAAAGTAAACTCTTGTAACTTGTGACTTGACTAAAGTACGGTTTTGCTGATGGTCAATTAAGGCGTGACCTGTGTACAAGTCGCCAAAGTTACCTTGCATTATCTGCCAACGTGCGATCGCTTCAGAGAAGTCTGCTGGTTTGCCGTAAATTTCACCATTGATGGACAAAACTGAATCACAACCTATAATCAAAGCTGATTCAAACTGTGGGGCTACAGTTTCCGCTTTGTACAGGGCAAGAGTTTTGACCAATTCTGCTGGTTCACTTAGTTGAATTTGCGACTCATCAAAGTCACTAGCTCGAACTATCGGTTCAATACCAACAGTTTGCAGCAAGCGGCGTCTGGCTGGAGAAGCTGAAGCAAGTACAAAAGGTGGAATTTTCATGAGATTTTAGAAAAATTTGTTAATTGGGCATTGGGCATTGGGCATTGGTAATTAAGTTTCTTTCTTATTCCCCATTCCCAATTCCCCATTTCCCATTCTCTATTCCCCAATTAATAAACAGAAAAAGAATTAACAACCTCATCTATCATCCGTTTAACTTTCTGCCAGCGCTTTTCAGGAATTGAGGCGTTGAAGGTAAAAAGTTTCCCACGGCTCACAGCGACACTGGCAATGTTGTGTCGTTGCTGTTGATTGGGGAGTTTAACCTCATACTCTAAAAGGTAGTATGTTTTACCGTCTACTTCTCGCTGTGCGGCATTGACTAATTCCGCCGAACGACCAGAGTCCGGAGGCGCGAGAGCCGCTTTTCCTAATTTGTATCCTACTTCTGTTGGGGTTCCCAATTCTGACAAAGTTTTACCTTCTGGAACTGGGCTAATCACAACCGAGACATTTTCAGACACCTCAATCAAATCGTGGAAAACCACATCTGGCCCATCGGCAACTTTAACTGGCAGCCAGCCGTTAGGATATAAAAACTGATAGCCATCACTACTGTCTACAAAGCTTTTGAGTCCAGACGCAGCCGCTACATCCGAATTACTCAGACTGAAGCTCAACACCAATAGCAAAATTAATACAATTCGTTTCCACATTTATATAGATTCCTTTGGGCTGGAGATAACACAAGGCTTGCATCATTTCTCGTCTTTATTCTCCCACCAACCGGGGCGCTTCGGATAATAAATAACATTAGATGGTGAAGTATCAATGCTTAAAGTTCCCAATGATATTAGTCTTTCCAGTTTGCTGATAGTGGAAAGCAAACATTGAGCTTCATAATGAGTTTTATCATGAAGCTCAATATTCCGTAACACCTAATTATAAAAAAGGAGAGGTAGATAATTCTACCTCTCCTATACGGGAATAGACAAATTACTTGAACTATCCCATGATTAATTCCAACTAACTAGACTTAGTATCTGTTAGGTTTGTGAACAAGAAAGCTGAGAACTTGGCACTGCTTGATGTTGTCAAAACCCACAACACGGATATAGCTGTTGTTGAATTGAGAACGGCATCCTTGAACTTCGCTCAATACTTCTTGAGTGGATTTAGCACCGAACAAAGGCAACTTCCACATTGTCCAATATAATTCTGTTGGCTCAGAAGTTTCGTTAAACTCGATCGCAGGAATGTAACCTTGATTCAAGATGTACTGGACTTGTTTAGCGATTTGAGCATCAGACAGAGGGGGAAGATAAGAAAGGGTTTCGTAACGACGCTCTTTTGGTAAAGTTTGCATAGCTTTTGATAATTGGTTGCGATTTTTACTAGTAGATTGACCGAACTAATTGGATAAGTTATCCAAATTCTGATCTGAAGTTGCTTGCTGTTCTGGGTGCAGACTGGGGTTAGATGTGTCTACTACTTGTGTGATGCGTTCTAAATGCTGGCGACGTTGCTCCATGTTGGCTTGCTGAATGCCAGTGCGCACCATTTCCGGTAAAAATTCTGCAATTTCTTCCGCAATGTGTTCTCTAACAGTCATGATTCGCAAAGCCAAATCTGGTTTCTCTCGCAACAGTTGCTCAATGAATGACTCACCATTTTGAATTTTGCCAGACGAAAAGTTATGCAACCAAAGTTCTAATGGCGGATTAGTTTCGCCTAGCTGTGCCAATACTGTCCTTAGAGCCTGATAAGTCAGATAGCTTTGGAGAGTTTTGGCTGTGTCCTTCGCAATTTGCTTAAGATTCATGCTTGACCCCAGCCGTGAAGAGTTATGAGTTATGAGTTATGAGTTATGAATTAATGCAAATCCTAACTCTTGTACAGACGCGATGAATCGCGTCTCTACTTCTAACTCTTAACTCTTAACTGTTAACCCAGATCAGACGGTATCCATTGCTTCAAACTCGAACTTGATTTCTTTCCACAGTTCGCAAGCAACAGCCAGTTCAGGAGACCACTTGGCAGCTTCGCGGATGATATCGTTACCTTCACGAGCCAAGTTGCGGCCTTCGTTACGAGCTTGAACAACAGCTTCCAAGGCGACGCGGTTAGCGGTTGCACCAGGAGCGTTACCCCAGGGGTGTCCCAGAGTACCACCACCGAATTGTAGTACGGAGTCATCACCAAAGATTTCTACCAGTGCGGGCATGTGCCATACGTGGATACCACCAGAAGCAACTGCCATTACACCAGGTAGAGAAGCCCAGTCTTGGGTAAAGTAGATACCACGAGACTTGTCTTGCTCAATGTAGTTTTCACGCAACAGGTCAACGAAGCCCATTGTGATGCCGCGCTCACCTTCCAACTTACCAACTACTGTACCAGTGTGGATGTGGTCGCCACCAGATAAACGTAGGGCTTTAGCCAATACACGGAAGTGGATACCGTGGTTCTTTTGACGGTCAATTACAGCGTGCATCGCACGGTGAATGTGCAGCAAGATACCGTTATCGCGGCACCAACGAGCCAATGTGGTGTTAGCTGTGAAACCTGCGGTTAGGTAGTCATGCATGATGATGGGCTGCTTGAGTTCTTTAGCGTACTCAGCCCGTTGCAACATTTGTTCGCAGGTAGGAGCGGTAACGTTGAGGTAGTGACCTTTGATTTCACCGGTTTCTGCTTGAGCTTTGCTGATAGCTTCAGCTACGAACAAAAAGCGATCGCGCCATCTTTGGAATGGTGCGGAGTTGATGTTTTCGTCGTCTTTGGTGAAGTCCAAACCACCGCGTAAGCACTCGTATACAGCGCGTCCGTAGTTCTTAGCGGAAAGACCCAATTTGGGCTTAATGGTACAACCCAACAAAGGACGACCGTATTTGTTTAACTTATCGCGCTCAACTTGGATACCATGAGGAGGCCCTTGGAAGGTCTTGATGTAAGCTACTGGGAAACGGATGTCTTCTAGACGCAGTGCCCGTAAAGCTTTGAAACCAAATACGTTACCGACAATTGAGGTCAATACGTTGGTTACAGAACCTTCTTCAAACAAGTCCAAAGGATAGGCAACGTAACAAATGTACTGGTTGTCTTCGCCGGGAACTGGTTCGATGTCATAGCAACGACCTTTGTAGCGATCGAGGTCGGTGAGCAAATCTGTCCACACAGTTGTCCAAGTACCTGTGGAGGATTCAGCCGCAACAGCCGCACCTGCTTCTTCGGGAGGAACACCAGGCTGAGGTGTCATACGGAACGCAGCTAGAAGATCGGTATCTTTTGGTGTGTAATCGGGTGTGTAATAAGTTAATCTGTAATCTTTAACCCCGGCTTGATACCCAGATTTGCTCTGAGTCTTCGTTTGAGCGTAAGACATAATTTTATCCTTCCCTGAAATCACTCTTGTTAATTATCAAATCACGTTTTGTGCAACTTCCCCTCACTCTGCGCTTACCCCCCTTCATCGAGGAAAAGATCAGGAAAATTTTTGTTAAGGATTGTTTTTTGCAAAGGTTGGCAGTTTTTTGGCGGCGGACACTTTGGTAGCGGTGGTAGCCCTCCTCACCAGTGTTTTCCCCTTCTAGGGGTACACGACCTAGCGCTTCTACTGTTTCCTCTTGCTAAAAATCAAAATTCTTGTTTACCTCTTCTTCGCACCCAACTAAACCTTCTCAATTTAACCAAAACTTCTGCCTTTTGTGGGCAGTATTTAGATAATTCCCCCATAAATCAGGGTATTCAGGGGATTGGGCTGGCTGGCACACATTCCCGCCTTTACACTCCTTATATCTTTCCGTTTAATGGAAAAGATACCAGAAAAGAATTTACTTGACAGAGATTTAGCAGAGTGGTGAGCAAAAGATAAAAGAATTGCACACCGCGTAATTTGTAACTTGTTTCACAATATATCAAGAATTCGATAAGTTATTCTTTGAAAGTTTTTAACTTATCTATTTAATTTTGTTATTACATAAAGATTTAAACTTTTTGTTACAAAAGCTTTACAAAATGTCATTAATAACTGTAAAGGACTGAAAAGATCGGGGAGATGGCAAAATCCCTAGTCCCTAGCAATACACTGAGTTTCGAGTGCGCGGTAATCGAGCGACTTGTACTGAGCGTAGTCGAAGTAAGTCGAGATTCAACTACCGCTTGTGGTTGGCATAGCCTCTTCAGGAGTTGTGTCCCTAACCCCCAATGTTTAAAAAATCCCAGCAAGGGGAACACTGAAATTAACCCAAAGCCAGTTTAGGTAAATGCTATGGGTACTGTCTCCAAAGGAAATGTCACCGTGGTATTGTTTTACAAGCGTACTAGTTTATTAATTACTTCTATCTTGCTGGGGTTGATAGCTTTGCCAAATATGGGATGGGCGCAAAAAACCCCTAAGATTAATTCATCTGATGTAACCCCCGCTTACCCAACTTCCGCACCGCCACCGCGAGTAGAATCTTTGCCTGATGAACGGGGAATCGAAGAAAATTCGCCAAAAACTGATTATCGTGTTGGTAATTTACTAGGAGATGTTACAGGTAATCTTTGGGTGGGTTCTTGGCGCGGACTATCGCGGATTGATCCTAAAACCGGGAAGATTATTTCTCGTGTTAGTTTACCAAATGTTGCCATTGGTGCTTTAGCCCAAGACAAAGTAGGACGTTTGTGGGTAGGAAGTTATGAGGGACTAGTTCGAGTTGACCCCCGCACTAACGAAATCACCGCCCAAAATTTATTTCTGCCTTCTAAGCGCGTATTGTCACTGTTACTTGACAAACGAGGTTATTTGTGGACTGGAACCGATAGCGGTTTAGCTCTCATTAGTCCCGACCAAGGCTTGATTATGACAACATTAAAAAATCTGCCTGGTGTCAGCGCCAATGCCTTGACTTTAGATGCTGAAGGTCAATTGTGGGTTGGTACTCTGGATGGATTGGTGCGGGTAAATACTGCTAGTGCTGCGATTATGAAGCGAATAGCCGATTTACCAGGGACGACTGTACAAGCTTTAGCTATTAGTCCAGAAGGGTTAATTTGGGCGGGAATGCCGAATAATTTGCTCGTTATTAACCCAAAAACTGGTGCAGTGTTGCGGTCTGTAACTCGCTTGCGTGGGCGTGATGTAACGGCGATACGTTTTGCTAAAGATGGTAGTGCCTGGGTCGGGACTAATAATGGTTTGTTACGATTAGATCCAAATACAGGAGCCGTATTAGATGGAGAAGTTGCTGGACTTCCTTCTAGCCGGGTTATTACCCTTGCACCTGATATCGGCAATAAATTATGGATTGGCACTAGTGAAGGTCTAGCTTGGTTAATGCCCAAAACGGACAGTGCAAAACCCCATATTGCTTTCAGTCGCGCCGTTAAATGATTAGTTAAGAGTTATGAGTTAGGAGTTATAAGTTAAAAAATTTTTTAAATTCAAAACTCCTGACTCCTAACTTTTAACTTATAACTCAGCACGGGCTAAACGCCCCGCTACCGCTAACACTACTCAGCACTCAAAAAATGGCAATCACTACCCAGCAATTAATTCAATGGAAACAACAGGGACGTTCAATTGTCGCGTTGACCGCTTGGGATTATGCGATCGCTCAACTTCTCGATGCAGCTGGTGTAGACTTAATCCTTGTGGGTGACTCTATGGCAGTAGTTTTAGGGTATGAAACAACACTGCCTATAACTTTGGATGAAATTATCTATCACGCCAAATCCGTGCGCCGTGGGGTGAAACGCGCATTAGTGGTTGTAGATTTACCATTTTTGACGTATCAAGAAAGTCTGCAACAAGCGATGCACTCAGCTGGGCGAGTACTAAAGGAAACGGGCGCTCAAGCGGTAAAGTTAGAAGGTGGCTATCCAGCAATGGCCGAAACTGTGGCTCGTCTAGTACAAGCTGGAATTCCGGTCATGGGTCATGTGGGTTTGACACCGCAATCAATACATCAACTGGGTTTGCGACAACAAGGAAAAACGCAAGAAGCCAGTGAGAGGATTTTACAAGAAGCGATCGCCCTCGAACAAGCAGGTGTATTTTCTCTCGTGTTAGAGCATATACCCGCAGATTTAGCAATGCAGATTTCACAAAAATTAAGTATTCCCACAATTGGTATCGGTGCGGGAATTCACTGCGATGGACAAGTTTTAGTCACCTCAGATGTCCTCGGACTGGCAGAAAAGCATCCACCATTCGCCAAAGTCTATACAAATTTGCGCGAGACGATTACCAAAGCCGTTCAAGATTACGCCGTGGAAGTGCGAGAGCGGAAGTTTCCTTGACTTCATCATTAACTATGGCTGAAACTGAAGAAACAAATTTTTTAAGAGTTCTACTTCAACAAGACACAGAGCATATACAAACTTGGTTGAGAATGGTTTGGGCAGAGCAACAGCAAGTACCAGAAAAATTTAATTGGCTTGGTTTAGCTGAAGTCTCTACTTTCACAGCGCAAGAACTAGCCAATGAAGAATCTAATCAATTTCATTCAGAGAGCCTTGCTTGGGCAGAGATTGCAAGTTCAGTTTACGAATTTTTAGCTGAAAATAATCCTAGTTTTTCTGAGCGATATTTAGATTCTTTAATGGGATTACGAGCTTACATGATTGTAAAATTTGGTGCCCTTCCAGAAAATCCAGTTCTCGATATACAGCAGATTGTTACTTGGTTTTTCGATAATTTACACATTTCCTACCAAGAAGCATTAATTAAAGCAGCAGATTGGAGAGAAGTTTTAGCAGCCAAGAATCCAGAAGAAACTCCAAAAAAGTTTGATAGTGAACTTGAAGATTTCAGAAAACTAAGGTTGATTAAAAATCGGTTATCAATCATCAAATATTTATCTAAGAGTAAAGAT
This sequence comes from Nostocales cyanobacterium LEGE 12452, assembly GCA_015206945.1. Lineage (GTDB taxonomy): Bacteria > Cyanobacteriota > Cyanobacteriia > Cyanobacteriales > Nostocaceae > Nostoc. The sequence goes on along the minus strand of JADEXV010000017.1, from coordinate 38,857 downwards.
TTTCTTCCAAACGAGGAACTCAATATTTGGATTTCACTTTGGAAAAAATTGCCCTAAGCCATGTTGATTCAGTCTTTCGGAAATCCTTTAAGCAGTACTGCAACCTAAATCAACAGTAACTACTAAAGAAATTTTAAATAAGCAGCTAATGAAGAACATAAAAAACCCCGACTTGATAGCCGAGGTAAATGGGAGAAGTCCAAATGTCGATGGGATATTTCAAAACCGAAGTCTGTTTTTCTTAGTTAACACCCAATGCAAGCAAAACTATGTAGGTAATAGACAAGGTGCAATTTTTAGCTATGCAGCTTACTTTAGGGCTTTACTAAGCTATGTAAATAAATATAACAATAATATTACAAATGGTCAACTAGACTTGACAAACAAAGGCTGATTTACTTTATAAGTAATACTTATCAAAGCAGTACCATCGGTAAATAAAACGGGTTACTGGGTAAGATAGTGCAATGAAAACCAGAACCGATCTTTTGGGGAGTAGAAAAACTAAGCGATTAGCTGCGCAATTCAGGGTAGGTGCAATTAAGCCAAAAATTTGAGAAGCTAGCTACTAGATCGCCAAAGTCTTTACAATTCCCTTGTTGACTCAAAAAGTATTTCTCGACCTATGACGAATCAAGCTCCTATCCCGGTTATTGTCAACGGTGCTGCTGGCAAAATGGGCCGTGAAGTGATTAAGGCGGTGGTGCAAGCGCCTGACTTAAACCTAGTGGGTGCAATTGACCACAGTTTGGAACATCAAGATAAAGACGCTGGGGAGTTGGCGGGTTTAAGCGAACCTTTGGAAGTGCCGATTACCAATCAATTAGAACCGATGTTGGGATATGTGGCTGGCGACAGACAGTCTCCTCCAGGGGTAATTGTAGACTTTACCCATCCCGATTCAGTTTATGACAATATTCGCAGTGCGATCGCTTACGGTATTCGTCCTGTAGTTGGCACTACTGGGTTAAGTCCAGAACAAATTCAAGACTTGGCAGATTTTGCCGACAAAGCTAGCACTGGTTGTCTAATTATTCCTAATTTTTCCATTGGCATGGTACTGTTGCAACAAGCTGCGATCGCAGCCTCAAAATATTTTGACCATGTAGAAATTATCGAACTGCATCACAACCAAAAAGCTGATGCTCCCAGTGGTACTGCTATTCAAACGGCGCAGTTGCTAGGAGAATTGGGTAAAACTTTTAACCCTGCTCTTGTAGAAGAAACGGAAAAATTAGCAGGAGCCAGGGGCAGTATCGCAGATGAAGGGATTAGAATTCATAGCGTGCGCTTGCCAGGATTAATTGCCCATCAGGAAGTGATTTTTGGCGCAGCAGGACAGATTTATACTTTACGACATGATACGAGCGATCGCGCTTGTTATATGCCAGGAGTGCTACTAGCGATTCGCAAAATCTTAGCGCTAAAGTCGTTAGTATATGGATTAGAAAAGATACTTTAAACACACAATTGGGCATTCATTACTTAGCACTCATGTTAGTACCACTGACTCGCCAGAAATTTGAACAAGTTGTCCCCCTAATTGCTACTGGTTTGCAGTACAAATACTATTGGGGGAAGTTCTCAAATTTTTTGCAACGGCTGTTAATTTCTGTAGTTGCAGTAGTTGTGATTTTGCTTGCAACAGTCGTTTTTAGGCTTGAGTTTGCTTCAATAGTATTTGTGCTAGGAATAATTAGCGCTTTTTTCTGGCTGTGGTATCCAGTGTTTCAAGCAAGTATGCGGAATTTACAATGCCGCCGTTACAAGTACGGCGGCTTTTTCCGTGGTCGAGTCCTAGATTGGTGGATTACAGACCAGTTGATGGGTAAAACCGAAACAGTCAACAATAAAGGCGAATTGGTGATTATAGAAAACCGAGAAAAACAAATAAACTTAGAGATAGGTGACGACACGGGATTTACCATTGAGTTTGTAGCACCATTACGTCCTGCCCACAAAGTTATTACTCGCGGTCAAATTGCAGAAATGGTAGTGATGTCAAATCGCCCAGATTTGAGCAGCATTGATGAATTCAGCGATATATACTTTCCCAATCGTAACCTGTGGGTTAGCGATTATCCTTATCTGCGGCGGGATTTCTTTAACGAAGTCGGTCGTCGCTTGCGTGAAGACCAACAACAAAAGCCGCGTCGGCGGCGTCGTAGAGTAGAGGATTGAAGAGGTAATCCGTATAGGCTTCTCTTTCAGAAACGTACAAGAGAGATAAACTCACACCCTGCATTTACGCATCGTGTGAGTCATTTAGTAATTACGAGCCGTATATCGCAAATATTTCGGTAGTTTGCTCTCAACTGCAAAACTTCTCGATGGTCGCCCAGGAGGTTCAAGCTGTCGGATTCGGGATAAATCTCTCCTACCCTGAATTTCTTTTCTTATTGCTAACGAGAGCATCCCACTTTGATGAGCTTCCCTTGCGAACGATAAATCACTGTCCCGCAGGCAAAACCTGCCGACTTAGGTTCTACATAAGGCCGTGTTGGCGGATTTTGTTTATCTAACCGCGATTTCCAATTGCCAGATATTTTTTCTAGAGTCGGATACTTGCTTAAAAATTGTGAGCCTGCAACAATATCGTGAGGCCCCTTAACATTTATCTTAGAGCTATTCATGTAGATATTATAATCATAAATAACGTTTTTATTTTTAGTCTTATTATTAATATTTTTTCCAGGAAAAGCATAAAGAATGTTCCTGAGAATTTTAACATCAGATGATGTATGAGCAAATATTTGCCCGCCATTAAGTTCTGGACTCTGATTATTTAAAACAGCTGTGTTATTTACAATATCAACATGTTCGCTTAAAAATGCATGAATACCCGACCCACCATTATTAAATGCAAGATTATTTTTAACTAAAGTGTATCCTTTATATGCACCCAGTTTTGGGTTTTCATCATTTCTTGTACTGTCAATAATAATACCATTACCATCAGTAATTTTTCCGACTGCAATCCAAGGGATGTACATACGATTGTTGTAGGTTTTGTTGTTAGTAACAAATATCTTGTATCCCCGCTTATTGTCAGAATTCCAACTGCTTAATACCGAAATACCACTGGTACCATAAACGCTATACCAAGCATTATCGAACACTTCGTTGTTATCTATTGTCACATAGTCCGATTGAATAGCGGAAATGCCTGCTCCTCCACACTTATGTACCTTGTTGTTGACAATACGTATATGGTGACTATGACCATTTGTTCGCCCATCCACACTGATGCAGTTTCCATTCGTTAATGGGTTTTGTTTGTTAGTCTTCTGACTCATCGCATAATCAAGGGTTATATTGGCATTATTTCCTATTACCTCCAACCCATTTATCTCGATATATGAAGCTCTATTTGAAATCGCGATACCGTTCCATGTATTGTGCTGAATTTTTGGGAAATGACCAGGATATGCTTTATACTTAATCCATGCTTTTGCAGTTCCAGAACGTTTAATACTTACTGCACTACCAGCTTTGCCTAAATTTGTGTACACTCCGTTCATAATCAATACTGTATCGCCAGGGTTAGTCAGATTTGCTGCCTTTTGAATTGTCCTAAAGGCGGATGAAGTAGAGAGTCCGCTATTTGTGTCATCTCCAACACCACTAACATAGTATGTTTTTGGAGTTGCCCTAGTGCCGATTAACTGACGGTTGGATAGGATAATTTCCTTGTTAGTGGATACCTGACGAACGTTTTTAACTAAAGATACTTTTATTCCTTCTCCATTAGCGAAAAGACTTAATACCACAGGAATTGCAAGATATGCGCTTAAACTGAAACCTTGAATTACCACAAGAAAAGGCTCCTTGAACGGCACAACTTAACCAAAATATCAGGATATTCAATGATTAATGAATACTCTTTTGGATACAAAATACAATAGAGCCGACTTTCCTAGCTCCCTCGATTTCCATCTTGTCCATAGGCTTGCCAAGCTAAGTCTACCAATCCATCAACGATCGCAGCTGCTACAACTGCATTACCTTTGCGACCGTCAATTATAATGTGAGGCACTAGAGAGTCTTGTAAACGCTCCTTAGCTTCATCAACATTTACAAATCCTACTGGAGTTGCAATTATTAAAGCAGGTCTAATTTCCTCAACTTCAATTAAATCCACCAGTGCAGTCAGTGCCGTTTGCGCTTGACCTACCACAAAAATTCCCTCTGGATAACGCTTGGCTAAGGTTTCTATTCCCCATGCTGCGCGAGTCTTTTCTTTTTGAGGGCGTGTTAGAGCTTCCATGCTGCAATACACTGGATTCGCAAAGGTGTTTTGAATATCGTAGGCAATACCTACTTGTACCATCGGCACATCTACCACAATTGTGGTACGTGCGGCTAGCGCTGCTGCTCCAGCTTGCAAGGCACGCTCAGAAAAGCGAATCAAAGACTTATACTCAAAGTCAGCCGTGGCGTAGATTACCCGACGTACAATCTCATACTCTGCGGGTGAAAAGACATGATCGCCAATTTCACTATCAATGATTGCTAAACTTTGAGCATCAGTTACGTGCCATTCCATTTTTGTTGAGCTTCTCAAATATTAGCTTTCAGCTTATCAGCTTCAGAGAGTTAAGAGTTAGGAGTTAGGAGTTATAAGTTAATTAAACTACTCACTCCTAACTACTCACTCATAACTCATTACTAGAAGAAGACCGACTGAAAATAGGAGATAGGTAGGCAACTAAGACGCCAATGAGAAACCCAGAGATATTGCGAGTTAGAGGTATCCAGTCGCTTGTGCGTGTCACCACTGGCCCAATGCCGAAGGCAATAAACAAGATTCCCCACAAAGGTGAGAAAATTAAAGCCCATTGCCAAGCAAAAACTTGGCCTTTATCGCGGGGTTGAGCTGCAAATCCACAAATCACCCCACCAATCACTGAGCTAATCAAGGTGAGAATCCACTGCTCTCGTGGCAGTCCGGGTACAACATTACAACCCCCTTTGAGCAAACAGCCTTTAACCGATTCTAAGGCTTGTAGAATGGCTTGGTCTTCGCCTTGTTCGCGGACAAAGTACAAATTACCGAAGCGGGTTTGCAGTTCTATCCAAAAAGTCCGGGGTAAAAGTTCATAAACAGCATCACCGACGCTAAAACTGAGGATGTTACCGCCACGAGAATCAGCAACGAGTAGAATGCTTTTGTCATCCAAACCCCAATATTTGATAACCGCACGACCTGGGGTGCGGTCATATTGGGTCAATACTCGCAGTTTCCAGCCCGTATCAGCTTCAAACTGCTCTAAATCTTTGACAAGCTTTTCTTCTTGCAGTACAGGCAAAGATTTAGCTAAATCTACAACTGGAGTAAAGGTGTCAGGAAGTAACTCAGGATTGTCATAAGCCAGTGCTGGGGGAGAATGCATCACCCAAATTGACCCAGCCAGGAAAAATACTGCAATAGATACTAGAATTCGTCGCCAAAAACAAGATTGCATGGACGTTTTTATACAAATATTAACGGTAAAAGCGAACAAGTTGTTTTAAAAGAGTACTAGAAAAATGATAGTTCTTTACACTTGTTTACTTTACTCTAATCTAGGGGATCAAAGCAAAAGGTTTTTGGGGAGTGGAGAGTACCCTTCTCTATCTGTAAAGGTAAGGTGCATTTTGTCAATCAGTTAAAATACTCAAAACATTACTGTGACTAGGGAGAGGGGAAGATGCTATGGACACTAGGCTCATCCACCCTCTTTTTGATTATTATCGTCAAAGTTTTTTACAACTCAAAATTGACTAAGCCATAGCGGAGTTCCCCATACATACAATAAAAAGGGAATGATTAGAGGTGAGAGATGACTAACAAAGAATTATTAATCCAAGAAATAGAAACTTTACCGCCGGAGTTGCTAACAGAAGCACTCGATTTGATCCGTTCTATTAAGGTTAAATATACACAAAAGGAGTTAGAATCAGATACGCTTAAACTTATCCCTTTAAGGGATTCTACAGAAACTTCTACTGATAAAGAACAACTTACATACCGTCCTGCTTCTGGACGCTCCATCCTTCGACACGCTGGCACTTGGGAAGGTGACGACTTTGAAGAATGCCTTCAAGCAGTATATGCTACTCGTGGTCAAGCTAAATTTGATGACGAAAACCTATTTGAATAATGTATTTACTTGATACAAATCATTGTAGTGCCATTATTTTAGGCGATCCCAATATTGTCCGTCGCGTGAACGAAGTTGGAGAAAATAACATTGCTACTTGCGTAATTGTCCAGGGTGAAATGACATTCATGATGGAAAAATCCCAACGCAAGGAAAATAATCTGGTTCGCTTGACAGAATTTTTAGAAGATATTCGTATATACCACATAACAGAAGAAACGGCAACAATTTACGGTCAAATTAAAGCAGCTTTATTCGATAAATTTGCACCCAAAGATAAAAATAAGCGGCGAAAAACTAAAATTGTTGATTTAGGTTTTGATGAAAATGACATTTGGATAGCTGCTCTTGCACTGCAAAATAATTTAACTGTTGTTTCCAGTGATAGTGACTTTTTGCGAATTCAACAGGTGAGAAGCTTTTCGCTGTCATCTTGGGTTTGATTTATAGCATAGAGTAATAGCTGCATAATTACCTTTACAGTACCCATCGTTTAGCTATAGTTAAAATACAGCTATCTCCAATTAAAATATATGGTGCAAAGGCTGTGTTCTCATTCCAGTCATTAACAAGAGAATAAAAAGTAATTTCATGATTGGATTTGGGGAACAATCTTTGTATTATTGTCTCAAAGAAAATTTCAAAATCAGGCTCATTCCTAAACCTAGAATTTATGAACTTCTCAATTTTATCTTGACTAAAATATTCTGCTCGACGATAAATGTCTAATTCACTCCAATAGTGTGTATCCAGTATATTTCCCACCTCTGGATATAAATATTTGCCAAAGTCACACAAATTGACAACATCACGAGTGCGAATGTAACCTTTATCAAAACTGCGATCTCCGCTAGGTTTTGCAAATACAAATAAATCCCCTATTGAACTGTCCCAAGATTCATATCGGTTATTCATGCTATCTACAAATTTGCAAACAACCTCGTATGTCCTTGGTTCATGACAAAAATTTGGAAACAAGCACATTTCTCCTAAAAAGACGGCTTGATTAAAATATGCTTCACCCGTTTTCCCAAATTGCTGAATACAACGCCAAAGTTTATCCATAAACAAAAATGGCTTTTTTAAGCTGATGAAATACCACCTTTTAACACTGCAACAAGAAAGATAAACAATGCTCTACGCCCTTTTTCTGCTCAATCTTCCTCATCAAAATTGTTTTCCCAGCTAGCAGCCTCGTTATAACCGTCATTAGCGCGGTACACTTCTGCTTTGCTCCGACGATTTTCATGCCTCAGCACTTCTCGTTCTCGCAACGTTAGTGGTGGTTTTTCATTGTTTGGCAAGCGATCGCTCGTGCGCCTTACGGGTTTTTGGCGCGTGAAGTTTTTCCAAGCAGCTTTCGCGCCAATCAAGATGCTGCGCGTACCTACTTGCAGATTTTGAGCCTGAATTCTTGCAGTATCAAGACTTTGGTCAACTTGCTTCACGACTTGACTAGCACTTTTTACACCTTCACTGACATCATCAGTTAAGTCAGTGAGTTCTAAGCCAGTGACGCGGATAGCTTCTAAAGTGGGTGGTAACTCGCGTGAGAGAGTATCAAATAGCTTTTCTGCACTGCGAGCCGCGCGTGCTAACTCCTGCAAAGCCGGTATTGCCGCCACTAAAACCGCAGTCAAGCTTGTGGCGACTAAAAGTAAGGAAAGTCCCAACCAAAACAGGGGTTCAATCACGGTTATGTCATTTATGAGCGTTCTAATGGCTGGGGAAGCGAATCTGAGTCTTCAACAGATGTTTGTCGCTTCAAGACTTGGCTTTCTCGCTGACTGGCATCTACACCTGCTGTGATCGCTTCCCGTAATCGATCTAAAGTCTCATCCCAGTTTCGCAGTGCGCTAGCAGAGAGACGATCTGCCTGAATTTGCACACTCATTGATAAATCTTCTGCCAATTCTGGGATAGCATTAGCAGATTTTTTCAAAATTTTACGCGTTTCGCGCCCTGTGCGTGGAGCTACGAGTAAACCGGTCAAAGCACCGATGGTAGCTCCCAGCATCAAACCGCCAAAAAATACTCCAGAACGGTTATTAGACATCTTATTGTTTCTCTCCTTACACCCATTTTAGGTGGGTTTTCTCCCCTTGTAAGACTCAACCGATTTTATTCAGTTAATCTATGGTGACAAAATATCAGCCAGAAAAGTTGCTTTTATTCATTAATACTAAAAGCATTAATTACTTATTCTTCAAAACTCCCCGTATCTCCTAAACTTTTGATACCTCTGTTGGGCGTCCCTTTGTGTTATGTCTTGGGTAGTTCCGTACCCTTCTCCTGATGGAGATGCTCTTAATAACAAGCTTTGAGGGTATGGAAAGGGGAAGCGATGCCCTGCGGCTGGCTATGCCTACGCTAGAAGCCAATGCACCCTATGGAATCTTACTACGGAATTCTCTACGCATTCCCCCGTCAGTCTTAATCATAAATATTTATGTAAACCTGACATAACTCATTTTGCAACTGTTTTTTTCCCAGATATTAACTCTAGCTTCGGAAAATAACGCTGCCAGATTTGCCGTCCTAGCAAAAGGAGACTGATAATTTGCCGCACTTGTTGAATTTGTATTTGTAGCGCTTGATTTCTCTGCCGTAAGTTATAAATATTCTGTTGGCTGAGATAAATATTCTCGGGTGCTTTATTCAGTGCTGCATTGGTACAACTTTCATAAGCGGTTAACCTATCCGCTATGTATGCTAGCTGCTGCTTAAGTTGCCACACCCGCCAAGCCACATAGAGCAGTATCAGTGAAATCAGGGTATTAATTATGACAACTAAAATTACCATTATTTATCTTGACCAAATATTAGCTTTGAGGAATTGTTCTATATACTTGATTTGGCTCTTATTGAATGATGAAAAAACTAGAAGATAAAATTTATGCCACAAAGTCCATCCTAGATTCTGGCAATAAAAAGTAGTTAGATAATGCTCTAAGCGATATTGAGAGGCTTTACTAGGTGAAAATTAGTGTAACAAAGGCTGATGGCTAAAAAATCGCCAATTTGCCAATTTTGTAACAATGATATGTCCACACCTCGCAAAACTACAGCTACAATTGCCTTAGATTCACGACTCGGTTTGCGAAATCAACCCGTATGCTCCATAAGCCCCATCATTACTACCTCTCACTTCTTAACCTGATAATGCTAGTCAATTTGGAGCTTTGTGGGATGTAAGCACAATGGTATAGACCCTTCAACAGATGGTGAGAGAACTACACTACCCTCCTTGGATACTCCCCAGCATTGCCTTTATTATTGTGCTCCTACCTCTACCAGTTTTCCAGTCTGTCGTGTGCAGTTAACTAATATTTTGCCTGCAAAAACCTCACTAGTGGTTCACCAACCAAAAATTGCTGGGTGTGAAGTTGGGAAACAGATAAGTCATAGAGGAGAAAGTCTATTAATTCCTCTTACTTTTTCTTTACCGAAGGCTTCCCCATCAGCCCTTAACCTCTTCCCGCTGAAGACTTTCCCCTGGTATTTTACTAATACTTTACCAATAATGATTATCTTTTTTTATACATCCAGTAGGAGTTGAGGATGTCAAAAAAATCACCATTGAATAATTTCTTTCCAGTTATTCTTGCTGCCTTGACAATTGGATTTGTTGGATGTAGAAATCAAGCTGTAAGCACTACATTCACTCAGACTAACACCCAAGTAAATGAGAATCTTCCCCAAGTTGTAGCGACTACAAGCGTACTGTGTGACTTAACTAGGCAAGTTGCCGGAAATACAGTTAACCTCACCTGCTTAATTTCTCCTACCGCTGACCCCCAATTTTATAAACCAAAACCGGAAGATCGTAAAGCCATTGAGCAAGCTAATCTTATTCTTTATAATGGTTACAATTTTGAACCAAATCTGATCAAGTTAATTAAAGCGACTAGAAACCCTACATCAAAAATAGCCGTCGCTCAACTGGCAGTACCTAAGCCACAAAAATATCAGGCAGGTGGTAAGAATATAACTGATCCTCATGTTTGGCACAATACCAAAAATGCTATCAGAATGGTGGAGGTAATTAATAGTAATTTGAGAAAATTACAATCTAGTGATGCAGAGGCTTATAGCACTAATACTAAAAAAATTACCAATGAACTCACTCAACTAGATAGCTGGATTAAGTCAAGAATTGCCAGTATTCCTACCAAAGGACGTAAGTTAGTTACAACCTCTGATGCACTAAGTTATTATGCCAAAGCATACCGGATTTCATTGACAGGAGGATTGCAAAGTATTAGTACGAACGAAAAGCTGACAGCAGAACGAGCCAACAATTTGGCTACTAACATTAAACGGGCTAAAGTATCAACAATTTTTGCTGAGGTAGAAATTAATCCTAATTTGATTCAATCTGTAGCCAAAGAAGCTGAAGTGGACATTTCTGATAGAAAGCTATATGTTGAGGGACTTGGGGAACCAGGAAGTGACGCGGACACTTATCAGAAAATGATGATTGCTAATACACGCACAATCGTAGAAGGACTAGGAGGAACGTATTTGATGTTTGAAAGAAAAGCTGCTAGGTAGCCAGAACATCAATTTAGTAATCCTAAAAAGTTAGTTTATTAGTAGTAAGTTGAGTTGAGGAACGTAGCTTGCTTCCCGTTCGCGTAGCGTCCCGTTGGCGCAGCCTCTCGTAGAGAAGGGAAGGGTAACCCAACATTTAATCCTTGTTTATGTTGGGTTTCACTGCCGTTCAACCCAACCTACATTGATAGATTTTATTATTTAAAATTTAAAATCGTTAGGCTGAACGCTCACGACAAGTCCAAAATCTAAAATCCAAAATTGACTCACCATCCCCAAGTACCAGGAGCACCTTTAAATGGCCCAACAATATCACTGGTTATCCAACCGCCATAGAAGTTACCTGGTTGTGGTTGCACCTCTTCGCCATTAACGTAGCATTTATCCATTAAATGAGCATAAAAAGCTACATAGTCCTTGATAGATTCAAAGGCTGGTGTGGGTTTGGGGTAGAACCAGGCAGCATTATGGACTTCTTTATCACCAACTCGGATTGTGTAGTAACCAGCACTTCCCTTCCACTCACAAAAGCTAGATTGCGGAGTCATCTGTAGATATTCCATTTTGATATCCGCTGGAGGAATATAGTAAGAAGGAGGATGACTGGTTTCTAAAACACGTTTGGCGCTGTGAGTATCTACAATTACTACTCCGTTAAAGATTATTTGGATATGTTTGGTTGTGTCCTCCAAAAGAGGAGGACGGGGATAATCCCAAACTGATTCTTGTCCGGGAGCGGGTTCGATGCGTTGAAAATTAACCATCATCAAGAGTATTGAGTGCTGAGAGAGAAAAAAGTACTCAGTACTGATGTACTTAGTAAAGCAGCAACTCTCCTTGTGGAGTGACTGCGGTCTTTTAACTCAACCCTCTTTATCGTACCTCTTTAAGAGCATCAACTTGCTTGGTAAACAACTCAGTGAATAAACTAAGCACAGTCCGTTCTTCGCGCACTTTTATATTGGCACTGATAGACATACCTGATTGCAAGTTAACTTTTTTGCCCTTAATTACTAGGGATTGTTTATCTAATGAGACTTTTGCTGGAAATCTGTAAAACTGATGGGTTTGGTCTGGCGGTAATGCGTCTGAACCTATCCCAGTCACTTCTCCCTTAATATCGCCAAACTCGCTGTAAGGAAAGGAGTCAATTCTGACATCTACTTTCATACCTTTTCGCACAAACCCAATATCTTTGTTAGTGATGAAAACTTCAGCGATATAGTTTTCTTTGGGGACAATTTGCAACAGTTTTGTAGTTGGAGTTGCGACAAATCCAGGATTTTTTGCTTGCAAATCAAAAACTGCACCAGCTACAGGCGCGCGAAGTTCTTGATATTTAACGTTTAACTGTGATTGAGATATTTTACTATTAACATCTGCCAAACGCTGCTCATTCTCCAAGACAACTTTCATGAATTGGCTATCGATTGTGGCAATCTGCTGTTTGTTCTGAGCTATCTTATCTAAAATGTTTTTATCAGAAACAGCCACCGTATTGCTTAACTCTTGTTGTCCTTTTTCGATATCAAACTGGAGGCGTTTTAGTTCCTCATCTAGTTGTGCTACTTCCGCCGTGCGGTTTTGTACTTCTTGTTGCTGGTTAAGATACTGAAGTTGAGAAATACCACCTTCTTCTGCTAATATCTTTAGCTTACTTAAAATTCCCTCTTGAATGGCTAAACTTGATTTACTATCTTCCAGCTTAATTTGATTTTGAACCAGTTGTTTTTTGGTTTTTTCTACTTCTAATCGTGCTGCGGAAGAGCGAGAGTCTAATTCCTGTTTGGCAACTCGTAGAAGTTGTTGTTCATCAATTCCTACTCTAGAATCTTGACCAGAATTTTTTAATTGAGTGCGCAATAATTCATTTTCTGCTACTAATGCTGCCCGACTTTTCAACAGAAAAGCAGTTTCTTGTGGCAAATTACCGCGCAAATATAACAGTTCAGAGCCAGTGCCCGTGCTTGCACCCATCAATCGGCGATAAATCTGGTTTTCTTTCATTAATGCAAGGCGAATTTTATTCAAAGAATTTAATTCGGCAACAGAGGCTATGGAATCAAAAGTTAGCAGTAAATCACCTGGCTTCACTTCTTGTCCATCTTTTACATTAACTGTTTTCACCACTCCACTCACAGGAGCCTGAACTTCTTTGACTGTTCCTTGGGGTTTTAATTGCCCGGTTGCTGGGACTACTTGCTCAATTTTTGCAAAATAAGCCCAAGCAATTCCAAAGCAGGCTAGCCCCACTAGTGTAATCATGATTGTACGCGACCAAATTGGAGATTGGCGCAAAACAATAGATTGCTCAAATTCCTGATTGTTTAAGTTATTAAAAGACTCTTGAGCAACTTTTTGTTGTTTTGTCAGTACCTGTGAATCGTGCTTCACTCCATTTTTGTGATTGCCGTTTTTGTGATTGCCGTTGAGGTGATTGCCATTAAGTTGAGTCATAACGATTTTGGGTTTTGGACTTGTCGTGAGCGTTCAGTCGAACGATTTTGATTTTTTTGTAGGGCGGGCAATGTTTCCCGATGCCAAAAACCTTTGCCCTCAAGAATGACTAATTACAAGTTTACATCTTGTTGCTGATACAGGTAATAATAATGACCTTTAGTAGCCATTAATTCTTGATGGCTACCTTGTTCTATAACCCTGCTGTTATCCATCACAACAATCATGTCTGCATTACTGACGGTATTCAGTCGGTGGGTAATAAAAAATACTGTATCACCCTTGAATGCTTTGGCTAAGTTGAGACATATTTGCCGTTCTGTGGGATAATCTAATGCGCTAGTTGCTTCGTCTAAAACTAATAATTTTGGTCGTTGTAAAACTGAACGAGCGATCGCAATTCTTTGTCGTTGTCCACCTGAAAGTGCAGAACCCCGTTCTCCCACCCGCGTGTTGTAACCGTTGGGTAAGTTCATAATAAACTCGTGGGCGCACGCAACTTGAGCGGCTTCGATAATTTCTTCGGTTGTAGCATCGGGATTGGTTAGGGCAATATTTTCCTGAACGCTACCATCAAACAATAATGTCTCTTGGGGAACTACGCCAATTTGTCGTCGCAACGAATAAAGTTCCACTTTGGCAATATCATAACCATCAATCAAAATTCTGCCAGACTCAGTTTCGTAGAGTCTCAGCAGTAATTTCATCATCGTACTTTTCCCAGATCCACTTTGTCCGACAATGCCGACAAATTTCCCTGGCTCAAATTCGAGGTTGACATTAGAAAGTTGTAGCGGGCCACTTGTGCCAAAACGGAAGGAAACATTTTCATATTTCACTGCTCCCTTAATCGTCGGTAAAGGTATATTGTAGCGGTCTGTTTCTCCTTCTTGTGGGGTATCGACAATATCGCTTAAACGCTCTAGAGACAAAGCAGTTTCTTGGAAGCTTTGCCAGAGTTGAGCTAAACGCAATATTGGGCTGGTGACGTAACCCGATATAATCCTAAAAGCAATTAATTCGCCTAAAGTTAATTCTTGTTGCAGTACCAAATAAGCTCCTACCCACAAAACTAGTAAACTGCTAAGTTTGTTGAGAAAGTTGCTAGTAGAGTTAGCGAGGGTAGAAGTCACAACTGTTTTAAAACCAGCGGCGACAAATCGGGCGTAACGCTCTTGCCAGGAAAAGCGCGATCGCAATTCGATATTTTGCGCTTTTACTGTTTGAATTCCTGACATCACCTCCACTAAATAAGATTGAGTTTCGGCGTTGCGTTCGGCTTTGGCACGCAACTGTCTGCTAATAGTAGGAGAAGCAACTAAGGTGATAATCACAAATATTGGAATTGTGCTTAAGCCCACTAACGTGAGTTGCCAACTGTAAATCAGCATCACACCGATATAGACCAGCGAAAACAAAGCATCTAATCCGACTGTTAAAGCAGTACCAGTCAAGAATTGGCGGATATTTTCTAATTCGTTGATGCGAGTGGAAAGTTCACCCACCGGTCGGCGTTCAAAATAGCGTAGCGGTAGACGTAGTAAGTGGTCAATGATTTGCGACCCTAAACCCATATCGATCCGGTTAGTGGTATCGACAAATAAGTAGGTTCGTAAAGTAGTCAACACTGCTTCAAATAGTCCGACTACTAAGAGCAAAACACCCAAAATATGTAGCGTACCAATGCTATTTTGAGTGATAACTTTGTCGATAATTAACTGAACGACTAGGGGATTTGCCAACGCTGCCAACTGCACGAAAAAGGAAGCGATAAAGACCTCGATCAGGACTCGACGGTGCTTTGACAAATAGGGCAGAAACCACCGTAAACTAAAGCGTTCTTGGGGCGTTTGATTGGTCGCAGTCAGCAGTAATACCCTAACTTTGGGCGGAAAGTCAGTTGGATCGACATCTAATTGTTCAACCAATTGAGCGGGTTTGCAGCGCACAATTCCTTTTGATGGAACACCTACAACCACGGTATTGGCATCTACTTCATATAAAACGGCAAAATTGTCACCGTAGCGAATCAGTGCTGGTGTAGGAATGCGCGTCACTGAAGCGACTGGTAATTCTATCAACTGCGCCTTCAGTCCGATTAACTCTGCCAGGTAAGCAGTAACTTGAAACGATATAGTGCCCTGACGTTTGACTTGCTCAGTTAAGATGCGGCGAACCACCTCTCGACGAAACGGCATTTCTAGGTGCTTCGCGATCATTTGGAAACAGGCGAAGGCTGAATTTAGTTCTCCTTTTCCGCCAAAAAATGGGTATTTTTGTTTTGACGAATTTTTTGAGTTTTGGGGGGCTGTCTGTGGAACTATTTCGTCTGATGCGTAGGGAATAATATCTAGGTCGTCAGCGCTATCTCTATCTACTCTGGTTTCAGTTACCGCAAGTTCTATCTCATGACTATCTTCTAAGATCAAATCTGACGGATGTATACCAAGCAACCGTGCGGGGTTTTGACCGATGACCTGAATTTTATCTCTGTCATCGTCTGATTCTAGGCGATCGCCAGGTGAGAAATCCGTGACTGTACCACCACCACTCACAAACCAAACGCTTTTACTATCCAGTTGGTTGAAGGGAGTTTTTCCGGAAGGGAGATAATGTATTTTCGCCTGGGGTAAGGCTTTTTCTGCCAGTTCTCTGAGATTTAAGGTAGCGATCGCTTGCTTTTGCCAATAGGAACCGAGAATATCGAAAACTTCTACCAAATAACTGCGGTTCTTACGAGCTTCCGCAAAAGCTGGGTATGAAGCCAGAAAGCTAAAATATGCTGATGCACTCAAGGTTAAACATACTACTTCGGTAGAAGCGATCGCTGTTTCACAGGCGACATCGCGTAACAAACCAATTTCGCCAATAATTTCCCCTGGTTGTAGTAATTTTAGGGTAATTGGCAGTTGCGTCTGGGGGTCATATCCCAACAGCCGCACTTGTCCCTCATAAATGATGGTGATGCGTTCCGGGAGACTTTCTTTACCAATGATTTTCTGACCTATGCGATAGCGCCAGGCTTGCAGTTGTTCTGATAGATTAGCGATCGCTCCATCTGGCAACTGCTCAAACCCCTCTAGGGTGGTGAGAAATTCGGGAAAAGTGTTCTTAATATAAGTCATATAAAACTAGTTAAAGTGAGGAATTAAGTCGAAAATATTAGGGAGTATCTCTTTTACTAACAGTGGCAGTGTTTGGTTTTATGCCAGCAGTGACAAGACTTCTGTGGTATTAAGGTGTTCAAATATGTAAAAGCACAGAGGACAAGCTCGTCTAATTGCAGACCTGTACTTAGTATCACACGGTGACGATTGTTATACGTTTTTCAAAATAAAGCATACTATAAATAGATCGAGGACAAGTTATCACTTGGTTAACGCTACATAATTTATACAAAATTAAAATTAACATCTTAGTATTGCAACTATGCAAGATGGATACTCATCACCAAACCAAAACACATAAACCTGGTTGTTAAATTTAGCGCTGCATATTTTACTTTATGATAGTCAACCTGAAAATATCACAGATGCTTTCCTAAGTAAATATCCTAGTTAAGAATTATGTAATAAAAAAAACTTTAAATTTCTGAATTATTTTTGACAAATTCTTGAATACAGGGATTAACAATATCACTAATGGTGAAAAACAGGAGCTTTTCTCGTTAAACATCACCTATACGCTAATTATGAAATAATTCTCCATCACTTTTTTGCTAGCTTAATTTAATAAAATTTAACTTGAAAAGTAAAGCGGAAGATTTTTTCACCCTAGAGGAATCAACTATTAAATCTATGAAGGAAAGACAATAAGTGCCTTCAGTAAATTTACTAATTTAATTAATAGCTAGTCCATCTCACCACTATGCACAAAACAACCTCACCCTGCAACCAGGATGAAGTTGTCCGATTTTGCTAAGTAATTACTCGTGTTTGATACTAAGCAAGATTAACACTCAAATTGACTTGCACAATCACATCGTTGTAATCTTTATCACCACCATTGGCTAAATCTTCAAAACCAAAGGTGTTATTTCCCAATAATCGAATGTGATCTACCTTATCTGAATTAGCACCCAAGAATGTGAAGTAAACATTTTTATTGGCATTACCATTGAGAATTGCATCGGGTTTGCCATCCACAATAATAAATGGTGCAAATAAAGAATTCGGCTCGAAAGTGCCAGTGTAATTTGCAGTGCCTTGGTTGCCCACTACCAAGTCAATGCCTGCAACACGCCCGCGCACAGCTGCTTCGGCGTAACCAGCCTGACCAACAAGAATATCTGCTGTACCATCACCGTTGGTATCAATACCACCATTTTGATCAGCCACCTGATAGAAGCCGACAAAGTTATTGTAAGCTGCCTCTCTGTTGACTGCAAACTCAGCTGTTACCGATTGTGTCACACTCCGTAAATCAATCAGTTCGCCTTGATATTCGCCTTGCAGACCAGTACCTAAAGATACTTCTTGATTGGTTGGCTGAATATTCACTACCAAATTCTGAAAATTAAGAGAAAACCCTTGACCTTCTATGTCGTTATTTGTAGCTGAGGAAAAAAGCACACTTGAGAAGGGGGTTTTTCCAGACAGTACAGACTGAGTAGTACTGTTGGATACCAGATAAAATCTGAGTTTGGTATCAGAGTCGAATTCTAATATGTTTTTCAGGTCGGCAAGATTAAAACCATTAGGCAGATTAGCAAGAGCGGAGAAAACCACCTTTGAACGCAAAAGAGCCGCTTGCGTATAGCCTTCTGCACCAGGAGCTATGCCGTTAATCCTACCTTGTTCATCGTCAACAGTAAATACATTTAGTTCGTTCACCTCTTTAGAGGTGTTGTTTCTAATCTTGATTGAAAGTTTTCCTTTATCACCTTTAATGTTCAGCTTAGTCTTGACACTAAAGATATCGCCTGTAATTTGTGTCACTACAGCAGTATTGTCAGCAACCGCAAGTTTAAACACATCAGTGGCTTGCTCCCCAGCAACATCCTTAGCTATGACTTTGATGTTCAAACTACCTATGTCTTCATTCTCAGGATTACCACTGAAGGTGAGGGTAGTAGGATTGAAGTTCAACCAAGTAGGTAGTAAGTCATCATTTTCTAAGGTTGCAGTATAGGTGAGGATGTCTCCAACATCCGGATCGGTAAAGGTGTCATCTGGGATGGTGAAATTGAAGAGTGTGTCTTCAGTAACTTGTTGGTCTGCAATTTCTTTTACCAAGACTGGAGGATCGTTGACATTATTAATCGTGATTTTAAACACATCACTGGCTTGCTCTCCAGCACCATCTTGAGCAGTAACTTTGATGTTTATACTACCTACGTCCTGATTCTCAGGAGTACCACTGAAGGTACGAGTAGTAGGATTGAACTTCAACCCATTTGGCAGAGGATCATCGTTTTCTAGGGTTGCAGTGTAGGTGAGGATGTCATCAACATCCGCATCAGTGAAGCTGTTAGCTGGGACGGTGAAGTTGAAAAATATGTCTTCGGTGGCTTCTTGATCCTGAATTGCATTCGCTACTACTGGAACACTTAGTACTGAAGCGTAGGCTGCCATTACTTTTGGCTGAAACGCCAAAGTAGGAACAATTGCCCCCGTAGAAACTTTTAGTTCCCAGTTACCACCTAATGCATTACTCCCCGTTAAGTGATCAGACGCCGCTACTACTGCACCTGTCAATTCACTCAGGCGCTGTACAAATGCTTTACCTTGCTCTGTTTGCCCGACTTCGCAACCATACAACAGCAGTTGTGCATCTGCACTCAAAACATTTGCCCAGTCCATGAGTTGCCAAGCATAATGGTTGAGGCTTTGGTAACTGAGTTGACTGTTCCCCAGGTAGACTTGCCCTGGTGCGCCGTGAGAAACAATGTGTAGGCTGTTGATTTCCCGATGAGTTGCCAGCACTTGGCTAATTTGTTCAATGCCATTCTGGTCAGGATCTAAGACTACAACAGAGGTGTTCGGCAATACACCTGCTACCAGACTTTGGTAATTCTCAACCTTTGGGTCGATGAAAACTAGGTGAGTAGCAGATATTTGCTCATACAAGTCTTGAGTTGGCTCTTTTGCGATCGCTATCCGGATGGTGTCTGACATAATTACTCTTATTAATTAATAGTTTTTTCGTGACAGCCATTACGTGCCATATCCTGTAAATCACATACGAACAGGATTTTTTGGTATCGTAAAGGAGTCAATTATTAAACTTATATAAAAGGCTAATAGTTAACTCCAGTAAATTTACTGCCTAAACCTGCGGATCAATATTACCATTGCCATCGCAAATAGCATCATATTTGCCATCAACAATAATAAATTGCGCAAACAGCGAAGCAGCTTTGAAAGTCACGGTATAATTTGCTGTCCTTATTCACCGTCAAAAAATGTCTGTAACACGCCTACACATAGCTTTAGACTGATGCAAAGACTTTATTGGCGATCGCATATATATATGAGTCCATGTAATCGCTATTCAGAAAAGAACCTCACCCCGCAACCGGGATGAGGTTGTATTATTTTTCTAAGTAATTCCTCGCCTTCGATCTAGGCAAGATTAACACTCAAATTTAGCTGTACAATCATATCGTTGTAATCTTTGTCACCACCATTGGCTAAATCTTCAAAACCAAAGGTGTTATTTCCCAACATTCGAATGTGATCTACCTTATCTGAGTTAGCACCCAAAAATGAGAAGTAAATCTTTGGATCGTTATTGGCATTATTATCGAGAAACTTCTCGGCTTTACCATTGATAATAATAAAGGGTGCAAATAACGAATCAGTTCCGAAAGTGCTGGTAGATGTTGCCGAACCTTGATTGCTCACCGTCAAGTCAACGCCTGTAACACGCCCACGCACAGCGGCTTCGGCATAACCTGCTTGTCCAACGAGAATATCTGCTTTACCATCGCTATTGGTGTCAATGCCACCATTTTCATCAGCCACCTGATAAAAACCGACAAAGTTGTTCAATGCAGCTTCTCTATAAACTTTAAAGTCAGCCTTTACCGATTGTCCTACACCCCGTAAATCAATCAGTTCGCCTTCCTTTTTGCCTTGCAAATTTGTACCCAAAGATATTTCTTGATTTGTTGCCTGAACCGTTACAGCGAAATCTTGGAAGTTGAGAGAAAACCCTTCCTCTTGTGTGTTGGTATTTGTGGCTGAGGAAAAAACGACACTTGAAAAAGATGCTTTTCCAGACAGTACAGCCTGAGTAGTACTGTTGGATACGCTATAGAATCGGAGTTTGGTATCAGAGTCAAATTCTAAGACGTTATTCACATCGTCATGCTTGAAACCCTTGGGCATATTAGCAAGGGAAAAGAAAATCACCTTGGAGCGTAAAAGAGCAGCTTGTGTATAGCCTTCTGCACCAGGGGCTATGCCATCAATCTTACCTTCATCATCATCAACATTAAATACACACAGTTCATTCACCTCTTTAGAAGTGCTGGTTTTAATTTTGATGGAGATTTTTGCTTTATTGCCTTTAGTCTTCAGCTTAGTCTTGATACTAAAGATATCGCCTGTAATTAATGTGAATAGAGTAGTAGGAGTATTTTTATCAGCAACCCCAAGCGTAAATATATCACTAGCTTGCTCTCCAGCAATATCTTTAGCAGTGACTTTGATGTTTAAATTACCTACATCCTTATTTGTAGGAGTCCCACTGAAGGTAAAAGTAGCAGGATCGAACTTCAACCAAGTAGGCAGTAGGTCATCATTTTCTAAGGTTGCAGTGTAAGTCAGGGTATCTTCAACATCTACATCGCTAAAGGTGTCAACTGGAAGGGTGAAGTTGAAGACACTATCTTCGGTGGTTTCTTGGTCAAGAATTTCATTTGCCACCTCTGGCGCATGATTGAAAGGCGCACTAAACACCGCCACCGCCGAGTCATCAGATCCAGCAGTATAGAGGTATTTGCCATCGGAGCTGAGAGTTACAGAAACCGCACCACCAAGTCCATCGACACCATCTGTATCATCTTTTTGAACTTCCACAAAACTCAGTTTGCCTGTGGTTGTATCCCGCTCAAACACAGCTACAGCCGAGTCATCATATCCAGCAGCATATAGGTATTTTCCATCGGGGCTGACAGTAATGGAAGAGACACCACCAAGCCCATCGACACTACTGATACCATCTTTTTGAACTTCCACAAAACTCAGTTTGCCTGTGGTTGTATCCCGCTCAAACACAGCTACAGCCGAGTCATCATATCCAGCAGCATAGAGGTATTTTCCATCGGGGCTGACTGTGAGGGATTTAGCACCAGCAAGTCCATCGACACTACTGATACCATCTTTTTGAACTTCTACAAAACTCAGTTTGCCTGTGGTTGTATCCCGCTCAAACACAGCTACAGCCGAGTCATCATATCCAGCAGCATAGAGGTATTTTCCATCGGGGCTGATGGTGAGGAATTCAGTACCAGCAAGCCCATCGACACCATTTGTATCATCTTTTTGAAATTCTACAAAACTCAGTGCGCCTGTGGTTGTATCCCGCTCAAATACCGCTATCGCCGAGTCATCATATCCAGCAGCATAGAGGTATTTTCCATCGGGGCTGACTGTAAGGGATTTAGCACCACCAAGTCCATCGACACCATTTGTATCATCTTTTTGAACTTCTACAAAACTCAGTGCGCCTGTGGTTATATCTCGCTCAAATACCGCTACAGCCGAGTCACTATATCCAGATGCATACAAGAATTTTCCATCGGGGCTGACTGTGAGAGATTCAGCACCAGCAAGCCCATCGACACCATTTGTATCATCTTTTTGAAATTCTACAAAACTCAGTGCGCCTGTGGTTATATCCCGCTCAAATACCGCTACAGCCGAGTCACTATATCCAGATGCATACAAGAATTTTCCATCGGGGCTGACGGTGAGGGATTTAGCACCACTAAGCCCATCGACACCATTTGTATCATCTTTTTGAACTTCTACAAAATTCAGGATTTTCTGCGTCATATTTCCCTTGAGATTGCAAAATAGTTTGTAAAAGTAATATTCTTTTCTAGCAAAGATAAGAATGTACTATATAGCTTATTGTCTTATTTTTTTTAAAACCTCAGTATATATACTAAGCATTTTTCAGCTTATACAATGAGGGAAGGGCTTTGTGTCAATCTAATTTATACATATATAATTAAAGATATTACTTACAAATAAAACAACCCCATCCCGGAAGCGAGATGAGGTTGAAAGCTATAACTATTTCTGCAAATTAGATCAATTTTAGATGTCTACAATAGCTCTATCTATACAATCCCTCATCTTTTCAGATAGAGTTCGGACATGGGGTTCTCTAAAAATAGAGTCGTGGTTTCCTGGGACATTTTGAATATCCAAACCTCCTAAGACCATTTGACTCCAACCCATTTGGGGGTCAACCTCCCGTTTTTCCAATGCAACGCGCTCTTCTGCTCGGAATACAGTGACTCGACCTGGATAAGCTTTTAGAACGTATTCTCTGGCTGCCTGTTTATTGGCTTCTTCGATTGTTAATTTCCGGTAGTTATAAGGTACAGTCCGCCAAATTATTAAGGAAAATTTAAAGATCAATTTTCGGAACTTTTCTTGAAGTTTATACTTCAGCCAAGAGCTTTTGTTCTTGATTTGCTCAAGCACGTAATTAGTCCCAAGTTTTGTCAAGTTGTCCCAATGCTGAGAAACTCGTTTTTCTAATGGCGCTTGTTTAATATAATTTGGGCCTGTAGTATCAAATAAAGCTAACAAAGCTACTTTTTGACCTTGCCTTACTAATTGTTGAGCTATTTCCCAAGCTACTAGTCCACCAAAGGAGGAACCACCCAAAAAATAAGGGCCTTCAGGTTGAATAGTTTGTATCTCTTTGATGTAATGAGCCGCCATTTCTGTAAGCTTGGTAAAGGGAGCTTCTTTCCCACTTAATCCTCGTGCTTGTAGTGCATAAAATGGCTGATTTTCACCCAAATGAAGTGATAAATCTCGGTAATAGAGAACACTTAAACCAATTGCATGGATGCAAAAAAGAGGTGGCTTAGAACCGTTGGGCTGCATTGGCACTAGTGATGACCAAGGCATCGGTTTTTCTGAGTTGGTACTAGTATTACTCTCAACCTGATTATGGCTTTCTGGCAAAAATCCTTGCTGGCGAATAAAATTAGTTAATTGCTCAATAGTTGAAGATTGCAAGAGAATAGCTAAGGGCAGATTTAAACCAAATGTCTTTTCAATCTGAGAAAACAGGTGTACTGCAAGTAGTGAGTTTCCACCCAAATCAAAAAAGTTGTCTTTTATGCCAATGGGATGAATACCTAAAAGATTTTCCCAGATTTTAGTTAACTGAAGTTGTAATGGATCTTCTGCTGTGGCAAATATTTTTTCTATTTTAGAATTAGTTGGATTCAGCGCAGATAAGGCTTGGCGATCGACTTCGCCATTAGCATTTAATGGCAAAGAATCGACTATGAAAAAGGCAAAAGGCAACAAATGTTTAGGTAACTTTTGCTGAAGAAAACTCAGCAGTTGCTCACTTCTAAAAGTCTCACCTTGTTTGGGGACAACATAAGCAACTAAACTTTTATCCCCAAGAACATCTTCTTTGGCAATTACCACAGTTTTTTGCACGCCTGGATATTGACCTAAAATTGTTTCAATTTCAGTCAACTCAATGCGAAAGCCACGAATTTTTACCTGATTGTCTAAGCGGCCTAAAAACTCAATATTGCCATCACTTAAGTAGCGTCCTAAGTCACCAGTTCTGTAAAGGTATGCTCCAGATTCACTGCTAAAGGGATTGGGGATAAATTTATCAGATGTTAATTCGAGACGATTAAAGTAGCCTTGCGTAACACCGATACCGCTGATGTAGATTTCACCAGTTACACCAATAGGGAGGAGTTGCGATCGCCGATCGAGGATGTAGATTTGAGTATTGGCGATCGCTTTTCCTATGGGAATTTCTGACCGAGTGTTACTGGCATCAGTGGCAGTTTCTGGATCGTAAACCGTAGCGGTTAAAGTTGTTTCTAGCGATCCATAAGCATTCAACCAACGTACTTGCTTGCCAACTTTTTCTACCCAAGTTAGATAAGCTTGCCGTGAGGCTTTTTCGCCACCAACCATGACTAAGCGCAAGCTGGCTGGTAAGCTTTGGGGAGACACAGATAGCTCCTTGACTAACTCATACCAAAAAGATGTGGCTAGATTAACAACAGTAATTTGTTGTTGAGCAATGAATGGGAAAAACTGCCCCGTCGATTGCATCTCCTGAGATTGGAGAATTGCAGTAGCACCAGTAATCCAAGTGGGAAAGAGTGATTCAATGAACGTATTGCAGCTGATACTAGGTATGAGTAGTAGGCGATCGCTCTGAGTCAACTCCCAAGTTTGGCTAATTGCCAAGCTGTGGCTGACAAGATTATGGTGGGTAATAGCTATACCGTTGGGCTTTCCATTGGACCCGGACACATACATTACACAGGCGAGAGTCCGATCTGTGCCATAACTTTCTGGATTTTCAGTCACGTGTACGGCAATAACTTTCCAATCACTATCCAAACAGATAGCTTGTGCTTGATGCTTAGAGAGCTTCTCAACTAATGAGCTTTGGGTTAACACCAAAGATATTCGGGCATCTTCTAAAATGACAGCCAAACCATCTTGCCCAGATGTCGGAGCGATCGGTACGTAAGTTCCACCGACTTTCAAAATACCCAACAGCCCCACAATCATCTCCAGGGAAGGCTCTAGATAAAGACCGATGAGTATCCCCGATTCTACTCCTAAAGTTTGCAAATAGTAGGCTAATTGATTTGCCCGCTGGTTAAGTTCCTGATAAGTTAATTGCTGATTTTTAAAACTGACTGCAATATTATTTGGAGTTCTTTTAGCTTGAGTTTCAAACCAGTGATGGATACAAGTATCTTGGGGATAATCAGCTTGTTTGCTATTCCACTCAACTAACAATTGATGTTGTTCAGGTGCTGTCAACAGGGGTAATTCAGCAATCGGGCGATCGGGATTAGCAACAATACCTTCGAGTAAAGTTTTGAAGTGTGCCAACATCCGCTCTATTGTACTGGCATCAAACATCTCGGCATTGTAATCAAATACCATACCCAGACCATTATCCTGTTCCCGCAAGACCAATGTCAGATCGTATTTGGTCTTGCCATGATAGATGTAGCCAAATAGAGAAGTGATAGTTAAATCAGGTAGTTGCACTGATGCCATGCCACGACCATTCGACCAAGGAGGATTGAGGGAGAATTTTACCTGGAACAGGGGCGAACTATTGCGACTTCGCTGTTCTGGTCTAAGTTCTTCAATTAGCTTTTCAAAGGGTAGGTCTTGATGGGTATAAGCCTCTAAACAATCCTTACGCACTCGGTCTAATAATTCTCGGAAAGTTGGGTTGCCTGCAAAGTTACTCCGCAGTACAAGAGTATTAGAAAAAAATCCAATCAGCCCCTCGGTTTCAACTTGTCCTCGACCTGCACTTGCAAAGTTAATTAGTAGGTCTTCTTGTCCAGAATAACGGTAGAGCAATAGCTCGAATGCTGCCAATAGAGTCATGAACAGGGTGACACCCCATTTTTGACTCATGTCTGTCAGAGCATGGTTCAGCGCCTTTGATAACAGCAGGGCCGCGCGATCGCCTCGATAGGTTTGCACTCCTTGAGGACGGGGGCGATCGTAAGGTAACTCAATGATCGGTAAATTGCCTTCTAGCTTTTGCTTCCAGTAGTTTACCTGTGACTCTAAAACCTCTCCCTGGAGCCATTGATATTGCCAATTGGTAAAATCAGCATACTGCACTGGTAAGGGAGTTAAAGGGGAAACCTGGCCTGCTGATAATGCTTTATAGATGGTAATCAGGTCTTGATAGAACAGATCGGATGAAGCTCCATCACAAACTATGCAGTGCATATTCCAAATTAGCAGATGTTCGCGATCGCTTAATCGCAGCAGTAACACCCGCAAAATCGGCCCATTGCCTAAATCAAAGGGTTGATGAGCTTCTTTAGTTGCTAGTAGATGAGCTTCCGCTTCTCGTTGTTCATCTGGTACTTGCCGCAAGTCAATTATTGGCAATGTCAAGGAAACATCGGTGGCGATGACTTGAGTGGGCTTTCCATTCACTGCTGGAAAAGTTGTCCGCAGAACTTCATGGCGACGAACGACTTCTCTTAAACTTTCCTCTAAGACAGCAACATTCAGATTCCCCGTAAAACGCACGACAACTGGCATATTATTTGAGGAACTATCAGGTTCAAACTGATGGAGGAACCATATCCGTTGCTGACCAAAGGAAAGCGGCAAGTTGCCATTCCGTTCACAAGCGACAATTGGGGGAATCTGTGAACTGGCGGCTGTGTTAATTTTTCGGAGAAAGTTGATGATTTCGGCTTTTTGAGTCTTTAACTCGGTTAGCAATTCTGGTGTGAGACTATCTTTTGCAGCCCGATAGCGTAAGCGTTGGCTATGCCCGCCGCAGGCATCGCCTTCTAGCCAAAGTTTGACATCGCGCTGACGTAGCTCAGATAGTAGTTCATCTAATGTTTTCATAGCTCACCTTCCTCGTAATCATCAGCTGTTTCACTCTCAGCAGCCTGAACACCTTGGGCTGCCCACCGCAGAGTCTCCACTCGTTCAGCCAAATCTGCTACCGTTGGTAATTCGAATAAATTGGACATCAGAATTTCTGCTTGCAACGCTTGGCGCATTCGAGAAACCACTTGAATTCCTAGTAGAGAGTATCCACCCAATTCAAAAAAGTTGTCGTTAATCCCAACCTGTTTGACATTAAGAACCTGCGCCCATATATCTGCAATCTGCTGTTCAATGGGAGTGCGAGGCGCTACATAATTTGCCTCCAGTTCTGGGCGGGAAGCATCAGGCTTTGGCAATGCCTTGCGATCGACTTTGCCATTAGGGGTTAACGGCATAGCTTCTAGTGCCATAAAGATTGTTGGCACCATAAAGTCAGGAAGTTGTTGTTTCAAGAATCGACGCAATTGCGAAATAACTTCCAAGTTATCTTGACCAGTTTCGGCAACAATATAACCGACTAAACTAGTTTCATTAGGAATGTCTTCTCGAACAATTACAACAGCTTCTTTTACTCCTGGATGTTGCAGGAGTGCGGTTTCAATTTCACCCAATTCTATGCGGAAACCACGCAATTTTACCTGATAGTCGATACGACCCAAGTATTCAATATGTCCATCTGGTAAATAGCGAGCTAAATCCCCAGTTTTGTATAAGCGCGATTCAGGGTTTGGGCTGAAGGGATTAGAAATAAATCTTTCAGCAGTCAGTTCGGGACGATTTAGATATCCCCTTGCTAGTCCTTCGCCACCAATATACAACTCACCTGATATACCAATGGGAACGGGTTGTAAATGGGAGTCTAAAATGTAGATTTGCGTATTAGTTAGAGGGCAACCAATGCCTATTGGTTTATTTGCCGTTGTCACCTTGTAGCCTGTTGACCAAATCGTTGTTTCTGTAGGCCCGTACAGGTTCCACAGACAAGCTCCCTTTGGTAATAATTGATTTGCGAGGTCTCTAGGTAAGGCTTCACCTGTGGAAATCATCTTCAGTTGAGGACTACCTTGCCATCCGGCTGCCAGTAGTAACCGCCAAGTAATTGGTGTCGGTTGCATAAAGGTTGCCCCGGAGGTGGTTAGGGCTTTTAACAGTTGAGTACCGTCAGCCGCAACTTCACGGCTCACCAACACCAACTTCGCACCTACAGACAGAGGTAGAAAAATTTCTGAAACGGCAATATCAAAGGATAGGCTAGTAACAGAAAGGAGAGTATCCTCAGCGGTTAAACCGGGTTCTTTAGCGATCGCATTCAGAAGATTAACAGCACTCTGATGTTGAATTTGAACGCCTTTTGGTTGACCTGTCGAGCCAGATGTATAGATGACGTAGGCTAAGTTATTGGAAGTAATGTTATGTGTTGGGTTATCTGACCCATAATTATTTATGGACTGCCAGTTGCTATCAAGGCAAACAATCTCTGCTTGATGGTTTGGTAGCCCCGACTTTAGCTTCTCTTGCGTTAGTAGCACTGACACCTGAGCATCTTGCAGCATGAAAGCTAAACGTTCTTGAGGATAAGCATAATCTAATGGTACGTATGCTCCCCCGGCTTTGAGAATCCCTAAAACTCCTACAACCATTTCCAAGCTGCGCTCGACACACAGACCAACCAGAACTTCTGACCCGACTCCTAAGCTTTGGAGATAATGGGCTAGTTGATTGGCTCGCTGATTCAATTCGCGGTAGCTAATTTGTTGATCTTCAAAAACTACAGCGATCGCATCTGGAGTCTTCTCCACTTGAGTTTCAAACAGTTGGTGAATGCAGATATCTTGGGGATAAGCTGTTTGAGTATTGTTCCATGTTGCTAATAACTGTTGCTCAACTGCTGGCAAAATTGGCAATTTAGCAATAATTTGATTAGGGTTAGCAACTATGCCCAATAACAAAGTTTCAAACTCTGCCATCCGACGGCGGATAGTATCAGCGTCAAATAAATTAGTGTTGTACTGGCATTCCAGAATAAGTTCACCATGCGATTCCGTAGCATTGATAAACAGTTCAAAATTCTCGAATGCGCGGGGATTAGAGAAAAATTCTACCTCTAAATCAATAAAGGGAAGTTGATCGCTGTCTAAAGCTTGATCGACATTAAATATAATTGGTACTAAGGGAATGCGGCTGGAATCCCGTGGTAATACTAATTTTTTGACTAGACTACCAAAGGTAAATTGTTGATGGTCATAAGCATCTAAGACAGCCGATCGCCGCGATTGCAAGTAGTCGCTGAACGATTTTTCGCCATTAATCTGGCTACGCAATGGTAGTAAATTTACACAGTGACCTACGAGATTATATTGCCCCAAAGCAGCTTGTCCGGCGGCTGGAATACCAACAACCAAGTCATTTTGTCCTGTCAGACGGTGCAGCCAGACCTCGAATCCTCCCAGGATCGTAGTCATAAAGCTACAACCAAGTTTTGTTCCTAGTTGTTTCAGGTTGGCAAGTAATTCGGGACTTAAATGCCAATCTTCGCGGGCGGCGTTAAAGGTTCTGAGTGGGGGACGGGGGTGATCGCTAGGGAAATCCAGTACAGGTACAGAGTCAGCGAATTGTTGTAACCAGTATTGCTCTGTGGCGATCGCTTCTGGACTATCCGCCTCTTCTTCCTGCAAAATCGCATATTCACTTAAATAGTCTGGTTCTTCTAATTCAGGAACAATACCCTGTTGCAAGCCAGAATAAAGTTTACCCAAATCTGGCATCAGCACCGCCCAAGACCAACCATCACAAATAATATGATGGGCTGTCAAAATAGCTAGATGCTCCTGCGGCTGCAATTTGACAATTTTTGCCCTAAATAGAGGGCCATGTTCCAAATCAAAAGGTTGCTCTACCTCTTGTCGAAAGATACTAGCTAATTTTTCCTGTTTTTCCTGTGGTTCTAGGTTAGACAGTTCAATAATAGGAATTTCAATTTGCCGAGAAGCAACAATGCAGAGTGTATTGCCATCGGTACTAAAAGTTGTCCGTAGTGCTTCATGACGTTGTACTAACTTTTCCACCGAAGATTGGAAAAATTTGACATCAAGTTCGCCTTTTAGTCGCAGATATTGAGACTCGTTATAAGCACAATTGGCAGCATCACCCATTTGCACAGAAGCCCAAATTTCTTTTTGTGATTCTGTGGCGGGGGCGGTTAGAAGTAATTCTCCATCTGCAAATGGATCAAAATCAACCGCAGTTAATGTCGATTGGTAATCTACAGGTGATAAGGTCATAAAACTCTATTGTTTTCTCAGTTTATTGAATGTGGTTAAATCTCAATCTTTCTTTTTTAAATTACTGACTTTAAATACATTTTTTTCTCAAGATTGTAGATTTTAAGTAATTACGCATAGGAACTTCTATAAATCTATATATCAATGATCCAGCCAATAAGACAATCATAAGAAATACTCCTAAAGATGTCAATGCTTGATATTCTGTGAATCCTTTACCAAAAACATCGTTAAATTTATAAATCCAGAAAATTCTTAATAATTCTTGAACAAACCAATGAACCATATAAATTGAGTAAGATATAGTCCCGATATATAGCATTAAACCTGAATTTAAAATTTTTGATGTCACACTATTATTGTTGATAGATACGGCTAAAATTAGTAAAGAAAAAGCTGGTAAAATTAGCCAATCATGAAGGTTGCGAAAATGAGGCCAGTAGTAATGCATAATCAGAATTATCCAAGTTATGGCTATAATTGCCAGTAAATTAAGATTGAAATACTTTTTATAATTACCTCTACGGTAAATTTTGTAGGTTATAATACCAAGTATGCATTCTAGCCCACATCTAGCTATCGAAGGTATGCCAATAATAGTATCTAAATTGCCACGGGTAAAGGTAATTAGTAGTAATATGCAAAAGAGAGTAGAACTATAAATTATTAAATCGATTTTAGATTTATTTTTTAATAAGATTAATAATAAAAATGGAAATATACAGTAAATTAAAAACTCTACACTTATTGACCAAGCTGGCTCATTCCAATAGGTATTACACCATAATAAAGGTGGGCACTTTATGTCAAATGCTTGGAGAAGAAAAATATTGGAAAAAAGAGCCGTTAAGTTAAATTTATCAGTAAAAGCAGAAGTGTTTAGGAAAAGTAATTTTACAACCTCTAATCCAACAAATAGAGAAATAATAAATATATGCAGAGGATAAATTCTAGCAAAACGCGAGAATAAATATGAACGATAGTTTTTTAAACTGACTTTTAGACAAAAAGTCTCTGCATAAACGTGGGTCATAATAAAACCACTTAGAATAAAGAAAAAGTCAACCCATAAATATCCATTTTGAAAAAAATTAGTATAGGCTGATAAAGTTGAACCTGTTTTCGGTAAACCGTAGTAAGAAAAATGGTATATAACAACAACCAAGGCTGCAATACCGCGTAAAGAAGTGAGCGATTTGATGTGTTTATACATTGATATTTTTGCTTTTAATTTCTATCTATAGCAATCCTATTTGAATTGTGAAAACTATTTTTTTAATTAGATGGATAGTTGTTTTGTATTGGCTACATAAAGGATGTAATAAGCGCTTACTCTTGTATAAAAACAAGCTACACGAAGTCTCTAAAAGAGAGAATTTCACAAATAATTTAGAATTGCTATAGAACACCGATTCAGTATTCAGGCT
This sequence comes from Nostocales cyanobacterium LEGE 12452, assembly GCA_015206945.1. Classification (GTDB taxonomy): domain Bacteria; phylum Cyanobacteriota; class Cyanobacteriia; order Cyanobacteriales; family Nostocaceae; genus Nostoc. The sequence continues at coordinate 7,424 of JADEXV010000017.1, read as the reverse complement.
AATTCATAATTAGTCAAAGGATGTCCTGCAAGGTTTTGCGAAAACATGAAGTGAGAAAAGGTGAAGTTTTCCCGAAAGTTTGAAAGATCGGTTTCAATGATTTGTTCAGGAATTTTCAGATCGGACTTAATAGAACTCGGTTCAAGTAGATTATCAACTGACATACAAAATCTGTATGGATGAGTGTTTACTATTTACAAAAATTACTGAGGCTCACTACACTTGATTTTTTAAAGTACCAGGACTTACGCAAGAACTCTCTGAAACTCTTATTCCTTTGTGTCCTTTGTGGTTCGTTTTATCATGATTTTGCGTAAGTCCTAAGCACTTTAGAAAACACTTGCGACTTGTAAATATTTCCCAGGACGCTCGGTATCGGGGATATACCAAGCAGGGTTTCCTTGGGGATCTCGTCCTAATTTGGCATCAGGTTGCGGAGGACGATTACGTAAACTGTTATTGGTAATTTCGCGGTTTGTTACTTCTATGGGCGGTGCAGACAAGAAGCCAGCAGACTGCATTTCGGCAATACTTTCTTTAAAGGCTGCCATTACAAAAGCCAGATCGGCTTCAGAATGGGCTGTCGTCAAGAAGCAAGGACGGTGATCCCAAGTATGCACTCCCTTATCACGCAGCAAGTAAAACAGTAAATCTCCGTAGGGAAACTCTGGTAAAGACTTCACCATGAACAGGGAGCCGAAATTATAAGCTGTAAACGGAGCCTGAACTTGCTGGAAATAGCCCATAAGTTCCGCTACAAACTTATCGGTTCTAGCATTGAGATTTTGCTGTAACCTGGGGCCACTATGTTTTAAATGTTGAAGTACTGCTTTGGCAGCTGCTAGTGCTAAAGGATGGCGGACAAAAGTACCTGCAAAGTAAGTCACGCCTACCTCTGGAACGGAGTCATCGCCAAACTCCCAAAACCCACCATCTAAAGCATCCATATATTGTGATTTGCCAGCAATGACTCCAATTGGTAGCCCACCGCCCACAATCTTACCGTAGGTTGCTATGTCCGCCTTGATACCGAAATGCGCTTGAGCGCCACCTGGATGAATTCTGAATCCGGTGACGATTTCATCAAAAATCAGGGCAATACCAGCTTCTGCTGTAAAATCACGCAATTGCTGGAGGAATTCCTTGGGCTGGTATTCAGGGCGACGGCTTTGCACAGATTCCACCATCACTGCTGCTAACTCATCAGCCCGACTTCTGAGGATTTCTAGAGACTCAGGTGAATCGTAGTCCACCACCAAAATGTTCTCTACCATTTCGGGTGGGATACCAGGAGCAGCAGGAATTGACCGGAGTTTCTTTGTACCCCGAACAATTACTTCATCCAAAATACCGTGATAAGCACCAGAAAAGATGGCGATTAAGTTACGTCCTGTGATGGTGCGTGCCATCCGCATCGCTCCCAGAACCGCTTCCGAACCTGTGTTGCAAAAGGCTGCTCGGTCAAAGTTGGTCAACTCACACATTAGCTTTGCCACTTCTCCAACTAAGGGAGTTTGCGGCCCAATTTCCATGCCGAGTTTCAATTGTGCTTCAATTGCTTCGGTAATGAAAGGTGGCGACCAACCAAACAAATTCAAGCCAAAGCCATTGCTTAAATCGACATATTCATTACCATCAACATCCCAAAGTTTAGAACCTGAAGAACGAGATGCCACGATGGGGTAAACCATCTCTTTCATCATCGGGTTAAACCCGGAAACAGTTCTGGGATCTGCTAAGTAAGGGCGATGAGTTTGAGTATATTCTTTAGATTTTTGAGTCCGTTTTGTATATCTTTGGATAATTTTGTCTAGATGAGTGCGTTGTTGCGCTGTCAAAGTTTTAGTCTGGGTCTTTTCAATTCGAGCAGCCGCACCAAATGCCTTTTTAGCACCATTTGACTCTGTTTCTACTGATGCTGATTCTTTGCTGGTTTGGGTTGGGGGGACAGATACAGCATTTTGTGGCTTGACACCATTATTTTGAGATGTTGCCGCAGGTACAACTGGGACTGTTACAGATTGGCTGCTATTACCCAATAGCGCCAATTGCTGGCTCATAATTTGTAGCTGCTGATTAATTACATTTTCTAGGATGCTACTAGATGCAGTAAGTTGGGGGGAAATCTTAGGTGCAGATCCATTCGATCCATTTGTATGAACTTCATGAACTACCAAGGTGGGTGATGTGTTTACAGGTGCAGGTTCTGGCAATGGGGCTTCTGGAGCGATATCTGTAACGGTTTCTGTTAATCCTAATGCTGATAAAGTTTCGGGAGACAAGGCTGAATTGATAAAGTCGGCCAGTGTTCCTAAATTGGGGTAAATTTCTAATAACTGCCTAAGTGTTACTTTGACCTTAAATTTTTTCTTTAACGCTAGCCCAACTTGTGTCAGAGATAAGGAATCTAATCCCATTTCTAAAAATGTTATCGAGTCGTCAACACTAGCAATTTCCAATCCTGAAGTTTCTTCGATAATTTCTTTGAGCAGAGGAATAAGCTTTTGCTGAGGGGATGTTGTCATAATTTGGGTCTTTTCTAATAATTGGGGATTTAAAAGTTTGGGAGTTGCTGCACGATTGGGATGAGGTGGAGGATCGATCCAGAAGCGTTGGCGTTCAAAGGGATAGGTAGGCAGGGGAATTCGCTGTCGCGTTTCCCTTTGATAGAAGTTGCTCCAGTCAATAGATACTCCTGCTAACCACAGTTGTCCTACTGCCTTGAGTAATGCCGTCCATTCGGCTTCGTTTTCGGCGTTATCACCCAAAGAAGGAATCGCAATCTGTTGTTTAATATCTTTTGCTTGTTGGCGGGCTAAGGTCGTAGTTGTGATTCGCGGCCCTACCTCTAACAGTAGGCGTTCTGGCTGCTGCCATAGAGTTTGTACGCCCTCTGCAAACCGCACAGTCTGGCGTAGATGTGTAGCCCAATACATCGGATCTGTTGCTTGCTGGGCTGTAATCCAGTCAGCGGTAACTGTGGATACAAAGGGAATTTGAGGTGGCGATAATTTAACTTTCCCAACTACCTCAGCAAAGGGGTGAATGATGCTATCCATCATCGGGGAGTGGAAAGCGTGGGAAGTGTGTAAATGGCGACAGATAACTTCTTCGCTTTCTAGCTGTTTTTGCAGAGCCGCGATCGCCTCTGTGGGACCAGAAACTACACACAGGGAAGGTCCATTAATTGCAGCGATCGCTAGTTCTGCACTCAATCGCGGCTCTACCTCTTTGGCCGGTAGGCGCACTGAAAGCATAGCTCCTGCTGGTAATTCCCACATTAAGCGACCGCGAGTTGCAACCAACATCAGCGCATCTTCTAAGGTGAATACACCCGCTATACAGGCGGCGACAAATTCGCCAATACTGTGGCCAATCATGGCTTGGGGCTTAACTCCCCAACTTTGCCACAGTTGCGCTAAAGCGTATTCAATGACGAATAGTGCTGGTTGGGTAAAGCAGGTTTGTCGTAATGAGATAGCCGCAGTTTCGCGCTCGCTCAGTGCTGGATAGATGATTTCTCGTAAATCCTTGCCCAGCAAAGGCTTAAGCATTTCAGCACATTCATCTACTGCTTCCTGGAATACAGGTTCGCGGTTGTAGAGATTCAGTCCCATGTTCACATATTGCGATCCTTGTCCGGGGAACATGAAGACAACGGCTGGATTGCGGATTTCTGTATGACGAGTATTTACTTGATTTGGATCTAAAGATTGGAGAGCTGCGATCGCATCTGTAATATCATGACAAACTATACTGCGTCGGTAGTTAAAAGCTTTGCGCCCTCGCTGTAGGGTATAAGCTACATCAGCTAAGTTAATTTCGGCATTGTATTGTAAATGCTGTTGTAAATTCGCGGTTGCAGCCTCTAAGGCTTGACTAGTTTTTGCCGAGAGTAACAATAGCTGCTGTGGGCGAGAAGATCCTGAACTTTGGATTTGTGGCGCTTCTTCTAGCACAATATGAGCATTAGTCCCGCCGACACCAAAAGAACTCACACCTGCTCGTCGCGGAGTTTCACCCTCCGACCATTCAGCTAATTTGGTATTTACATAGAAAGGGCTGTTGGCAAGGTCAATCTTGGGATTAGGAGCCTCAAAATTTAAACTAGGTGGAATCTTTTTATAATGCAGGGCGAGAGCGGTTTTAATTAACCCTGCTACTCCAGCCGCCGCAACTAAATGTCCGACATTGCTTTTAAGAGAGCCGATCGCACAAAATTGTTTAGCATCTGTATGTACCCGAAATGCTTGCGTCAGCGCTTCAATTTCAATTGGGTCGCCTAAAGGTGTAGCTGTGCCGTGAGCTTCAATATAAGAGATGGTTTCTGGGTGAAAGTTAGCGTAAGCTTGCGCCATTGCAATGGCCTCTGCTTGTCCGTCTACGCTGGGAGCGGTAAAGCTCACCTTATCAGCGCCGTCATTATTGATACCAGATCCTCGAATTACAGCATAGATGCGATCGCCATCATTAAGTGCATCTTCTAAGCGCTTGAGGACAACTACTCCTGCGCCATTGTTGAACATTGTGCCCTGAGCGCTGGCATCAAAAGGACGACAATGCCCATCTCCAGAGAGCATACTGCCTTCTTGTGCCACATAACCGCTGTTTTGGGGTGTAGTCATAGATACACCACCAGACAAAGCTAAATCGCACTGATAGCTGGTTAAGGCTTGACAAGCCTGAATGACTGCTACCAAAGAAGTGGAACAGGCTGTATTAACGCTTACGGCTGGGCCTTTGAGGTTGAGTTTGTAAGCAGCACGGGTGGTTAAAAAGTCTTTTTCATTGGCTAACATCGTTTGGAATTCACCGATGCGATCGACAATTTCCATACGACCAGCAATATGGTTAGCAAAATAAGTATTTTGACCACAACCAGCGTATAAACCAATCAAACCTTCAAAAGACTCTGATTCATAACCAGCATTTTCTAGGGCTTCATAAACCAACTCTAAGAATACTCTAGCCTGTGGGTCCATAACCACAGCTTCAAGTGGATTAATGCCAAAGAAAGCGGCATCAAAGGTTTCTCCCCCAGGAATTATCCCTCTAGCTTTTACATAGCTAGGATCTTTGCAAAGGTTCGGATCGATACTAGGATCTAGTTCTTCATCTTGAAAGAAAGTCGTTGATTCTAATCCCTCGCACAAATTGCGCCAAAACTTATCGACATTTTCAGCGCCAGGAAATCTTCCTACCATGCCAATAATGGCAATACCATCACTAGGATCTTGGTTATCGGATGCTTGCATATTTACCATTGCTTAAACACCTTGTTGATGATTACGGCGACGAGCACGAGCTGCTTGTTGGCGTTGGGCACGATTTTGCAGCTTGTCAGAAGACGGTTGGCTGTTCTGGTTTGAATCCAAATAGTTTGCTAAAGAGCCAATTGTTGAATACTGAAATAGCTTCACAGCAGGTAGCTCAATACCAAGTTCCTGTTTTATTCGCGCAGCAACTTGGAGAATCGAGATTGAAGTTGCTCCCAAATCAAAGAAATTATCATCAATCCCAACGCGATCGATTTTAAGCAGTTCGGATAAAATACCTGCAAGCAAACGTTCTAAATCTGTTTGTGGAGAAATGTACGCTTGTTCCAGTTGTGGACGTTCTCTACTTGGTGCTGGCAATTTATGTCTATTTACTTTGCCATTTGCAGTCAAAGGCAGCGATTCTAACATCACAAATGCCGATGGCACCATGTAATTAGGTAGTCGCTGTTGCAAGAAATCACGTAATTTATTGTGCGTGTATCCACTGTTATAGTGAGGAACAATATAAGCTGTCAACTGTTTTTCAGCTGCTTCATCCTGACGAGCTAAAACGACAATTTCCCGAACATCAGGATGTTGTGCAATTTCTCGCTCAATTTCCCCTAGTTCAATGCGGAAACCGCGAATTTTTACCTGATTGTCAATACGTCCTAAAAACTCAATATTTCCATCTGGAAGGTAACGAGCTAAATCTCCCGTTTTGTAAAGGCGCGTTGCTAAATTGTTATCAAATGAGTGAGAAATGAATTTTTCGGCAGTTAGGTCAGGGCGGTTAAAATAGCCTCTAGCTAATCCATCACCACCAATGTACAATTCACCAGTTTCACCAATTGATACTGATTGAAGGTTTTGATCTAATATATAAACTTGGGTGTTAGCAATTGGGCGACCAATAGGAATCGAAGCATCTGGTTTTAGTGGCGCTTTTATATGATGGCAGCAGGTAAAAGTTGTATTCTCAGTTGGCCCATAACCATTAATTAGTTGACAGTTCTCTACTGTTTGGAGAAACTTCTGTACATGGGGAACAGATAAGACATCACCACCCGCTAAAAGTTGACGCAAGGATTTTAAAGCATCAATTTTTTCATCTACTATCAGGTGAAATAAACCGGCTGTCAGCCAAAGGGTAGTAACTTGGTATTGCTGAATAATCTGCCATAATTCTTCTAAAGATGGTGTATTAGGAGGGTAAATTACTAATAGCCCACCATTAAGTAAACAACCCCAAATTTCAAAAGTGGAAGCATCGAAGGAAATAGGAGCCAGTTGCAGAATTACTTCTTCAGACGTGAGGTGAGCATAATTAGTTTCTTTGACTAGCCTAACTACACCACGATGGATAACACTAACACCTTTGGGTATACCTGTAGAACCTGATGTGTACATGACATAAGCCAAGTTATCAGCAGTGACACTAGTGCTTAGGTTCTCTTTTTTATTTAGGGCAATTGTATTCCAATCTGCATCTAGGCAAATTACAAATGCTGTGTGAGTAGGTAATTTGGGAACTAATTCTTTTTGAGTTAATAGTACTGATACCTGAGTATCTGACAGCATGAAAGCTAAACGTTCTTGTGGATATCCTGGATCTAATGGTATATAAGCTCCACCTGCTTTAAGGATAGCTAAGAGTGCTACAACCATTTCTAAAGAGCGTTCTATGCAGATTCCTACAAGAATTTCTGTTCCTACCCCTAGTGATTGTAGATGTTGTGCTAGTTGATTAGCACGGCTATTCAAATCTCTATAAGTAAGAGGCTGATTATTAAAAATTAGTGCTATGGCATCAGGTGTTTTCTCTACTTGTGCTTCAAACAACTGATGAATAGACGCTTGTTGAGGATAATCACTTTGAGTATTATTCCACTCTATTAGTAGGTTATTTTCAGATTCTTTCAAAATAGATAATGTTAAATTATCTCGTTCTAAGTTGTTTTCTGATGATGAAGATTGACCATTATTCATCAGTAATTCATTTTTATTTTGAACCAATGAATTAGTTATTATTTTCATGTTTAGGGTGAATAAAAAATACTTGTATCAACGAGGAGCAAGGAATTAAGTGTATTTAAATTTATAGCGTTTCTTAATCACATGAGGTACATCATAGTCCCCTCCTCGCTTGCGGGGAGGGGGTTGGGG
>JADEXV010000342.1 GCA_015206945.1 Nostocales cyanobacterium LEGE 12452 | reverse complement strand
GTTTTAACTAAAGCAGAATTTATCGAATTTGAAATAAATTACTGGAAAACAAATACAGCTATCGGGTTTATCTTCAGCCTAGGTGTAGCAATGGGGTTTATGGTGGGCGTGATTATCGTTTATCAAGTTCTTTCTACAGATGTAAATTCCCATATTAAAGAATACGCCACTTTCAAAGCAATGGGGTATAACAATCTCTACTTATTAGGTGTGGTGTTTGAAGAGGCGATAATTTTGGCAGTTTTAGGTTTTATTCCCGGAGCGATCGCACCTCTAGGACTTTATCATTTAACTCGTAATGCTACCAATTTACCACTTTATATGACCGTAGGGCGGGCCTTAACGGTATTAACCCTAACTATGATTATGTGTGTAATTTCTGGTGCGATCGCCACCCGTAAATTACAATCCGCTGACCCCGCAGATATGTTTTAAATTTGTCATTTATCATTTGTCATTTGCAAATGACAATCATCACGAGTAATCGAGCTATTTATGAGTAGTCAACCTGTAATCTCTGTTAAAAATCTCGACCACTATTTTGGTCATGGTCAACTCCGCAAGCAAGTTCTCTTTAATATCAACCTGGATATTAATGCCGGCGAAATTATTATTATGACAGGGCCTTCTGGTTCTGGTAAGACTACACTTCTCACCTTAGCAGGCGGCTTGCGTTCTGCCCAATCCGGCAGTTTGCAGATATTGGAACAAGAACTATGCGGCGCTAGCAAAGCACAACTTACCCAAGTGCGACGCAGTAACGGTTATATTTTCCAAGCACATAACTTGCATGGTAGCCTAACAGCACTCCAAAACGTCAGAATGGGCTTGGAAGTGCATAATAATATTTCACCGGCAGAAATGAAAACCCGGTCAGCCCAAATATTAGAGGAGGTAGGATTAGGAGAACGCTTGAATTATTATCCTGATGATTTATCTGGGGGACAAAAACAAAGAGTTGCGATCGCTCGTGCATTAGTTGGTCGTCCTAAAATAGTCTTAGCAGACGAACCCACTGCCGCCCTTGACAGTAAATCGGGACGAGATGTGGTCAACCTTATGCAAAAATTAGCTAAAGAACAAGATTGTACTATTCTCTTGGTTACTCATGACAACCGCATACTAGATATTGCCGATCGCATCGTCTATATGGAAGATGGCAAGTTAGTAAATGACCGTGCTGTTGTTGCAGCATCTTAAGCAGATTCTTTTTGAGCAATTCTCACAAATCAAATTTGTTAAGTAAAGAGATTTTGAAACTGCAAATCAGACTTTTTAGGCATTAGGTTTTGATTCTTCGTAGACAATTTGCGTTGTCGGTTGATTGCGGCTGCGATCATCGTAGCTTACTTGATCGGGAACACTGGGAGCAAGACAAAACCAGTGGCGATCGCTAGTTTCACCAACCACAATCGACACATAAAAATATGAATGTCTCCACTCAAAGCTTTGATGTGCTGTTTTGGGAAAAGGTAAATTATATGCTTTAATATTTTGTAAATTATTTTTAACTAACTGCTGGAGTTGTTGATAGTAACATTGGCGTTTATTAGTAATACTTTCGTTCCAAGTGTTGTCCTTGCGTTCAGAACGCGGCGGGACGTATTCATAATCAGAAGTTTTCTAATTAGTAGGAGCTCCCCATTCTTCAATTTTTTGCCAATGTTTAAAAGCAAGTTCTATGCCAGTGAGATTAACAAAGCTTTCAGAAATCATCAGATTCCACCCACGAAATTATTCCTTGATTTCATAGCCTACTGCCTTCACCTGTTACCCTATAACTCTTTGCAATATAAGGGTTTTGTTCTTTTGTAATTTGCACTCTCCCCGTGGTCGATTACCTTAAAAAAGCGATCGCTTATTATAAAATCAACAAACTCTTGGTAAATTAGGTAGGTATTAGGAACTTTTGCAAGATATCTTGCGATCGACGAAATCCCCAACTTATCAAACAAGTTGGGGATCTGCGGTTGGCAATTCTTACAAATAAAATAGGATTGCTAGAAATGTTTATCAAGTTGTGGCTAAAGCTGGTTCTGCCAAAAAATATTTCAGATTTTCTTGCTGGGTAGCAAATTTCAAATATTGAGATGCCATTTCTGGTGTTAGCAATTCAATCATTAACCTGTTTTCCACCCAGAACTCAATCACATCAAAGAAAGAATCGCGGTTACAGCGCACTACACGCCAACCTTCACGCACACCGATTTCTTCAATTTCTTGCTGACTAATTGGTACAGAGATGGCTGCATGAATGTCTGTATATCTGGCAGTAATAGCAGTATGCACAAATACGCATTGTTCATCACCTTCACCAGGTTCTATTTGAGAACCTAAAGGATAAAGTTCAATGGCTGTACCGTATTCATCAAAAGGTATAACCATATAACTTCCTGGATTAGGAGGAAAGGGAACAGCTTGCGCTTTTAAGATTTCCCCCAGAACTTGAGCAACATGACTAGGATTTATAACAGCAATTGAAATATGGTGAATCATAGAATAACCTCAGTTCGATATCTTGTAGATTAGAAAACAATCGGGTAGAACTAGGGGAGGTAGGGGAGAGAAAAAATTCTTAACCTAAACGTATTGGCTTCTTTGCAACTTAAATACTCATTAGCTTATTGAGGTCGTCCGTAATGAGCGCGGCCCTTAGCATCGGCAGTCTCAAGTACTAAAATTTGCTGCCCGTAATCATTCGTCTCAATCGACCACTGGTAAGTCTCAGGCTTTGCTGTATTGCGGCTGGAGTAGGCGCGCCCGCTATTGCAGATTTGCCCTTTAGATGTGCTGTCGCTGGGTTGAAAAGTAAGGCGTTGAGCCTCAATCTTAACTTTGCCTTTTTCCTCGATGAAGAGGTTAGATGCACAGTTGTAGGTGTTGATTTGAATCAGCCTATTTCGCTTGTAGTTTCCATTAGATGCAAGTTGGAATTGGTCACTAGAGCCGTTTGGGGCTGCTGACTGCCCCGTGTAACTGTCTTGGTATTGGATAGACGAGATTCGACCGTACCGCCACTCGCCTTGGAGTTCAGCAGGCACTCCATTATCGTTACCCGCCTGACTCGCGCTTGGGTAAAAAACAAAGCTAGCGGTAAAACCCAATTTCAGGACAGTAGCAACGAAAAAGCGGACAGTTTTTGCTATGGAATAGAGTTGCTTATTGGTTATTGAGTACATCAAATTTTTGTAGAAATAGATTTATTGATCAACGAAAGCGATTTAGTTTATATATCGCTTATCCAATAGGGCACACAAATGTGCGCCCAAATCCACTCAAAGCAAAATTTCATGCAATAAACTGCAATCCATATTTGTTCAAAACAGGCTGTACTTTTTCCATATTTAGCGATGTAGTATCTGCTACTTGACTCATTTCTTCATAAAACTTTTTCGCGCCCTTGGGTGAAATTAAAACTAGAAATTTCGCAGTAGCAGAACGAATCTTAAAGCCGTGTGGTGTATTGTAAGGAATGTTAACGAAAAAGCCTGGTGATGCCAAAATTGTTTCTGTACCAATTTGGATGTCTAGTTCACCTTCTAGAATATAAAACGCCTCTTCCCAAGGATGAGTGTGAAGTGGTGGACCATTTTCCTCTGTATCTGTAATTTCATAAATTGTCCACGCTTGATTCGTCTCTTCTCCGGTTACTTTTGTTGTGAACTGTGCACCAATAACTGAAAATTGATTTCCTTCTCCTGATGCAAGAATAGTTGGTTTACGCATGGTTGCACTTTGCATACAAGCTACTCCTTGTTGTGTAATTTAGTAAGTGATTTACAAACTTGATTTGATGTTTTTAACATTAGAAATTAATCGGGGAGAACTAGGGGAGAAAAATTGCTAATTACTTTTTTTTGTAACTGATTATTAAGACATTGAACTAAGGTTAAAATCTTTAAAAACAATTAGTAGCCTATTGTGGCTAAAGTCGATATTGCCATGCCCAAAGACTCACTCAACTTTCCCAAAGCAGACATACTGGTGATTGATGACACGCCAGAAAACCTGAATCTCCTATCTGCCATGCTGACGGAACAGGGATATAAAGTTAGGAGTGTAACTAAAGGTTCTACAGGGTTACGGGGAGCAAATGCAGTTCCTCCCGACCTAATTTTGTTGGATGTGAATATGCCTGAGATGAATGGCTATGAAGTCTGCCAACACCTGAAGGCAAGCGATCGCACCCGTGAAATTCCAGTAATTTTTATCAGTGCTTTGGGTGATGTCCTAGATAAGGTAAAAGCTTTTACAGTGGGTGGTGTGGACTATATTACTAAGCCTTTTCAACTAGAAGAGGTTTTAGCACGAATTGAAAATCACTTGACCATTTGGAAACTGCAACGACAACTCCAAGCCCAAAATGAGCGGTTGCAACAGGAAATTTCTGAACGTGCCAAAGCAGAAGAGAAGTTTGCTAAAGTTTTTCGCTCTAGTCCCAACCCAATTGCGATCGCCACAGTTTCCGAAGCTCGTTTTATTGATGTTAATCCCAGCTTCTTGAAAATGAGCGGCTATTGTCTAGAGGAAGTAATTGGAGATACTGCTAGGGAACTGAATTTAGGTAAAAACACAGTCGCGATCGCTCAACCAATTCAACTTCTGCCGGAAACTGGGTCACTGTATAATCTAGAATTTGAATTTTCTACTAAGTCTGGAGAACTCAAAACCATACTTGTATCTCTCGAATTAATTGACTTAGGTGGAGTGCCATGTGCTTTATTGATTGCCAATGACATCACCGAACGCAAACGCCTAGAAAACGAATTTATCTCTTTAGTCAGTCATGAGTTGCGTACACCTTTAACTTCCACAATGGGAGCATTAGATTTATTGAGTTCAGGACAACTGGGAACTCTGAATGAACAGGGGCAAAAAGTCCTAAGCATTGCTACCACTAATACTGAACGCCTGATTCGTTTAGTGAACGATATTCTCGATTTAGAGCGGATGAAATCGGGCAAAATCTTCACGCGCAAGGCCAAGTGCAACGCCGCAGACTTGCTAATTACGGCAACAGAAGCGATGCAAGCAATGGCAGACAAATTACAAGTCAGACTGATTATAAATCCCGTAGCAGTAGAACTTTGGGCAGATCCCGATCGCCTTCTGCAAACCCTCACCAATTTACTGAGCAACGCGATTAAGTTTTCTGAACCAGGTGACACTGTGTGGATAAGCGCCACTCTCTCAGAATCCAGAGGCGTTGAGTCTAAAGAAAATCAGCCTTCATCATCCAACTTCCTTTTAATTACGATCCAAGATGAAGGGCGAGGAATTCCTGAAGATAAATTGCAAATAATCTTCGAGCGTTTTCAGCAGGTAGATGCATCTGACTCCCGTAATAAAGGAGGAACAGGTTTAGGACTTGCTATTTGCCGAGATATCATACAGCAACATGATGGTAAAATCTGGGTTCAGAGCATTTTAGGTAAAGGTAGCACCTTTTATCTACTGTTACCTTTAGCAGACTCTCAATAACAGGTTTTGATTACCCAAATCTCCCCTACTTCTGCCCGATTGCATTCTAAAATAGCTGAAGACTAATCAAGCTAATCAGCATCACATATCATGCGAGAGTGACAATATGAGCAGAAATATCTTGATTGTTGATGATGAAGAAGATGTGCAGGCGATCGCAAAATTGGGATTAGAAATGGGTGCTGGGTGGAACGTGTTGACTGCTTGTTCTGGTTGGGAAGCATTGAATGTAGCTGTCAACTCTAAACTTGATGTAATTTTACTAGATATGATGATGCCTGATATGGATGGGCGTGCCACTCTGCAACAACTGAAGGCTAACCCCATCACTAAGTCAATTCCAGTAATTTTACTAACTGCCAAAGTCCAGGAGTCCGATCAAAAGAGCTTTACTGGTTTAGATGTAGCTGCTGTCTTTGCCAAGCCTTTCCGTCCCTTGAAACTAGCAGCGCAAATCCGTGAAGCATTGGGCTGGAACTGATTTTTTGGGTGGTTACAGCAAATTTTGCCTTATAACTCTATATTAATGATATTGTGACTGCTTTTCTTATTCGCCTTGACACAGAAATGGGCAAAAGTGAGTACAAAAGGATTGGGCGTTGGATAGCATCTGTCAGATTGAGCCGTAAACGAATTGATCTATAAAATACTTTAGAAGTAATTTAGGCTCTGGGAAAGCGATCGCCCCTGCCAATATCCTCCAACAACCAGGTACGCAACAGAGGATCTAAAACCAGCCAGGGGGGCAAAACAGCAGAATAGCTCACAGATTTGTTGCTTCCTTAGAGACTTCCAGCAATACTATAGCCTAAAACCC
>JADEXV010000341.1 GCA_015206945.1 Nostocales cyanobacterium LEGE 12452 | reverse complement strand
TGAGCAAAAGCGCAAGCTAAGAACATCGGAAGCTGGGTGCGGTGAAAGCCGCACGCCCAGATTTAACTGAGAGGTGCGGGGAACAATATCCCCCATCGACTCAACCAATTATAAAATTTGCTCTGACTTTGGGCAAATTTTGCAACACTTAGACAATTCCCAATCCAAAATCGTCCGACTGAGCGTAGCCGAAGTCTAAAATCCAAAATGGTATAAGTTGGGCTAGTCCCAACTTCAACACATAGAAAAACCAACAACACAATAATCGGAGTTTATGTCAACCCCCAATCCTCAAAATCTCACCGCCGAAGAAGCGAAAAAAATCCTGAACAAATTCAACTGTCTAGACATTGCCCCTATCCTCAAGCCATCAGAAAAAGTTGTGGTTCGTAATGCCTTAATTTTGCTCACCAAGCTAGCTGATTATCAAATATTAGGAATTTGTGCTGATACAGCAGAAGAAGGAATATTGGCGATGAAAACTTATTCTCTGGCTTTGGGTTATGAACCACCAAATAATTTGCTTACACCGGAAGGCCCAGTTTATATCAAATTAAATGGTAAAAACGGCTTGTGTTATCTTGATTCCTATGATGGACATCATCGTGGTGTATTAGTATCTTGCCAGTCTTATGACGAAGATGGAATCAACGAAATGTATGGACACCTTCCCTTGGACTTATTTGTATAGAATTCGGCAATGTAGGTAAGGCAAAAACCTTACCTACTCACTACTGAAAAATAATTAATGACTTCAATCTTATGAGTATTATTACACTACAATCAGTCAAAAAAGACTTTGGCATCAAGGAAATTTTAAAAGATGCTAGCTTTAGTCTCGATGCTACCGATAAAGTTGGATTAATTGGTACTAACGGTTCTGGTAAATCAACCTTATTAAAAATGATCGCTGGGTTAGAATCCATTGATAGCGGTCAAATTTTAATTAATTCCGGTTCTAGAATTATCTACTTACCCCAGCTGCCAGATTTAGATGAAAATCATACAGTTTTAGAGCAAGTTTTCGCTGACAGTGGCGAACACATGGCTTTAGTACGCGAATATGAAGAGCTTTCTGATAAATTGGTTCACTATCCAGATGATAGTCAACTGATGTCTCGTCTTTCTGTGGTGATGCAACGGATGGATACGAGTGGTGCTTGGGAACTAGAAACTAATGCCAAAATCATCCTCACAAAGTTAGGAATTTCTGACTTTGATGCCAAGATCAGTACTTTGTCTGGAGGTTATCGCAAGCGTATTGCTTTAGCATCAGCCTTGCTATCAGAACCAGATGTTTTGCTCATGGATGAGCCAACAAACCATCTTGATGCTCTTTCTGTAGAATGGTTACAAAGTTATTTAAATCGCTATCGCGGCGCATTGTTTCTGATTACTCACGATCGCTACTTTCTAGATCGCGTTACCAACCGGATTATTGAAATCGACCGAGGCGACATTTACACCTATACAGGCAACTATTCATATTACCTCGAAAAGAAAGCTTTAGCTGAAGAATCTGCCGTCAGTAGTCAACGTAAACACCAAGGCTTGTTGCGCCGCGAGTTGGAATGGCTCAAAAAAGGGCCAAAAGCCAGAAGTACCAAGCAAAAAGCTAGAATTGACCGCGCTCACGCTCTGCGGGATACTGAATTTAAACAAGTTCAGGGTAAAGTTGATATTTCGACAGTTGGTCGTCGCATTGGTAAAAAAGTTATTGAATTAGATAACGTTTCTAAGGCATACAATGGACGCACTCTGATTAATAATTTCACCTACGAATTTAGTCCAGAAGACCGCATCGGCATTATTGGCGCTAACGGTGCTGGTAAATCGACTTTAATGGATATCATTACTGGACGGGTTAAGCCAGATTCCGGCATTGCAGAAATTGGTACTACAGTTCATATCGGTTATTTTGACCAGCATTCTGAAGAATTGCTCACAGCATTGAATGAAAGTCAGCGCGTGATTGACTATATCAAAGAAGAAGGAGAATTTGTTAAAATTACCGATGGAACTCAAATTACCGCTTCGCAAATGTTAGAGCGGTTTTTGTTTCCTGGTAATCAGCAGTATGCCCCAATTAGTAAACTTTCGGGTGGTGAAAAACGCCGTTTATTTCTGTTGCGGGTTTTGATGGGTGCGCCCAATGTCTTAATTTTAGATGAACCGACAAACGATTTAGATGTTCAGACATTGGCAGTATTAGAGGATTATTTAGAAGACTTTGCCGGGTGTGTAATTGTAGTTTCTCACGATCGCTACTTTCTCGATCGCACCATCGACACAGTATTTTCCTTTGAGGAAGGCGGTAATCTCAGGCAATATCCAGGTAATTACTCGATTTATCTGGACTATAAGAAGGCTGAAGAAGCACAGCAACAAGCTGCTAACGCTAAGGAAAAACCCAAAAATGCCGAAGTCCAAAATGGTGCGGCTTCACCCAAGGATGGAGAGAATACCAAGCGGCGCAGATTATCCAATTGGGAGAAGAAAGAATTTGAGCAGTTGGAAGGTAAAATTGCCGAGTTAGAGGCTGAGAAGGCAGAAACCGAGAAAACACTAGCGAATGTCTCACCGGGGAATTATAGCCAGGTGCAGAAATTGTACGATCGTGTGGAAAAGCTCAAGCACGCGATCGATGTGGCAACTGAACGCTGGTTAGAATTAGCAGAGATAGAGTCTTAATTTCTTGACATGACGTGAATTGAACAAACCTCTCCCTGCCTTCAGGAACCAGATAAAATTTGAGGTCTTCCATTGCTTTGGAAAATCGAATTATGAGAAAGCCTCTAATCTAGAGTGTAGTTAGAGGCGAGTAACTTTTTTATCTGCTTTTATCAAAGCTACTTCTATCAATAAATCTTTGCCTCTAACTATGGAGTATTTGAAGGCATATATAAATAATCGTCCAAGTTAAGTTTATATGTGATTACCGATACAAAATAAAAAGACTACGATTATCTAGTAATCATTCAAGCAAATAATTAAGTTAAAAATCGATAGTTGTACCTGTGTCCAGTATTTAACCTAAACCTGTATGCAATGCCCTTGATGCTTACACTAAAGAGTATATGTGGGCAGAGTAATGATTTAATTTGCCAAAATTCAGCGGGGCTAATATCTTAATTTATTACTCTAGGTGTACAAAGCTTAATTTAACGCTGAAACTTCTGATAGATTATAAAAAGTTTTTTTTGGGTTACAACCTTAAGTATCTCAGTATTAACTAATAGAATTACAATGATTGACTGTAATGGAAAATATCAACGCTGCAAAAATGACAGAGCGTTACATTGCTTTGGCTATCGAAATTTCTTATTTATAGGTTGAGCTGGCTTTATAGCAGCTTTAGTTTTATTACCAGGAACGAGCAAATATTTTATTCCACTTGATGAATCTACTGGCGCTTATTCTGCGGGTTTTGGTTATATCTTTGGTGCAATTACCACCAACTTTTTGTATAACCTTGTACCTTGCGCTGTAGGATTTTTTGGAATTACTTGTTACAGCAGTGCTAATTTCTTATGCCTTGCTGGCTGTCATAGGATTGTTGCCCTTGGGTAAGACATTTATCGGCTTAATGCCATTGTTTGGTTACAATGTCTTGCTCAATACATTAGCAGCGATCGCAGCTGCTTATTACAGCCTTGTCATACCAGCTAAAGTCACGGGCGTTAATGTAGCGGAAAATATTTAACATCCTTTTGTATCCAATAAGATTTGGTGGCAAAAAAAGAGTTTCTGCTGTCAATCTTTTCCAAATCCGCTAAAACCTCCCGTGCATGGCTGATGTATCTATCAATAGAGATTAATTAAGCAAGAATTGAACTTTATGGATGCAAAACAACTGAGTCAAGAACTGCGTCAAGGAAAAGACCCTCACATGAGCCGGAGACGAGCGATTATTGGCTTGTCTATGCTTGGGGGTTCAATGGGACAACTCGTGACGCTTTACCAAACAGGGATCGTTAACCACCTCCCCGATCCGCCAGTCCCCATATTTGATGCAGATCGAGTTGATGCATCTAACTACGCTTACAGCCGATTTAACTCACCCGATGGGCCAATCATGGTAGTTAATTATGCACTCACTGCCTGGTTGGCTGCCGCCGGAGGGCTGGATCGCGCACGGCGTAATCCTTTTATACCAATTGCAATGGGCGTTAAGCTCGTGTTAGACACTGCGGTTTCTGCCAAGTTAGCTCAGGAAGAATGGAGCGAGAACAAAGCTTTTTGTGAGTACTGCCAAGTTGCAACAGTCAGTTCAATCGCGTCATTAGTTCTTGCAGTACCAGAAATACTTGCTGCAATTCGCACCCTCCGGGGAAAACCTGACAAAAACATCGCAGCAAGCAACAGTACGCAGTAATCAAAGGAGTAAAGCAATGCAACTCAAACCAATAAATCAGCAGGTTGTTGCAGTTGTAGGAGCTTCCAGTGGCATTGGTAGGAAAACGGCTTTAGAGTTTGCCAAACGGGGTGCATCGTTAGTTGTATCTGCTCGCAGCCAACCAGGACTAGAGTCCTTAGTGGATGAAATCTCCCAAATCGGCGGTAAAGCTGTTGCCGTAACTGCCGATGTATCCGAGTTTGAGCAAGTCAAGGCGATCGCAGATCGGGCAATTCAAATTTACGGACGCCTGGATACCTGGGTACACTGCGCTGCTGTCAATCTCTATGCAACTTTTGAGCAAACAACCCCAGAAGAATTTAAACGTATCATCGATGTCAATTTGATCGGACAGGTACATGGGGCAATGGCGGCATTACCTCATCTTAAACGCGAAGGTCGAGGCTCGCTAATTCATGTTTCTTCAGTGGAAGCCAAGCGTTCATTGCCATTTCATAGTGCTTACGCTGCATCCAAACATGGAATAGATGGCTTTCTAGAAGCTTTGCGGATTGAATTGATCCACGAAAAATTGCCTATCAACGTCACTAACGTGATGCCAGCCTCGATTAACACGCCGTTGTTTAACAAATCCCGCACTAAGCTGGGCGTTAAACCACAAGGTTTGCCACCAATATATGAACCGCAGGCTGTTGCGGACACTATTGTTTATGTTGCTGAACATCCAACCCGTGACATTATCGTTGGCGATGCTGGGCAAGTGATGAATTTCATCCAACGGTTATCACCGCGCTTGATGGATACTTTGCTACTGCAAGCTGGTTTTAAGTTACAAAAGACAACAGAACCAAAGCCAGAAGATGCTCCAGACAATCTATTTGAGCCGATCTCAAACTTTGATCATGTTGAGGGAGATTTCAGCAAAAAGACACAGCCGAGCATCTCTACCTGGTTAGAAACTCATCCAAGAATAAAGTGGGGTATAGTCTTCACCTTGGGAGTGGCAGTATTAGCTAGCTATGCCGGCAACACTTAGTACCCCAAGGCAAAAGTCAAAAGTTCTCAGGTTATATCCTCCGGTGTCGTGTCAGTTAGTTGCTGATTGAGGCGATCGCAATGACACAAAATAACCATCCTCCTGACTGGACACGACGACAACTACTCCAGTTCGGGCTAGCAGGGATGATTTTACCACTCGCTGCCTCTCAACTATCCAATTGCCAAAAGCGGAACTTATTAGTCATGGAAACCTCAAAGCAGGTTGATTCTAAAGCTACTGAAGGACAGTTATTGTCCCGCCCAGCTCGTCCCACAACAACCGCTTTGACTGGGTTACACCCACTAGGGCTAGATGGGCAGCGAGATGGTTTTGTCTATGTACCTGAAACCTACAAAGCAGATCAGTCCGCTCCCCTGGTGTTGATATTGCATGGAGCCGGAGGCGATGCGGAGGGTGCGCTTAAAATCCTCCGTCATCTGGCAAATCGCTTTGGGACAATTCTGTTGGCAGTAGACTCACGCCAACAAACTTGGGACATTATTCGGGGTGGCTATGGCCCTGATATTGCCTTTATCGATCGGGCACTAGCACAAACTTTCAGTCATTATGCGATCGCTCCAAACCAAGTAGCGATCGCTGGTTTCTCTGATGGTGCTTCCTATGCCCTTTCGGTTGGCATTACCAATGGCGACCTATTTAACCACATTATTGCTTTTTCACCCGGATTCATGGCTCCTGCTAGCCAATCCGGGAAACCGCGTGTGTTCATCTCTCATGGAAAGTCGGATGCGGTGTTGCCGATTGAACGGTGCAGTCGCCGGATTGTGCAGCAGTTAAAACAAGCAGGCTATGACCTAGAATACCGTGAGTTCAACGGTTTACATACAGTTCCTACTGCGATCGCCGAAAGAGCTATGGAGTGGTTTACTCAATCAGCACCGGATAAAGTGTTTCATTCGTAACTAAGCCCCGTTGGGGCGGGGGTGTAGGGG
>JADEXV010000340.1 GCA_015206945.1 Nostocales cyanobacterium LEGE 12452 | reverse complement strand
GAGCAGAGGAGCAGGGGAGCAGGGGGGACAAGGGGGAATTATTGAAGAAGTCTCTCCCCCTTCTTCCTTCTCTACGTTGTCTCTTCTCCATGCTCAATGCTCAATGCCCCTACTTAAAATGCAGATTTGAGCAAAGCGATCGCTCGCACCCATAACATAATACTAATGGGCGCTCCAAGTAGAATACCAGCGATCGCCCAGCCTCTCTGATGGGCTTTGAATTGTTCAATACTGCGCCACTGCCTACTTTTCCAAGCCCATTCATTGCCTTTTGCACCAAGTGCGATCGCCATTACCCACCAAGCATTAGGTACAAAACAGAATAAACCATACCACACTTGATTTGGCCACATCCACAACCAAGGCATCAGAAAAGCGCCCCAATTCCAACCGAGAATTTCCTCTGGAACTGTTTCATTCTGATTATTGATCCCGCATCCAGAATTGTTGATTATTTCTTTTAGTGGCAAAAGCTGATTCTTATTTGCAGATTTGACAGTCAATCCCGATTTGAGAGCATTCAGCGCAACGCTTGCACTAGTAAATCTTTGTTCGGGAGCGGGTTCTATTAACTTCTGTAGCCAACTGACAAAACTGGGACTGAGGTTAACTCGGTCTGTAAATTGCAGTCGCAAATCCTGCTGGGGTAAATCAGAGGGGGAAGTTCCAGTGAGCAAATGAATCAAAGTCGCTCCCAGTGCATATAAGTCTGAAGCCGCAACAGCTCGACCACCAAATTGCTCCATTGGGGCATAACCATAAGTACCGACAACGGTAAAAGTAACGCCTTCTCTTGCCGCTTTATCTTGAACTGCGCCAAAATCAACTAAATAAATCCGATTATCGTCGCCCCAGATTAAATTGCTTGGTTTAATATCTCTATGCAACACCCCAGGATTCAACTCATGTAGATAGGTGAGAATATTTAAAACCTCAACAGCAATTTTTCTCGCTCGCTTTTCACTAAACCTTTTGCCAACAGCAAGCTTATCCTTAAGTGATTCACCAGGAATATATTCTTGGATTAAGGCAAACCAGAGTGTGCGATCGTCGATACAAAAATAATCTATATATTGAGGGATGCGGGGATGATTTAGCTGTTTAAGGATTTGTGCTTCCCTCTCAAAAAGTTTCAGGTCATCCCACTGTACAGTACCGCCAAAGGCCAAAAGTTTGACCACAACGATAGAATTTTCGCCATCAGAGGCTTGTAAATCCAATGCTTGCCAAGTTTGGCGAATTCCATTGTTGCCGAGTTGGCGCTGGATTTGATAACGATCTTGTAATATTTGTTCTGGTTGCAGCATCTTACACCTGCTGACAATTTACGTTGATCTGATTCCCTTATATTCAAGGATAGTCATTATCTACAAAAACTGTAGCAGCAATCCCTGACTGTCTTAGTAAGCTGTTGTGCATTTGATTTGTGTAACTGGGATGGACAAGACGCTTTGCATAACTTGCCTTTAGTTGGATTATATAGTACAATTGTACTATATAATGATAGGAAGACGATCAAGCTCAAGCAAGATATGTTGTTGCAGGAAAATAGCAAAGCCCTTTACAGAATAGGTTTGCCTTAACTTTCAAGATTATCTAACAAACTTTACAATCTGCTTAAATCTCTTGTCACAATAAGATTTATAATTAAAATATCAGTCATTCACCCCAAGGCTGAAGCCAGCTGTTATATAATGCAGAATCCAGTGCATTTAACTTGAGGGAAGCTTTGCGTTTTCAGTTTAAAAAAAAGAAACTCGAAGCACTTTACACAGCAGAAAAAGATGCTCATAAATACCCAGGTGTGGTTGATGACTTTTTTGAAGTCATGGCGATTATTGATGCTGCTGTAGACGAGCGAGACTTATATGCTCAAAAAGGATTGAGATTTGAGAAGTTGTCAGGAAAACAAGGACAGCGTTCTCTACGTTTGAATAATCAGTGGCGTCTAATTGTGACAGTGGATGAGGATGAGCAGGGAAATTATCTCACAATAATCGATATCGAAGACTACCACTAACTTTCGTCAGCAGGGGAGACAACAATATGAGCCAGAAGCTAGCACCAGCAAGAGTACCAACACCAGGAAAAATTTTAAGTCGAGAATTAGAAGCCCGTGGCTGGACACAGAAAGATTTAGCAGAAATTATGGGGCGTCCAGTTCAAACCATCAATGAAATCATTCGGGGAAGCAAGCAAATTACACCTGAAACAGCTATCGAACTCTCTCAAGCCTTGGGTACTTCTCCAGAGTTCTGGACAAATCTTGAAGCAAAGTATCGGCTTCATCTAGTAGGAAAAGAAAAAAAAGAGCAAGATATAGCTCGTAAAAGTAGATTGTATACAATTGCTCCCATCTCTGAACTAATCAAAAATAAGTGGATTCAAGCAGCAGATTCAATTGATGACTTAGAACAACAGGTATGTGATTTTTTCGGCATATCTTCTTTAGATGAAACACTCCAGCTAGATGTTAATTTTCGTTGTTCCGAGCATCGAGAGCCAGAGGAAACTTCTCGCATAGCTTGGGTAAAACAAGTTGAGAACCTAGCGAAACAACAAGCAGTTGCTAGTTTTGAATGCAAAAAACTTGAGACTGCTATCCCTGAAATTCTTGCTTGTGCGAAACAAGTAGAAAGTATTGTGCAGATTCCTAAATTGCTGGCAGATTTAGGTGTACATTTTATAATTGTGCCGCATTTAAGCAAAACCTACTTGGATGGTGCAGCCTTATATTTAAATGGTAATCCCGTTATCGCGTTGACATTGAGATATGACCGGATAGATTCATTCTGGTTCACCCTCATGCATGAGTTAGCACATATTGTTTTAGGACATCAAGGAGCTTATTTAGATAATTTGGATGCGTTAGAAGAGAATGATGAGGAAAGAGCAGCTAACGAAAAAGCCGCTGACTGGTTAATGAATTCTCAGACATTAAATGAATTTATTATTACTAGTAAAAAAGTCTTTTCTCGGAAAGCGATTGAAGAATTTGCTCACAATCAAAATAGACATCCAGGCATCATTCTTGGTCGCTTACATTATGACAAATTAGTTCCCCATAAAAATTTGAGACCATTACTCGTTAGAGTTAGCCCCATTTTGGGTAATTTTACAGATAATTTTTGCGATAGTAAGCTTGATATTCCGCAGACAGCAGAGGCTCCCACCAATCATGATGATTGAGATACCATTCAACTGTTAAACGTAAACCCTCAGCAATTGTTACTGAAGGTGTCCAACCAAGCTGAGTTTTAATTTTGTTCGCGTTAATTGCATATCTCCTGTCGTGTCCCTGTCTATCCTTAACAAAAGTAATCAACTGCTTGGCTGGATATACTGGTAAATCAGGTGCTAATTCATCCATCATTTGACATAAAAGTTGGATGAGGTTAATATTTTCCACCTCATTATTGCCACCAATATTGTACATTTCTCCTGGTTGACCATGATTGATTACCACATCTAAAGCACGGCAATGATCGCCTACATAAAGCCAATCCCGTACATTTTTACCATCACCATAAACAGGTAATGATTTCCCGATCAAAGTGTTGATACACATTAGGGGAATTAGTTTTTCGGGAAACTGATAAGGGCCGTAGTTATTAGAGCAATTTGTGATGATCGTTGGAAGTTGATAAGTATGATAATAAGCACGAACTAAATGATCGCTACCCGCTTTGGAAGCTGAATAGGGACTATTGGGCGCGTAGGGTGTGGTTTCAGAAAAAGCTGCGTCATCTGCGCCCAGGCTACCGTAAACTTCATCAGTAGAAACGTGCAGGAAACGATAATTAGATGGTTGTGCTTTCGCTTCCCAATGTTGCCGAAAAGCTTCTAGTAAGGTGAAAGTTCCCACCACATTAGTTTGCACAAAAGCAGCTGGGCCAAGAATCGAACGATCGACATGAGATTCAGCGGCAAAATGGGCGATGGTATCAATATTTTCCGTTGCTAATAGGTTGTCTATGATGGTGCGATCGCAAATATCCCCCTGCACAAACCGAAAATTCTCTTTTCCCTCAACCAGCGCCAAATTCAGACGATTCCCCGCGTATGTCAGAGCATCCAATACCACAACGCGATCGCCTGGATAAACCTGACACCAATGATGCACAAAATTTGCCCCAATAAACCCCGCACCCCCAGTAACTAATAACCGCCGATTCATTCAATTTCCTCTTTTCTCTTTGTGTTCTCAGTGTCTCTGCGGTTCGTTTCTATGTCTTAAAATATTTTTTCCTCAATTTCCCATATATCCTCTGAGTGAGTAATTTCGCCATCCGTATTTTAGTCAAATCCTTAATATTAGATGGCTGCTGTATTTTATGGTCAAAAAACTCATTTAACTCATTCAAAATAACTTGGAAACGCTTAATAATATTTTCAGTGCGATGCTCAACTAAAAAATCTTCAGATAAGCTAAAAACTACTGGAGATTCAATCACTTTCAAAATACGTTGGACATCATACTCTTGGGAATATCCAGCAATTTTATAACAATTAAACCCAGGGTCTAAATAATCAGCTAGTCCACCGTTGACACTAGAAAATACTTGACAGCCACAAGCAAGAGCTTCCATTGGTTGTAGACCAAATCCTTCACTAACACGCTGTTGTGCCCAGTACTCAGCGGAATCATAGAGGTAAACCTTAGCTCGGTTGAATAGTCCGGGTAAATCCTCTATGTATGAGTCAACAACCAATACTTTGCAATGTTTTTGCAACGCTGGAATCAACTCTTGAATTAAATACTCAGAAGATTTGCGCGCTTGAACTAAAACATCAATATCCCGTTCCAAACCTAAATTTTGAAATTCATCAGAAATTTGATTGGGCAAATAATAAATCAGAGAATTGGGTGATTTTTCTCCCCAATATCCCATTGTATAGCGGCTAACAGTCATGATTGGAATACTTGCAGGTAGTCTAAACGGATAACCTGCGCTATGTGCATGATAAACGACATTATATTGCTTAAGTTTAGCCACGAGTTGAGCTATATCAAATCCCCAACTGATCACAAAAATTACATCATTTAAATTTTTCTCTTTTAGCAAATCATCAATAAAAAGCTTATCTTTTTCCCGTTGACGGTAAGTTACAACTTCAGCGCTACAGAAATTCTGAGCCAGATTAAGTGCTTTTAACTCAGCCCAAAGACCACCACAGGCAAATTTGTTATCTGTACCGGGAAGTAAGAAGTAAAGTTTTCTCATAATTTTTAAGGAAATATTTAACCTTGTGTTCCTACATCCAGGGAGCATTATCCATCAAAGTATCTAACATCTTCTGAAAGTTTTGACGGAACACTACGGCTAATAAACCGCAGAAAATTGTAGTTACTGCCATCACCCACCAAAAGTGAGTGACGTGCCATAAGCCACCGAACAGGGCAAAGATGATTAGTCCAGCGCCAGCGCCCCCTGAAAACAGTAGAGTTGTTTCTTTAGCAGTTTCTTTGAAGGTACGTGGTTTTAATTCCATAAGATTACTCTTGCCAGCCCACTTTAACAAAATGTGCATCACGCCCCCAAACATCGCGTGTACGGGTAATATTTTCAATTGCTAGGTTAAAAGGAATGGCAGTTGTTAGGTAACGCTGCGCCATAGAACCTAAATCCGGTGAGAGTTCTGCGGCTGTCGTTGCTGCTAACCCCAAACCTATAAGTTGCTCGATTGGTCGGAATGGTAACAATAGATGCACACCGACAGCTAGTCCAGCTGTTAAGAGCATTGCTACTGATAAATTTGTGCCACAACGGGGATGTACAGCCAAATCCCATTCTCCACTAGTGATGCGATGTCGAGCAAGTGTGACTGCACGCCGCAAATCACTAATATTTACCTCACCATAGAGGTAAAATCCCTGCTCAGTAGATAAACCGCCTAATAGTTCATTATCTAGTTGAACATTAGTGGATTTTGCTGGAGCAGAATAGGCACTTTTTGATTCGCTAAGAACCCAAACAGTAGCATGTTCTAAAGCGTGAACCTGCCGCAGCATCAAAATTTCTTTTAACCCTGGAATAAACGATAGCTGTCTGAGTAAGTCGGCATCTTGTGTAGGTTGCGGAAAGTCTGAAGATTGGTCTTCAAGACTCGGAGCCTTCTCAGATACAGGTATCGTAAAATCAAAGTTAAAAAATTCAAAGGGAGACAAGCTACCCTGAAAAGAAGCGGAAGTATTCATTGGAACACTACTCCCAAAGCCGATGGGGCAACATAGATTTCTTTCAAATGTAACGCTTGCACCACTGAATTGTTGCTAATTTTTGTAGATGATTGTTTTAGTTAGGGTATGGGGCATAAGAGGCAGAGGTGCATAGGAGAAAGACTTACTGCAACTTTTCCTCGGTTACAGAG
>JADEXV010000522.1 GCA_015206945.1 Nostocales cyanobacterium LEGE 12452 | reverse complement strand
CAACAAGAACAAGAAGAAGTAATCAGATACTTTCCGGTATCAAACCGGTTCAAATAGATTAGAATCATGTTACAGCCGAAAAGGACAAAATTTCGCAAACAACAAAAGAACAAAGGTTCGCACAACGGTCTCGCGACCCGCGGACATGAGATCGCTTTTGGCTCGTTTGCAATAAAGGCACTGGAACCAGGTTGGTTGACTGCTCGTCAGATCGAAGCAGCTCGTATCTCGGTAACACGTGCGATGAAACGCGAAGGTCAGGTTTGGATCCGTGTATTCCCTGACAAACCGATTACCAAGAAACCTGCTGAGGTTCGTATGGGTAAAGGTAAAGGTGCTCCTGAGTATTGGGTAGCTCCTGTTAAACCTGGAACTATCATTTTCGAAGCGACTGGTGTAGCGCTGGATACTGCAAACGAAGCATTGCGTTTGGCTGCACAGAAGTTGCCAATTAAGACAAGGTTCGTCGTACGCCGGGATTATCAGGAATCATAGTAGTCCGAACGTATTTAGAACCGCTAATTATCAAAAGCAATGACTAGTAAAGAAATAAAGAATCTGTCGCAGGATCAGCTCAAAGAGCAGATCGCCCAAGAGAGAGAGCGCTTACTCCGGTTGAAATTTGCGCATGCTATTTCTCCAATCGAGAACCCTTTGCGTATTCGCGCCTCACGTAAGGAAATTGCAAGACTCTTAACCGAGCTGTCGGCTAAATCTAACCAACAGTAAACAGTTTAGAAATTATGGAGGCAACAGAAAGAAATTTACGTAAAGAGAGAGTTGGCAAGGTAGTGAGCAACAAAATGGAGAAATCCTGTGTGATCACTGTCGTGCGTAAAGTGAAACACGCCAAGTATGGTAAGTTTATGACTAAAACTACCAAGCTGATGGTTCACGACGAAACAAACCAGGTTGGTATCGGCGATACTATCCGTGTAATGGAAACTCGTCCGCTTAGCAAAAACAAGCGTTGGAGATTAGTAGAAATCCTTGAAAGAGCGAAGTAATCATGGTACAACAAGAATCAAGACTGTCAGTAGCCGATAACAGTGGCGCGAAAGAAGTACTCGTAATCCGGGTATTGGGCGGAACTGGAAAGCGTTACGCTTCGGTGGGCGATAAGATCGTCGTGACAGTGAAATCCGCTCTGTCTTCGAGCAACATGAAAAAGGGAACGGTTTCCAAAGCCGTTGTTGTCCGTACGAAAAAAGAAGTACGTCTTAAGGATGTTACCTACCTCCGGTTTGAAGATAATGCGGCAGTTTTATTGAACAACAACGATGAGCCACGTGGTTCACGTATTTTCGGACCGGTTGCCCGGGAATTGCGCGAGAAGCAGTTTATGAAAATCGTATCACTGGCACCAGAAGTGTTGTAAGACATCAAAACATCAGTATTTCTTTAAACTGTTAAGAG
>JADEXV010000339.1 GCA_015206945.1 Nostocales cyanobacterium LEGE 12452 | reverse complement strand
ACGGTGTTCGTGTAGTCAAGAGCAACTTCGTGTGCGGCTGTATTCATCAGACATCTCATCCTTGAGAGCGTTTTAAAACAAGGTTATAACAGGGTCATCATGGGCGGAATTATAGCGATATAGCTTTGCTACCCGGCCACAATGGCCCCAAGAACTAATAATAATTTGGGGTAGAGGGCGCCTAATTGGACTATAAATCTCTAAATAAAAGGGTTTGGTGCGATTCGTTGGTCAGTGAATCACGGTAATCAGTCCGTAAATAACTAACCCAGTCCGACAGCAGATTACTGTCACAAAAGGCTGAACTCTCGGTTTGATGCAAGTGCAAGTCTTGCCATTCAGACTCAGAATTGACTCCTTATCTTCCCACACCGAACAAGCTCGGTTCTTGTAGAGTGAAGCTGGGAACAGGGCGCAAACAGACGACCGTTGCGGGTTGACACTGGCGCTAACAGGGAGTTCCTATGGTGAAACAGAGCCTAGAAAAGCGACTTATTTTAGGGCGAGGGCGCAACAAAAAAAATCCCTGACCCCACTGGAGTTCATTCCCGCCGAACCATCTAACCAGTAACGGCAAGAGTCCAGGGAATCCAGTAGTCGAATTGGCTACATCTAACGGAACAACGCCACATGCTACAACGGGGGGAACCCCCGCAACGCAGTGGCTCATCAATCTCACCGAGGGAACGAATAAAAACGATTTGTGAGTCCTGGGGCAGTCGAACCCCAAGTAGGCTAGACGAGAAGCGGAATCCTCACAAGTCGGGTAGGACAGACCGTAATTGGTCTGAGGTGTTCAGAAAATACAAACTCTAGAAGAGAAAATGATTAGACACAGTAGACATACTAGTGAATCTTGGAGAGCTTTACCGTGGAAGAAATTCCGCCGAAATCTTTTCCGCCTTCAAAAGCGCGTATTCAAAGCGGTTCAAGTTGGAGACAAGCGGAAAGCCAGGTCACTCCAAAAGCTTATTCTCAAATCCACCTCGGCTCGATTTCTTGCAATAAGACTTGTATCTCAGCTAAACGCTGGTAAAAAGACGGCTGGTATTGATGGGAAAAAATCCCTCACATTTGAAGAACGCTTCAACCTTGAAGAACTACTGAGAATGAATAGTGGAAATTGGAAGCATCAAGGTTTACGGGAAATCCCCATCCCTAAAAAAGACGGGACAACCAGAATGCTTAAGATACCGACCATCGCGGATAGAGCTTGGCAATGCCTCGCAAAATATGCACTAGAACCAGCACACGAAGCCACTTTCCATGCTAGGAGTTACGGATTTAGAACTGGGCGCTCTGCCCATGATGCACAAAAGTACATCTTCACAAACCTCAACTCAACGAGAAATGGAATAGAAAAACGAGTAATTGAACTCGATATTGAAAAGTGCTTCGACAGGATTAATCACTCAGCAATAATGGACGAACTCATTGCCCCCAAAGGCTTAAAACTCGGAATTTTCCGATGCCTCAAGGCAGGGGTAAATCCAGAATTTCCTGAACAAGGAACCCCACAAGGGGGAGTGGTCAGCCCATTACTAGCAAACATTGCACTCAACGGGATGGAGAGTATACACAGATACCACTCTCAAGAGGGTAAAAGGATTACACCTAAAACATCGGCAAAACGAATTACCGAGCCATCAATCCGATACGCGGATGACATGGTTATTATACTCCGACCCGAAGACGATGCGACAGAGATACTTGAAAGAATCAGCGAGTTCCTCCGCAAACGCGGAATGAATGTAAGCCAAAAGAAAACCAAAATTACCGCCGCGACAGATGGGTTTGATTTCCTCGGCTGGCACTTCAAAGTCCAGAAAAATGGAAAGTTCAGATGTAATCCCTCAGTGGACAACTTCAAAGCATTTCGTAAGAAAGTAAAACACATCGTCAACAACTCGAATTATGGTGCTACCACAAAGGCTGAGAAATTAGCCCCAATAGTTAGAGGTTGGAGAAACTACCATAAGTTCTGCAAGATGGACGGGTCTAGAAACTCGTTATACCACATCGAAAAAAGAGCCTACACGGTATTCAATAAGGAAACCAAGCGAAACCGCTACTCTAGCAAGAAATTACTAGACAAAGCATTTCCAGCAGTTCCTTACTCCGAAAACAAACACATTTC
Source organism: Nostocales cyanobacterium LEGE 12452 (assembly GCA_015206945.1). Lineage (GTDB taxonomy): Bacteria > Cyanobacteriota > Cyanobacteriia > Cyanobacteriales > Nostocaceae > Nostoc. The sequence goes on along the minus strand of JADEXV010000339.1, from coordinate 4,285 downwards.
TGTCAAGGGAACTAAATCACCTTACGACGGAGATACAGCCTACTGGAGCGAACGCAAAAGTAAGCTCTACGACAGCGAAACTTCTATTGCTCTCAAAAAGCAAAACCATAAATGTGCATTCTGCGGCTTAAAGTTCATCGATGAAGAACGGGTTCACCTGCATCACATCGACGGAAATCACGCCAACTGGAAGAAAAATAATCTGGAAGCAATTCACGAGAGTTGCCACGATTACAAACACATGAGCAAAAGCGCAAGCTAAGAACATCGGAAGCTGGGTGCGGTGAAAGCCGCACGCCCAGATTTAACTGAGAGGTGCGGGGAACAATATCCCCCATCGACTCAACCAGGCAGTAACATCCAAAAGATGCTCCAGTTTTTAACCGAAAAGTTGTAAATAAAGTTAATAAATACTTCAGAGGTTGTCGCCATACTCCATCGCTGCCCTAATCAATTATCCCAAAATTACCGAGAGTCTTTCTGATGTGGGCTATTGGAGTGATGAGTGGGGTATTGGTGGGAAATCTGGCACGAAGATTCAGGAAATGCGATTGCTTGTAGGAAACAGAACATGTTTCATACAATCTTATAGACAACCGAAAATAACAGAAGCTTGTACCCTATAAATAGACTGTTGAGGCTGCTTGCCATTAAAGAAAGTACAATAACATGGCTTCATTTGATGAATTTGTGTGCTATCGAAGCGTGCGCTCTGTCGATATGATCTTTGGCGTAGTTACTTCTATGCTAATGAATATCCTCATTTGGACGGTGAGAACTTTCAGAAATTTCTTGATGCTCTATCCCAACAACTGGGCGATGATATGGCACTGATGCTTTAGGGTTCGAGCATCTGCACATCAAGCTTTGGCGCTGTCTTGGCCTGAAAATCTCATCCCGATCTTTCAACCTGCTCATAGCCCTCAGCTTAATCCAATTGAGCGATTATGGCAGTTTATTAAACGCCAGTTCAAAGGGGAAAGCTTCTCTAATTTACAAGAACTGCGCCAACGGATTGAACACGAGTTAGCTCAAATGTCCTCTCTCGTAATCTCCTCTTTGACAAGTTATGATTTTATCCTCGAAGCTCTCTTTCATGAAGCTTTATTCTATGCATCTTCATAGAGAATTGGTATTAGTAATAACTCGTCAACAGAAACTGAAGACATAGTAGGAGGAATGACACTGGCAAGACTAATCATCAAAACGCACTCCAAAATCTACGCCTAAAACTTCTTCAATTTTGCGAAGGGTTGGTTCTGGTAAAACATCATTTTCTTCACGTTCAATCCGATACCAATTAGCACGAGACATATCGGCCGCTTTAGCCAATTCTTCTACCGATCGTGGATCTCGCTCTCTGGCTTCTTTAATTCTTGTTCCGATGCTAGGGGCATCAACCCGTATAACCCGTTCTATTTGCACATCTATAGACATGAACAATCCTTTCTATTCAATCATTTCGTAGATATTATGTAAATTGTAGAGTGACACTTAACAAAATGTCTAGTGAGAGGATACAATAAAAATATTCTGAACTCACTACAAAGATGGCACACTGCTAGTAGAAGCAGAGGTGCAAGGGAGCAGGGGTGCAGAGGGAAAAAACTTACAACAACTTTCTCCTCTGCGCCTCTGCCCCCATGCCTTCCTCTTCTACTGAAAACCAAATCATGGCGCATATCTTCAACAAGTGCCAGAATTATGGGTTTGAAATTCTCGATGATGGCATTTACAACAACAACGGCGTGAAACTGGGGCAAGTCGGATGCACTGAGGGTAACTGGTGGGTGAAGAGGCGTTGTTCAGGTCAGCAGCAGTATTCTAACTCCGTGTTTGATGCTGTGCGCTCATTGTCGATGGTGGATACATCGCTGGCTGAACCAGTTCACAAATACTTGCAATCCCGACCCTTAGAGCAACTGACTACTGAGGAATTACAGCAGCTTTTCAACCATGAAGTGCGATCGCAACTTCAAGAATTAGTCACAGTGTAAAGCCTCGTGTGGGCAGCAGTGAAAATTGCTGCTCACTTTTAGGTATTTTTTGGGCGTTCTTCTTCAAACACACCCAAACCTCAACTCTATTACTTGCTGAAAAACATATTAGTCAAGGAATCAGCATGAGTTTATCTTTAAACCAAAGCGTTTTAATCGAGTCTCCATCTTTAAGGACATCTGCATTAGATAGGTTGGATGATTCTCGCTCTCAACAAGTATTAAACAAAGCTAAAGCTATTGTGTTTGCTGTTTGGAATGGCGAGGGCTGGGCAACTGTTGAACAATTAGCTCAGTACTTCCAATGTTCTATACCAGGTATTAAGCATATCTACGAAAGAAACAGCAAAGAGTTTCGAGATAACGAAACTAGAAAATTGACTGGTAAAGACTTGTCTGATGCTCGCTCCTTGTTGGGTTTACCATCCATAACATCACAAGCTAGGGTATTTTCGCCTTCTGGAACACTTCGGATCGCAATGCTGCTCACTGAATCCGAAATTGCCGGAATCGTGCGAACAATCATCTTAGAACTAGTCGCAGGAGTGCCTAATATTACACCAAAAGTTGAGACTCCCACTATCCCAGCCCTCCCTCCAGTTGAGCAACGGCTACATACTTTTGTACAGGCAATGAAGACTTTAGCCGAACTCACCGGTGGCAGACTCAACCCATACATGGAACAGAAAAACAGGACTGAAATTGTTGAGGATAAATTCTAAGCGAATACTCGCGCAAAAGTATCGTGTGAGGGAATGCCATTCGGGAGTTCTAAAAATCTTTTTAACCAGTCATACTTCGCACAACCATAAGTCTCGATTCCCACCCATCCATCTGCCCCACAAATCACCGCGCATACGGCAATGGTCATGATATTGATTAACTTGTGTCGTTTAGTACGATCTATGCGTGGATCTTCTATTACACCAAAGTGGTCAGCAATCGTAATTTTGGGTTTAAGCTTCATTCAACTATAATCTGGTTCTTGTTGTTTAATGCAAAGAATAAATTTACTACAAAAACGAACCTATATTGCTTGGCAGCCGACGGCTACCACAAACTCACGCCTCTACAACGATTCTCATTCTTATTCAGCTTTATACCTAATTCTCTGAAAGTCCTGTGTGGTATATATAGTGTTGGGGAATTAAACCTTGATTATCGATCTTTAATATTTAGATGCGTTCGCCCTAGAGTTGTCCCAGCTCGTTGACGACTTTTGTGTTGTTTAAAACCAAAAAACCAATCCACAGAAGTTTTGCCACGCGCAGCTAAACCTTTAAATACTTTATATCTAGAAATCCGATGATTATGACAGACTTTTAAACAGGTTGAATCGATAAAACCGATATCCGTACACTTGCCAAAGCAATGCTTGAGATAGACGCATAAAGGTATCAAGGTTGATGGTATCCATTCAATAAATAGTTGATAACTTGGAAGCTCTGGAAAAGTATTATTCCATTGCTGTTTCACTTGATTCAAATAAAAATACTTGAAATTTCGATAGTGAGTCTGATGGAAAGCAACAAGAATCGTGATTATCTCGCTCAAACATAGACTTCTTTTCCGATTACGTCTGATTCCTCCATTGCTCAACAGCTTTTTGCGCCATTGCACTTCAAATACCTGACAGAAATCGTCTACATGGCAGAATAAAGCTTCTAAACTAAACATAGGGCAGGTTGCTGGATTTATCGTTATTTTCAGCTTACTACCTGCTCCTTTCCTTATCCCGAACTCAGGTTAAATACTATAAAATTGCGTAGGTCCTGAAACAGATAAAGACTTAATTTAGGGGCTTTAATGCTGGCAGATCAAAAATTAGCCAATTTTAAATACTTTTTTAAGGTTTTAAGTTTTTTAACTTTCTTAAATTTCTTAACTTTCTTAACTGTTATTTTAACTTTCTTAACTGCTATTGTATTTTCTTGGGAAATCTGAGATTATCTTTAAATAAAGTTTTAATACTAACTTTATCTGAGTTGCATAAAAAAATAAGAACTTTGCTTGGTAATCATTCCGGCTCTGATAGTTTTATGCATATCGCAATAATTTAATATAAGCAGTTTAATGTTAATAAAGTCAGTTATTCAAAGAATAATTTTAATATTAATGACAGGAATACATTTATTATCCATAATCAATTTAACAAAAACTTATATTACAATAAATAATACAAATACAAGCGTAAATTATGAATGACTATAATCTAGTTTGAGCAAATATATTACAATAAAAATCATGCTAATAGTAAATATTGTACATAAAAAATCACAGCCTTATAT
>JADEXV010000338.1 GCA_015206945.1 Nostocales cyanobacterium LEGE 12452 | reverse complement strand
GTGTAGGGTATGGGGGAAGAAATAGCCCCAACAACCTTCTTCGTCTGAAGCCCCATTTTTTAAAACGTATGGGGGTACAAGCCCCTAGCAATGCCGTCTTCCTTACACCCCACACCCTACACCCCATACCCTTCTTCTTGACATCAAAACTATGAAAACTGACCCAGGTATCGCTATAGATTCCAATCCTCCAAAAGTGGAGCCTCAAAAAAATAGATGGGGAACTATTGGGATACTGTTATTTTTAGTTATTTTTGTTAGCTTCTTCGCCTCCAGACTAGAATTTGTTTTAGGTAAAACTCCTAGTTTAGCTCAGACTTTTACACCTGTAACCCAGGCTGCACCTCAAGAAGTTGGTTCTTATGATGTTTTGGGATACGCGATTAATAAAGAAGAGGCAACACGTTTACTAAATACAGAAAATGGACGCAAACAACTATCCCCTGAAAATGGGGCATTTGCTGTCACTGACGAAACTTTAAAGCTGGGGCGGGATGCTTTTTACTCGGAAACCTTTGGTAATGAAATTTTCCAAACTGATGTAGTTGGGGCGCTGAACGGCCCGATTAATATGATAACCGTGGGTCAGGCGATCGCTAAACTTGGCGGTAAGCATACAACCAATCTCCGAATTCCTATAAATGAAGATGTAACAATAGGTGGACGCACTTTTAAAGCTGGCACACTGTTAAATACAGGATTAGATGTACCTGCAAATTCCCTTGTACCACTGGGTATGCGTGCTAGTTTCACTAAAGGTAAGTTGAGATTTGGTATTACCTGTGCTTTATGTCATGCCACACTTGACAATAAGACTGGACGCATCTTAGAAGGCGCACCAAACAATGACGTTAATACGGGTTTGGTTTTGGCATTTGCCACTAATTCCGCAGCCATGTTTCGCCAAACAGATGTTAATCCTACTCAAATTCCGGCGGGAGAACATACTTACATTAACGCTGATGGCAAAGAGTCCCGCTTACCAGATGCCAAAACTTTAGAAGATGCAGTCGATGCAAAATTCCTAACTTGGCCGCCTGGAAACTTTGATTCCACTGGCACTTTAGTAAACAATCCCTCACAAATCCCATCATCTTATACTTTTGATGCTTGGCCTTACGGTTGGAGTGGTCATTCAGCAGTTGGTTGGTTTCACGGTTTGACTACCTTAAATAGCAACGTTCACGCCACAAACTCAGATGGGACAAATGGCGCTGATGGAAGCCAAGCTCTATTAGGAATTGATAAGGAAACCTATTTAGGCGTGATTCTGCAAAATGCCGCAAATCCAGCTTTTAGATTGCCTGAAGATGCAAAACCATCAGAATTTTTTGACAAAATCGATCCCACTCCTGGGGAACCTGCAATTAATCAAGTAATTCGGATGCCTGGATATCCCAAAGGTTCGCCCTTTATGTTAGATGGTTTAATGGCATCTTCTCCCGGCTTCCCCGTTGGCGAACAGCTGAATGCGATGTCTGCTTGGCAAAATACTCTGGCACCACCACCGATTCAAGTTAGTGATGTTGCATCTCTAGAAAAGGGGGCGGCTGTATTTAATCGTGCTGGCTGCATAGACTGTCATAGTGGACGCTACTTTACTAATCATGATGTCATCGCTCAAAACGAGATTGGAACTCAACCATCACGCGCCCCTACATTAGCACCATTCGCTAAGAACTTCACCACACCCCAAACCTATCCCAACAGTGTCTCTGTTCCCTTGCCGTCTAATCCTCCAGTGTTAGAAGTTCCTACAGATATTACGCCACAAAAAGCACAACAGTTAGCTTTTGGAATGAACAATCCAGCCGGTGGTTATAAAGTACCAAGCTTGATTGGGTTGTATCTAACTGCGCCTTATTTACATGATGGTGGCGTGGCTGCTAGTGCTTCAGCATTAAAGCAAGATGAACAAAACGGACAATTTGTGGTGGCAAATTCTGAGCAACTTGGGATGGCTGGTACATTAATGCAAAATATTTTACCAGATCCAGAAGCAAGCTTACGGGTGTTAGTTGACCGTAATCTTCGTGAGACAATGGTTGCAGCTAACCAAGCTAATCCAGATTTGCAAAAGTCGAATGTAGACGGCAGAGGACACGCTTATTGGGTAGATGCAAAAGCTGGCTTTACCACTCAAGAACAGACAGATTTAATTCAATTTCTCCTCAGTTTGGATGATGAACCAGAAATTCTGCCTAGTGTTCTGTCCCATTAATTTTGCGGGGCTACTAGATCCCCGACTTCTTCAAGAAGTCGGGGATCTGAACACCACTAACCTCTCAAAACTTTTGGGACAGACTACCAGTTCACGTTAACTAAAAATAGACATGGAAAGAGAAATTAAAGATTCAGATGGAATTACATGGACTTGTATTCAAGCATTTTCAGGTCTTTCTGATACCTCAAAAGCTGAAGATGCAGCTGGAGTCGAAGGAGAACCAGATACTTACTGGGTTGTCTGTACTCCTAGTGGCGGCGCACAGTCTGTACGGCTGAAGCTACAGGGTAAATGGGAAGAAGAATATTCTGATGAGGCGTTACTCAAGGAAATTAGAACGCAGCAATAATTGGCGTTATTGATTAATCGGCTCAATGCCCTGTTCGCTGGAGCGCGTGGTTAGGCCTTTGGGGTGGACGATGGAAGTGGACACACTTCCATAGCTTGAATCAAGCCGTGTTCAAGGGTGAATCGATGGCCTACGTGTTCATCGGCAAGAACTGCTCCAATCAAGTCACGCACGACCTGATGCACATCGACCAAAATGCGTCCGCCCTCCTCCGAGTAAAAGGAAACCGGCTCGACGTGCGGATTAATCTCGCTCCATTGCTCCGTCCAGTAAGCGCGAACTTCTTCAGTCCCACGGGCAAAACCGCCTTTGAACGCTTTCGGCCAAACCACATCCGGAGTCATGAGGGCAAGGGCAGCGTCAATGTCTCGCGCGTTGAAGGCCGCATAAGCCGCACGGAGCAGTTCGATTTCTGGTGCAGGTTGATCTGACATAAAAGCTATGGTGAAGGAGATGCAGCAGTCCCTAACAATTTATTATACCGTTAAAGCTAAGTATTGTTATCTTTGCGGGACACAACTACGCGCTAATTGCGATCGCTGTGGCGAGTTAGTAGTGTCTGCCAGGTATAAATTTTATTCGGATCTCGGCTCAATACCAATATAAGCTTCTCAAAATCCTCCTGAAAAAGGAGGATTTAAAGTTTTGGATACCTTTGTACCATTTTTAAAACAACCTCTAAGACGCACAAGAAAAAACAACTGAGTTATGACAAATACAGTAATTATTACAGGCGCATCTCAAGGGATTGGCAAAGCTACAGCATTATTATTCGCCCGTCACAACTATGATGTTGTGTTGGCAGCTCGTCAACTTGACCGTTTAGAAGCTACTGCTGCACAGATACGGGAACTTGGACGAGAAGCGATCGCTATTTCAACAGATGTCAAAGATCCTTTACAAGTAAACAACCTGATCCAGAAGGCGATCGCACATTTTGGTAACATAGACGTATTAATTAATAATGCAGGTATCTTTTGCTTAGGGCCCGTTGAGGATTTTAGCTTAGATGATTGGCATCAGATAATTGATACCAATTTATGGGGCTACATCCATACTATTAATGCCATCCTGCCCCATTTCTTAGAACGTCGCAAAGGAACCATTGTTAATGTCAGTTCTATTGGTGGTATAGAACCGATTCCTTACCAAATTCCTTACACAACTGCTAAATATGCCATCACTGGGTTAACAAAATCGCTACACGCAGAGTTATCACCTAAAGGGATTCACGTTAGCGGAATTTATCCCAGTTTTATCACTACTCAAATGATGGAACGGGCAATTTTTCGCGGTAAGAACGAGGAAACTGCCGAAGCGCGTTCTGAGTTGGTAGATAAAGCAATTCAAATTCCTGTACTAGAAAAGCCTGAAGATGTAGCAAAATCAATTTGGGAAGCAGTAAAGGATCGGCGTTCTGATGTCATGGTAGGTACAACCAACCTTTGGAAAGCAGTTTATCACTTGTCTCCTAGTTTGATGCAGTCAGTTTTTCGGCGCCTCTTCGGCATGGAAGAACGAAGTTAGTTCTTCTTTTTTAGGATAGGCCGCAATTGATAGCACAGGGTTCAATACAGTTTAGTTAAGCATTTCTTTCTTCTCTCTGTGCCCTCTGCGCCTCTATGGTTCATAATACCAATTTTTTTGATATCGCCCTTTCACAACACGCTACTAACTATCTCTCATAAACTGCGTAGTTTAACGCCGTAGGTATCGCCTACAATGATTTCTCGGAAGTTGCAAAAAAATTGTAGGCTGGGTGGAGGCTAATGCACTATTTTAAGCTTGCCACGCCACTATCACTACCACTGGTGGATAAATGAGAAGATAATTCAAATAATCAGCCAAAAAGCCTCATGTAGAGTCGCGATTTATTGCGTCTGATAAAATTGTTAAATTAGCAAGTGGTGGAGGTTTAAGTTTCCTGCTTCTATTAAGCAGTGCGAATTGAAGCCTAAATCTAAATCCCCGTCACAAAACGTAATTGCGTTAGCGTAGCGGTAGCGAGTCCGCGTTAGCGAGTCTGCGAGCGTCGCGTCATTGCGAATTATTTTAATATCATTCAAATCAAGAATTTAACTATGCCTAATGTCTTTATCAGTCATCGTAAAAGTGATGCTCAACAAGCTGAACAGCTGGCGAATGAATTAAGAGATGCTGGGCATGAAGTATGGTTTGATGAATGGAAGATAGACGTAGGAGATTCGATTGTTGAGCGTGTTGACCAAGGGCTAGAAGGATCTAAGTATTTAGTTCTGTGTTACTCTTCGTCTGGTATGTCGCCTTGGGTAAACCGTGAGTGGATGTCAGTGTTAAGTCGACAATTGGCAGGACACGAAGTAAAGGTATTGCCAATTTTGCTCACAGGTGGGGAACCGCCTGCTATTCTAGCTGATATCAAGTATGCAGATTTGGTTAATGACTGGTCAAAAGGCGTATCTCAATTGCTGCGGGCAATAAAATGAGTGAGAGAAACTGGCAGGTTTACATTGCCCATCATTCCAAAGAAGAAGATTTAGCAGAAGAATTGGCAAAACACATCCGCGAGGCTGGCTATGAGGTAGTACATCGCGGAACTGTCATGGTGGGGGAGTCATTCACTGAGGAAGTCTCAAAAGTTCTGAGTACTGGGGGGGCAGTGGTATTGTGTGGAACTAGTAGAGCATTGGGAACCCGTTGGGCATCGCAGATTGTTAACGCAGCCAGACAGCAGACTTATGGTGGACAAACGCGAGTTTTTTGTCTTCAGATGGAAGAGGATGCTGATGTAGGGAGATTGAGCTTTGATGAATGTATTGCTCTTTATTGGCAAAACCCTGCAAAAGCAATTGAGGATTTGATTGCTGCACTCAAAAAGCACTATCCCGTTAATAATACTATTGCTCATTCTGTTTACCGTCTTCTGCAAGCGCCACCTTTACCCATATCCTTTGTAGAACGCCCAGAGTACAGCAATGATTTAAAAACGCGTCTCCTCACAGAGTCATCATCAGATAATCGTGCTTTGGTAATTACTGCAATTCACGGTTTGGGTTCTGTGGGTAAATCGACCTTAGCCGCCGCTTTAGCCCATGATGCAGAAATACAAACTTGCTTTTGTGACGGTATTCTGTGGGCAACATTAGGCCAGCAACCTGATGTGCTTTCTTTACTTAGTGGCTGGGTGCAGGCATTAGGAGATTATAACTTTAAACCTACCAGTGCAGAAGCTGCTTCTGCCCATTTGCGGACTCTGCTTTATGACAAAGCTGTGCTGCTAGTGGTGGACGATGCTTGGAATACTAAAGATGCACAAGCGTTTAATGTTGGCGGGGCGCGGTGTCAAGTTTTAGTAACTACTCGTGAAGGGGCAATTGCTGACGCATTAAAAGCCAGCATCTACAGTCTGGATATAATGACAGCAACCCAAGCGATGGAATTGCTGACGAAGAATTTAGGACGGGAGATTTCAGGTAAAGAACGTCAATCAGCAGAAAAGTTAGCTGAAGGCGTTGGTTATCTTCCCCTGGCATTAGAACTAGCAGCTGCCCAAGTTACTAGTGGTACAACTTGGACAGACTTGTTACGAGATATTAAACAAGAAATTGCTCGGTTAAAATCATTAGATAGACCAGGAGCAAAAGATACTACTGATGAAGCAAGTTTAAAACGCCTCAGCTTAACTGCATCTTTGAACTTGAGCATAAAGCGATTGTCACCAGAGGATAAAGAATACTTTACTTGGTTGGGGGTGTTACCTGAAGATGTAAGTATGGCTCTTCAGTACTTGTTATGCTAAACTAATAATTAAAATGCCAATTCAATAAGCATCTTACTCTAAAATTATTAAAGTTTCTGAACCCATAAGCTGAACGCTTAATTAGCTTGAGTTTGTTATTG
>JADEXV010000521.1 GCA_015206945.1 Nostocales cyanobacterium LEGE 12452 | reverse complement strand
GTATATAGATTTAATTTTTCGCTTTCCTTCCTGTGTCCCGATTTTAAAATTGGCTGACTCCGGATCAATTCCTAGATCACGCAGTGCAGTTGCTGGAAAAACAAGCTTACCTGAATTAGAAATGTAACCTGTCGGAAGCGGTGCTTCTTTGCGTGCCTCCTTGGTTTTTGATACGTTTTCCTCCGGGGAAAAGAATTTAATTGCTTTTAACTTCATGGGTGCGATTGATTGTTTGTTGCGAATATATATTACTTTCGTCGAAAGCTGACACTTACGCCAAAATTGCTTTTCGATTTATAAGCATTTCGTCACTCCATCGTTTGTTAGCAGCATATCTGGCAATTACGGATCCTATTGAGATCGCCAAGTTTGGTGGTAGTACATTGTCCTGATGGGGAAACTAAAACCTGTCTTTGCAAATTGTCGGTATGAGATGCATGCGCGTTATTGGCAACTAAGTATTAGGGGAGTTTCGGTTATCACTCTCCATGTTCCCAGTAGCCTCAAATTTTTCTTACAATCCCCCGGTACTCATGAGAGGGAGTTGCAAGAAAAATTCGAGAAAATCATCAATGCAGCCAGCACCGTTAAACTCTGCATTATACTACCCGGCATTCAGAAAAACACCCTTGTATGTCGAAAAGTCAGTTTTGGTCCTAAAAAGTCAATTATGCGACTCAATAGTTCAATTTTGATCTCAAAGCGCCTATTTTCAGTCCAAAACACTCTTAAGGCCTATTTCTGACCAAAAGATAATCAATTGGACCAAAAAGAATCTTCTATATTCGATAAGGCCCTGAACTCTCGATTGACACCTGTGTTTCCGTGTCCGGCCAGATGTCCGGTTGTATCACAACCGCGGCCCTGTGGACCGATCTGGCCCGCCCAAAAACTCCGAAGTCGTTGGCGGGAGACACCCAGAGAATTGTTTAGACGTATGCGCTTGAATTGGCAACATCATCTTCTTCTAATTTTGGCTGTTAGCCGGAAGACAAATAGCGGCATGGGGTAATTACACACATACGAAAGTTTACAAATACCAGCGTTTGGCCGTAAAAGCTCATAAAAGTCAACTCCGGGTATTTCGATTTTGTTTGCTTACACGCCTCAGCACTTGTTTGTCTTTGGCGGTGTGTTTCGCCCTTGCCAAATTTGAGAATAGCCTCATTGATCCTCGAAAAAAATGGCGCTTAGGAAGTTCACTGCGTGACGGGCGTTGCCGCTAGAATATACAGATTTTGCCAATCCGTTGCACGGTTGAAATCTGAAAAGAGAAAGATTGTGCACTTTTAAATTCCAGTACTTTAAGAACGACGCCAAGCGGTACCACACGAAGACATCAGAAAGCTTAATTGAGTCATCTGCTACGTTAACATTATTCTTATTATGAGGTAGTCATGGCCAGTGCCATCCGTTA
>JADEXV010000337.1 GCA_015206945.1 Nostocales cyanobacterium LEGE 12452 | reverse complement strand
ACCGGAAAACCTTGTGCTACTCCAAATCCATCGAGATGTTGAAGTGTTCGCTCCGCTTGCTGCTGCATTATTTGAAGTATCGGACAGTTCCCCTCCCTGCTTAAATCATTACCTATTCAGCAACGCCGTAATATTAATGTGCAGAGGCTAAAAAACTTCTGCAAGTTTCTGGCATTAATACTTTTAACACTTCGGCTTCGCTCAGTGTTAAAGCCGAGCGGAGTCGTTCGCGTAGCGTCTCCCAGAGAGGCTTTAAATATCTGAATGATTGTTAGTTTTTTCATGGGTTGTGATTTCTTCTACTGCCACACTTTGAGCTAATGCTTTCTGAGCAATTTTCGTGATATACACAGTTACAGCAACGGTAGCAATCAACCCAACGACTCGCATTACCCATTGCCAGACTTGAGTTTCTGGAGTAATTGGTTGATGAGAGGTGTTAATCATGGCAAGATTCCCAGCTAAAGAACCAATATAAACGTACATCACAGTTCCGGGAATAATGCCGAAGGAACCTAATATATAGTCTTTGAGAGAAACCTGTGTTATCCCAAAAGCATAATTTAATAAATTGAAGGGAAAAATAGGTGAAAGACGAGTTAGCAAAACAATTTTCCATCCTTCTTTAGCAACTGCTAAATCAATCGCTTTAAATTTAGGATGTTTGTCCATTTGTCGAGAAACCCAATCCCGCGACAGGTAGCGTCCAATGATAAAAGCCAAGGTTGCTCCAATTGTTGCAGCAATTAGCACATATATTGATCCCCAAAATACACCAAACAGACAACCACCTTTGAGGGTTAGGAGGGAACCCGGTATAAACAGTAATGTCGCTAAGTTGTAAATAACTATGTAGGCGATAGGCCCTAAAGTACCAAGACTGTGAACCCAAATGACTGAAGTCTGTAAAAGCCCCTGAAAGTTTAACTGTTTAGCAGCAATTATTAGAGTGATAATCAGGCAACTTAGCAGTAGTAATTTGAGTTTGGAATTTAATAAACGCTTGTTCATTTTTATAAGTTTCACCCTCAGAGGCTCGATGTTGACCTTTTGAAGCTCGGTGTTAACCTTTTGAGGCTCAATGTTGACCTTCTGAGGCTCGGTGTTAACCTTCTGAGGCTCAATGTTGACCTTCTGAGGCTCGACATTGACCTTCTGAGGCTCGACGTTGACCTTTTGAGGCTCAATGTTGACCTTCTGAGGCTCGACGTTGACCTTCTGAGGCTCGACGTTGACCTTCTGAGGCTCGACGTTGACCTTCTGAAGCTCGATGTTGACCTTCTGAAGCTCAACTTTAAAATTTACACCTCAAATCCAATGCCCCTAAGATATACCACCTAAATGAGAAACAGCTTAAAGCCTCTTAAATTTTTCTCGGCGATACCAGCTACAAATTCGCTCAGGTGAAACGCCGAGCAAATAAGCAATAATTACTATTTGATTAAGCAGCGTAGTTTTCAATACTCCCTTTTGCAACCATCTACGGGCTGAGGTGACAACTGGTGTGGGAATAATTACAACGCGTCCGATGCTTTTTAAACGACGCATGAGTTCAAAGTCTTCCATGATAGGCAATTCAGGAAAGCCATCTATTTGCTGAAATACTTCCTTTGTTAAAAAAATTGCTTGGTCACCATAAGGCATTTGGTAAAAATGCGATCGCACATTTACTCCCCACTCCACCCATCGTAAACTTAAACGTGACGCATCAATCCGCAATTTAAAAGCACCAGCTACAGTCCCAGGCTGTTGTAGTGCTGTGCGAATCATCTCATCAAACCCAGTTGGTAAACGGGTATCTGCATGGAGAAATAACAGAATCTCACCGCTAGCCGCTACAGCACCCGCGTTCATTTGCACAGCACGACCGGGAGATGATGAGATAACTTTGACATTTAAAGACTGAGCGATCGCTACAGTATCATCACTAGAGCCACCATCGACTACAATGACTTCTACATCTAGATTGGCTTGAGTAGTAGCAATGGCTTTTTTAATATTCCCCGCTTCATTAATAGCCGGAATAATAATCGAAATTTTGGCTGCGTTAATACTCTCACTCATGATTGCTGAGTTTTCTTTTCCGGTTGGTCAGCAATGTAAATAATCGTGCCATCTTCTAAATGAATAGGTGTGAGTTGAGTCATGAGATAAATCTCGCCTAAAAGAATTGCGTCTAAAACAGCCCAGCGATGCTTATCTACAAAATTTTACGGAAAATGCGGTAAATTTCTTGTAGAAGTTGGAAATAATTCGGCACAACTATCATAGGGCTTTGCAGGATGAGTCGAGACGCTTTGGTGGTGGGAATTAATACGTATGACCGCTTAAAGAGTCTCAACGCACCAGCTGCCGATGCTGAAGCGATCGCTCAAATCTTACAACAATATGATGGATGAATTTCGGGTAACGCGGCTACCAGCAGTCAAAGACAAGGAAAATGAGACGATTCGCATTGGCAAGCAAACTAAAGTTAGTTTAACTCAGTTAGAAAGAGCGATCGTCCAATTGTTTAAACCAGATGGGAAGCCGCCAGACACAGCACTGCTGTATTTTTCTGGTCATGGATTGCGGAAAAAGGAATTCAGGAAGGTTATTTAGCGACGAGTGAAGTCAACCCTGACGCGGGTAATTGGGGATTATCTTTGCAATGGCTGCGGCGACTGCTGCAAGAAAGTGAAGTCAGACAACAAATTGTGATTTTGGATTGCTGCTATAGCGGAGAAGTGCTAAATTTTGCAGAGGCAGATCCAGGCGAAAAACAAGCCCGTAGAAGTTGAAGGAATTACTATTGTTCACCCCAATAGCATAAACAGCAGCTAAGAGAAATTAACACATTTTAGATATGCGATCGCTGCCACAAATCATGTAAAGTGCGTAGGCGTAGCCCGTCGTAGACATCGCACTCTTGGATAGATGAAGAAAAATCGAGTTATGAACCATCAAGGTCTAATCCTCTGGCTAACAGGGTTAAGTGGTGCGGGTAAAACAACAATCGCCTCATCTGTTGCCCAAGAACTGCGATCGCGGGGTTGCCGAGTAGAATTGCTTGATGGTGATGTCGTTCGCACCCATTTATCTCAAGGACTTGGATTTACTAAACAAGATAGGGATACTAATGTACGCCGCATTGGCTTTGTTGCCAACTTGCTCAGTCGAAATGGAGTGGTAGCGATCGTTGCTGCAATCAGTCCCTATCGAGAAGTTCGAGAGGAATTGAGACAAACAACCACCAATTTTGTAGAAGTTTACATTCAAGCACCATTAGCAGTTTGTGAATCCCGTGATGTGAAGGGACTTTACGCCAAAGCCAAGACAGGACAAATCAAGCATTTTACTGGTATATCTGATCCTTATGAAGAACCTTTAAATCCAGAGGTTATTTGTTTAACTCATCAATTTACTATTGAGCAATGTGTTTACCAAGTAGTTAGCTACTTAGACTACCAAGGCTACATTAGACATAACTGCTAGTTATCTTAAACAAATGTTAGCGTTTCGATGTCAAGTAGGAGAGGCGACTGTTGTGCAGTTTCTAATTCTACAATTCATGCAAGCTGGTTTTAGTAACCCGCCACCCGTGTAAGATCGGCATGGTAAACAATCCCCACGCCAAACCCGTAATCAACCCAAAAGGCGTAACCAGATAATTATTAAAACTCCACAAACCAAAAACTTCTGCTGCCAATTCCAAAGGATAAGCCATCATCAGCACACTTGCTAAAGCTACACCACTCCAGCCATACTGACTCAACCAGTAAAATCCTTTACCACCAGTTATCCCATACAGCAGCCGCGTTATCAGCAAACCCGTTACAGTGCCATAACAACGCATACATACAGCCATAATAAATGGTGGTGCTAAATCTAACCCCATAGATGGTTGCGGACATACATGATTACCCATGAAATAAATGATGTCCGCAATTCCAGGAAGCAAAGACACTCCAGACGCAGCTAAAAAGGGAGCGATAGGCGGGCCAAAAACCATTCCTACCAACAAGAAATCAGCTATAAAACTGACCCAATTAATCTGCAACTCTTCACTAAAAGCTACTCTTGCCATTTCCCTTTGTCTGCGCCTTTACGTCTACGTTTTCTTAACCTACCTTATTTACATAAGGACTTGTCAACTTATCCAACTGCTGAATCAACAGGCTGAGGAACAATCCCACATCTGTCACCACACCCACCGATTCTACAGAACCGCGATCGCTTAACTTTGTCACCACAGCTGGATTAATATCGACACACACCATTTTCACACCAGCCGGGGTCATATTTCCCACCCCAATGGAGTGCAGCATCGATGACAGCATCAAAATCATCTCTGCACCTTCTAGGTGTTTGGCATATTCCTCCTGTGCTTGAATCAAATCCATTACGGTATCAGGCAAAGGCCCGTCATCCCGAATCGATCCCGCAAGCACAAAAGGTACATTATTGTGGACACATTCATACATCACGCCACTTTTAATTGCTCCCGCTTCCACAGCTTTGGGAATGCTGCCATAACGGCGGATACTATTAATTACCTTCAGGTGATGGCGGTGTCCACCACGGACGGCGACACCCCGCTTCATGTCTACACCCAAGGAAGTGCCCATGATATTTTGCTCGATGTCGTGAACTGCGATCGCATTCCCACCCAGCAACGCCTGTACATATCCTTCCCGAACCAGTTGCGCCAAATGTTCGCCGCCACCAGTGTGAATCACCACAGGCCCAGCCGTGACGACTACCTTACCACCAGCATCGCGTATTTTACGCAATTCCCAAGCCACTTGCTCAACGACCAATTCCACACGCCGTTCGCTGGAAACTCCCGCCGACATAAAGCTAAATTCTTGGGTGCTGCGGACTTCGCGCGATTCAGTTTTGCGGATGGTGCGGATACCTAAAACGTCTACAATTACCTGTTCGCCAACTTTTAAATCGCGTAGTATTTTACACCGAGCAACTAAACCTGTAGGAGTTTGGGTAATTGCGATCGCGCCATCCATCCGTTGATTTTCTACCTTCACCCAGTGACCATTAATTCGTACTTCAGTGGGATAAATGGTACTGACGTAGAAATCATCAGGCGCAACGCCATCTTGGATTACCGGCTCCAGTTTGGCATCTCGCTCATCATGGGGTAAATCTACAGCACCCAAATCAATCAACATTGAGATGATTTCTTCCATCACCTCATGAGATGGTGCTGATACCTTCACCTCTGCGGCTGAAGTACTTTGTCGCTGTTCTCCCAAGTTGAAATTTAAGACTTGGAAACTGCCCCCGGCATCTATGATCAAATCCAAGGCGCGGTTGATTAAGCCAGCATCTAGCAAATGCCCTTCCATCCGAATGATGCGGCTTTCTACCGACACATTGGCATGAATTTCATCTCTAACTGGTTCAGTAACCCGCAGAGTTAAGCATTTAGCCGCGCCACCAGCTTTGAGAAATTCTGTCAGCGGTGTTTCCAGCACTTGGAAACCTACATCTGCAAGGCGGGTTTTCAAAGCATCACTCGCCTTGTTCATAATGACAATGCTATCAACATTCACCGTATTACAAGCGAAGTTAAGTGCATCGGCTTCTTCAATTGCAATCCGCTTTTCTGGTGCGACTCGCATTTCAATTAAGCGGTTGGAGTAAGAATCAAAAGCACCGGGATAGTAAAGCAAATAGCCATTTGCCAAAGGACAAAAACAGGTATCCAAGTGATAGAAACGTTCGTCTATTAATCGCAGGGATAGCACCTCAATATCCAGCCATTTAGCTAGATAAGGGTGAGAATCTAATTCCGAGCGGAAACCGTATCCCGCCCATAACCAGCGTCCTTCCCGATCTAGTAGTGCGTCTCCTGCTCCCTCAAAAGGCAAATCTTTGGGAAGTTCATTGACTGTATAACCATTTGCCTCAAACCATTGCTTGAAGAAAGGCTCCTCTCCCTGACGTTCTTTGTGTAAAAAGCGACTGAGGACCACATTATCGCCCAGAACTAAGCCAGCATTGGCGGTAAAAACCAAATCAGGCCAGCCTTTTTCAGGTGGTACTAAATCTACAATGGCGTGTTGTTTAAGGATTTGATGTAGTCCCTGCCACTGTTCCACGGCGCGATCGCGCGATGACTTGTGAATATTCCCTTCCATCCAAGGATTAATCACATAGTCCACATCGTAGTGGTCAGGAGGGCACATTAAAAAGCGAATCCGGGAAGTCATAAAAATCTTACAAGCGTTTTATATGCTACAAGCTTACTTTGAATACAGACTTTTGTTTTTTTACAGGTAAAATCTGCTACTAAAGCTTCTATCTTTTGATAGTTGAAGACTTTACCAAGCCTTCGCTATCAATTCTATTACTGGAACATGGTAATAATACCAATTCAAATTTCCAAATTAAGAAACCCTGATTTAACCAGGGTTTCCAAGAAAGTGGGGTAGTTCAGAGGGTGTAGGGGATAGGGT
>JADEXV010000520.1 GCA_015206945.1 Nostocales cyanobacterium LEGE 12452 | reverse complement strand
AAGATATGCTGTATTGAAGTGCTTTTTTACCTAATGCCTGAAAATCTACTAGTTTCTCATAAGGCATTTGCAAAGAAATTTTTAGTTCTGTTTCAGTTTGTTCTTGGCTTAAAAATGGCGATGTAAAACCAATCAATTCTTTTTCTGCATTTTTCGCGTTTAATTCAATTATATTAGCAATTAACTGAAAGCTAAATTTTAAACTTTCAATTCGAGTAATAAATCTATTGATTACTTGTTGGAAATTACTATTCATCATCATTATCCACTTGATATAGATTTTTTCTACTAGCTCTCTCTTGTTGATATTGAATAATTATGTTTGCTATTCCTTTCTCTACTGGTTTAGTATCGCCACTACTCAATACTCCACAAGACAACATTCGATAAATCAAGCTATTCAAAGTCTCTTGGAAATTTTGACATTGAGTTTGTAATCGAAAAATATTTTCATCATTTAAATTACCTTGTGTCTCAGTGTTTACTGAGTCAAGCTTTTCTGACAAAGCAGTAATTTCATGCCGAATTGCTTCATAATTGCTATGAGAGGATATTGCTAGTCTTGTTAGAGATTGAATATCATTTAATATTTGTTGATATGTTTCATTATCATTTCTATTAACTCGCTGGTGTAGCTGTTCCTCAAATTGAGAACTTCTAATTAAATTAAGCAGAATTGCTAAAACCATTGGTACAGTAGCATAGATTATTTTTTCACTAGCAATCGCTATGATAGAACCAGCTATAACAGCAAAAATTGATATATATTCTGCAATTTCGAGGAGTAGATGTTTATTCATACTTACTCCCCCCTAATAATGTTCATTTCTTCAGCCGTCAGCCCATATAGATGAGCAACCCTATCATCAATTTCTGCTTCCCAATCCCCCACACCCTGACCTTTGGCATCAAGGCATTTTTGAACTAGGGCTTCTATGGCTAGGCAGTCTGCTTTGGGGGCGGTGGTGATAGGAATTTGTGTAACATAAGCAGGTTTAAATTCATAAAATCCACCTTGCTTTGTAGGTGCTATTTGACGAATAAACCAACCTAGTGTTGTTGAGTTCAGTAAACCAAGTAAATAATTTACATCATCTGTTATACAAATTGAAGCCTTATCATTGTTAAAATAGCCAAGAGAATCTGCCGTATATTCAACATTCTGAGTAATACTTGGAAGAAGAATTTTATTTTTTTCAAACTCTTGCCAGTATGCAATAGGATCTTGTATTTCATACCATTGGTAAGTCCCATGTTTGCGACCTCCTTCGATGCCTGGAGTTAATTCATTTGGCTCTTCAGTACTTGTTATGCCAAATTATTAAGATATAGATATCAAACAATGCCAAAAAATGTATCAATAATCTGTTAAAAGTACTATAAGGATTGACATATCAAGAATATTTCTTGTTAACTGTA
>JADEXV010000336.1 GCA_015206945.1 Nostocales cyanobacterium LEGE 12452 | reverse complement strand
TCAGAACTCCGTTCATCCACCTTGGAACTGGATGAATCCACCTCAGAACTCCGTTCATCCACCTTGGAACTGGATGAATCCACCTCAGAACTCCGTTCATCCACCTCGGAACTGGATGAATCCACCTCAGAACTCCGTTCATCCACCCCAGATACTCGTTCATCTAGCTCAAAGACTCAAAATCCCCACTCCCAACTTATGCAAACAAAAGGTCGTTCTCGCCATTTTATTTACACAGACTGGATATTAATCGAAACCCAGTTTGACCCTGAGCAATTGCACTCCAAAGAAACCGTCTTTACGATCGGCAATGGATACCTGGGAACAAGAGGCAGTTTTGAGGAAGGTTATCCGCATACATTGCCAGCTACTTTTATCCACGGTGTCTACGATGATGTGCCTGTAGTTTACACTGAACTGGTAAATTGTCCTGACTGGCTACCCTTGATAGTGATTGTAAACGGCGATCGCTTCCGGCTCGATCAAGGTGAGATATTACGCTACGATCGCCAACTTGATTTAAGCCAAGGACTACTGATCCGGGCGGTGCGTTGGCGCTCTCCCAGTGGCGATACCATAGACATCAGCTTTGAACGCTTTGCTAGTCTTGCAGATCCGCATGTGTTGGCGTTACGCTGCTATATCACCCCAGTAGATTTTGAGGGGGTAATCGAAGTTCAAGCTAGTATCAATGGCTATCCAGAAAATCAGGGTTTTAATCACTGGGAAGGGCTAGATCAGGGCAAAATTGACCAAGGAATCTGGTTGCAACGCCGCACCCGCAGTTCCCGAATTGAACTCGGTATGGCAGCTAAGGTGACAATATTAGGCACTGAAGCATCTTTGCAAGTCAATACCGCACCTGGTTATCCAACCTTAAGCACAACCTTCTTGGCTAAGGCGCAACAGACTGTAACGGTAGAAAAAATTGTGACAGTTTTTACCTCGCGGGAGATTGACACACCAGTGCCAGCTGCTCAAGAAAAAATCGCGCACCTGCCAGACTATGAAACATTACTAAAAGCCAACGAACAAGCGTGGGATGAGGTTTGGCAGCAAAGTGACATCCTCATTGAAGGGGATAGCACAGCTACTTTTGCTGTTCGCTACAATCTGTTTCAACTGCTGATTGCTGCGCCACGGCATGATGACAAGGTAAGCATTCCTGCTAAAACCCTTTCTGGGTTTGGCTATCGCGGTCATATCTTTTGGGATACAGAAATTTTTATGCAGCCGTTGTTTCTGTTTACCCAACCAGCGATCGCCCGCAATTTACTCAGTTACCGTTGGCACACCTTACCTGGAGCTAGACGCAAGGCAGCCCATTATAGGTATAAAGGGGCAATGTTTGCCTGGGAAAGTGCTGATACCGGAGATGAAGTGACACCACGTTGGGCTATCGGCAGTGATTTTTATGGTGAAGACGTGCGGATTTGGTGCCGCGATCGCGAAATTCATATCAATGCAGATATCCCCTACGCAGTCTGGAATTACTGGCAAGCCACTGGTGATGATGACTGGATGCAAAAGTGTGGCGCAGAGATTATCTTAGATGCGGCGATCTTTTGGGGTAGTCGAGTCGAATTCAATCCTGAGCGCGAACGCTATGAAATTCGCGGAGTAATCGGAGCAGATGAATACCATGAATTCGTCCACAACAATGCCTTTACAAACCGGATGGCGCAATGGCATTTAGAAAAAGCGATCGCAGTCTATGATTGGTTGACTCACAAATTCCCCGAACGAGCCACCGAACTAGAACAGAAACTAAAGCTTACCCCAGAGGAACGATTGCACTGGCAACATATTATCGCTAAAATCTTGTTTCTCTATGACCCATCAACAGAACTAATCGAGCAGTTCGAGGGATTTTTCCAATCGGAAGATATCAACTTAGCAGATTACGAACCACGCGATCGCTCCATGCAAGCCATCTTAGGTGTTAATCAAACCAACAAATATCAAGTAATCAAGCAACCAGATATATTAATGCTCCTATATTTAATGCGGGAATCAGCAGATTTTCCCTATAACGAAAAAGCGTTGCAGACAAACTGGGACTACTACGCACCCCGCACTGATATTACTTATGGTTCGTCTCTTGGCCCAGCAGTTCAGGCGATCTTAGCTTCAGACTTGGGCAAATCAACCGAAGCTTACGAACATTTTATGCGAGCCTTAATGGTTGATCTTGAAGATAACCGAGGTAACACCAACGATGGAATTCACGGCGCTAGTGCAGGTGGCATTTGGCAAGCTGTAATTTTTGGATTCGGTGGCATCCAGCTAACCGAAAATGGCCCTGTAGCCAATCCCCATCTTCCCCCTGGCTGGACGCGCCTGAAGTTTAAACTGCACTGGCGGGGGGAATGGCATGACTTCGATTTGCATGGGGAATTGGAGGTAGGGGAGCAGGGGAGCAGCACTTCGGCTACGCTCAGTGACCGAGGAGAAGTTGCAGTAAGTTTTTCCCCTCTGCCTCTTGTTTCCCATGAACCCTCGCCCATGCCCAACATCCAAGGATTTATCTTTGATTTAGATGGTGTGCTAACAGATACAGCGGAACTTCATTATCTCGCTTGGCAAAAGCTAGCAGATGAAGAGGGTATAGCGTTTAATCGGGAGGCTAACGAAGCGCTGCGGGGTGTATCTCGTCGTGCTTCCCTGATGCTGATTATTGGGGATAGACCGTATTCGGAAGCAGAAATCGAGGAGATGATGGAGCGTAAAAATCGCTACTATGTGGAATTGATCCAAAACATGACACCCCAGGATTTATTGCCAGGTGCGATCGCCTTGCTGGATGAACTGCGGCAAGCTGGTATTAAGATCGGTATTGGTTCAGCAAGTAAAAATGCCCGTTCAGTACTAGAGCGATTGGGCATTGTGGACAAAGTAGATGCGATCGCAGACGGTTACAGTGTACAAGAACCCAAGCCAGCACCCGACCTATTTCTGTACGCAGCCAAGCAACTAGGAATCGAACCAGCGCAATCTGTAGTTGTAGAAGATGCCGCAGCAGGTGTTGAAGCCGCTCTAGCCGCTGGGATGTGGGCAGTAGGACTTGGCCCTGTTGAACGAGTTGGAGCCGCTCATATTGTTTTGCCTAGTCTAGAAGGTATTAAATGGGCAGACCTACGAGAGCAATTGAGTAATATTTCCAGACAAAAACAGTGAACAAATGAGAACCGCTTAATTACTTACAGCAGATTTCAAAGAAGGTTAAATACACAACGATTCGTCTTAAAGCCACGTACAAAGAGTATTTTACTTCTGAATTCTGCTGTATTTAGTCCTAATCACCCCAAAGAACTAAAACTACCTAAAACTACACTGAAATTGCTGATAACTACTAAACTCCAAAAGCTAAGATCGTCTAAGTAGGGAATCTGAAATAAAACCCGACTTTAGCAATTAGGAGCAAGAGCGTGAATTTGGACGATTTAGCTTTGCAGATAGAGAATATGCGTAAGCGCGTCGCCCTTTTGCAACGCCAGAGCAAACAACAAAAAGCACAGGCAGATATAGAGCTTGTCACCGCAGTATTCAAAGAAGTTTACCTAGCTTTGGAAGAACTCCAACTAGTAAATGAAGATTTAAAGCAACAGAATGAAGAATTATCCAAAACTCAACAGGCATTGGTAGCAGAAAGTCAACGCTACCAAGAATTATTTGAGGAAGTACCAGACGCTTATTTTGTGACTGATACAAAAGGGATAATTCAGGAAGCTAACTCAGCCGCTACCACTCTGCTTAACATTTCTAAAAGTTCATTGTTGGGCCAATCCATAGGGATTTTTGTACTTGAGAAAGAAATAATTGCTTTTCATTTGAAACTAAATCATCTGCGCGATCGCGCCCAATTTCCAGACTGGAAAATGCAAGAGTGGGAAGCAAATCTACGACCGCGTGACAAAACACCTATTATGGCTGCGGTTAAGGTGGTTGCTATTCGTAATCAATATAGTGAGTTAGTTAGTCTCCGCTGGCTATTGCGGGATATTAGCGAAAGCAAGCGAACCCAAGCCAAGCTGCAATGGGCAGAAGAGGCGATGCGAGAAGCGCTTGCCAAAGAAAGGGAGTTTAGCGAACTTAAATCCCGCTTGCTCACCATCACTTCCCATGAGTTTCGCACTCCTTTGGCTACCATCCACTCTTCTGCGGAACTACTAGAACATTATCGCCACCTCTGGAGCGAAGAGCGACAACAGACTCACCTGCGTCGTATTCAAGCATCAGTGATGCATATAACCCAGTTGTTGAATGATGTATTGGTGGTGAGTCAGGATGAAACAGGCAAGTTAGACTTTAATCCAACACCCATAAACTTGGTGGAATTTTGCCGCGATTTATTAGAAGAATTACAACAGAGCGATCGCTCCCAACATGCGATCGTTTTTAGTAGTGAGTGCCAATCTACAAGAGCTAATTTAGACGCCAAACTACTACGGCAAATCTTAAGTAATTTATTCTCGAATTGTCTAAAATACTCTCCCATTGGCAGTACAGTTAGATTTTCTCTAACCACTACCAACGAGCAAGCTATATTTCAGACTCAAGACTCTGGTATTGGCATTCCCGCTTCTGACATTGAACACATCTTTGAACCCTTCCATCGCGCTAGTAATACAGCCAATATCCCAGGAATGGGATTGGGGATGTCCATCGTCAAGCAGGCTGTAGATTTACACGGCGGCGAGATTACAGTCGAAAGTGCGATCGGTGCGGGAACTACCTTTACAGTCATTCTGCCATTTTCAAGAAATTTCCATGTATAGCTCATCAATCACTTTTATTTATCGAATTTAAAAAAAAAAGTAATTGCTTGTATGCTAGAAGGTCTTTAAAGTGGAGTAAGCCGGTCAACAATGAGTTGATTGTAAAGTTTTTCTTCGCAGTAGCTTAGGGAAACAAACTCAAAGACTTTGTATCTTTAAATATGAGCTTAAAATATTACGCCTGTGGTAATCTCTAACAAATCAGAATACGCACTTCTAGCCCTGTTAGAGTTGGCAACCTGCTACCCTAACGGTGAAGCCCTTCAAATTCGAGAGATAGCGGCATTGCAAGACATCCCAAACCGCTATTTAGAACAACTCCTGGCAACATTAAGACGTGGAGGTTTAATTAAGAGTATACGCGGAGCCAAAGGTGGCTATGTTCTGGCGCGAGATCCCGGAAAGATTACAGTGTTGGATGCTTTTAGCTGCATGGAAGGATCGGATATTGTTGTCTCTCCTTCTGAGCCTCCTCCCAACACGGTAGAAGGTGAGCTAATTCAGGAAGTTTGGCAAGAAGCACGTCAGGCTGCTAACTCTGTTTTGGCAAAATATACACTCCAAGACCTTTGTGAACGAAGATCGATCCGACAACAGAAGGAGTTAATGTATTACATTTAACAAGGATGGCTAAATAATTACTAATTTATAATTCGTAATTAAAAAGGGAAGATGAAAGTAATAACGAGCAATCTGTGACGCTGTTATATGCCTGAAGTCAATTCTCAACAGCCTATAAATAGTGCCGCTACTCTGGCGGAGAGTTATGCAGCAGGAAAACGGAACTTTAGTAAAGCAGAACTGGGTAATGCAAATTTGCAAGGTATTAACTTGAAAGGATCTGACCTAAGTTATGCTGACTTGAGTGAAGCTAACCTGAGTAGCGCTAATTTGAGGGGAACTGATTTGAGCAATGCCTTTCTTAGTCAAGCTAATCTTAAGGATGCCGATCTTAGGGGAGCATTATTGATGTCAGCGAATCTCCGCCAAGCCGCTCTCAAAGGAGCGAACCTGGAAAAAGCAGACTGCGATTACCTACGGTAGGCTACGCCAACGCAACACCCATTTTCCCCAAGATTTCGACCCAGTGAAAGCGGGTATGCAGATTAAATTTGAAGATTGATTAATTTAAGTTAAACGCTCGTACTTGCCTCAAGATAGAAGATATTTCTCTCAAAAGAGTTGTATTTTGGTAAAAAAGCCTATCTATGAGGTTGACAATGGAGGCCAAAAGTGAAACCCTCAACCGACGCGCACCACTAATTACCGCTGGAATTTTCCTTGGTGTGGGTCTTGGAGGGTTTATTGATGGAATTTTACTGCATCAAATCCTCCAGTGGCATCACATGCTCAGTAACATTAGACCTCTGACAAACAGGGCGAATATAGATTTGAACATGGTATGGGATGGGTTCTTTCATACCTTAAATTGGGTATTCACCGTGGCAGGACTTGTGTTACTATGGCGTGCTGGAAAACGTGATGATGTTCCTTGGTCATCACAAACCTTTATTGGCTCGATACTGATTGGGACTGGGTTATTCGACTTTATTGAAGGTTTAATTGACCACCAAATTCTCGGTGTTCATCATGTGAAACCAGGCCCAAATGAGTTAGCTTGGGATTTAGGATTTCTAGCATTAGGTGCGCTACTTATTGCCATTGGCTGGCTAATGATAAAAAAAGAGTCAAGAGTCATTAGTCATTAGT
>JADEXV010000335.1 GCA_015206945.1 Nostocales cyanobacterium LEGE 12452 | reverse complement strand
TAAGAGACAGCTGCTCCCCTGCTCCCCTGCTCCCTTGCCCAATGCCCAATGCCCAATGCCCCATGCCCAAATCACCAATCTATCGGCAAACCCAACTGGTCTAAAGTAGCACCATCTTGTAACAGTGGTTGAATATCGCTGTCTATTTGAATACGACCACCAGACAGTACCAAAGCGCGTTGAGTAACTCTGCCTAACCAATGTAGATCGTGGGAGGCAATTAAGATCACCTGCACGGGTAACTTTAATAATACTTGCGCCAAATGACGCCGCCATGCTGGATCGAGACCGTTAGTTGGCTCATCCAAAATTAAAATTGTTGGTTCTAGGGCTAAAATTGAGGCTAGGGCGGCTAGGCGTCTTTGTCCACCAGAAAGTTCGTGGGCGGAACGATTGGCGTAGGCTTCTAGACCAAAATCAGCTAATAACTGCCTAGCGCGATCGCTAGCCTCTACTGCTGACATCCCATAGTTACGTGGGCCAAAGGTAATATCTTCCAAGATAGTCGGCATAAATAGTTGGTCGTTGGCATCTTGGAAGCTAAAGCCAATTTGACGACGCACTTGGGGTAAAGTTTGCGGTTCTACGGGAATGCCACTAATGGTAATTGATCCTGTTTGCGGTTGTTTTAAGCCGATTAAGTTCTCCAATAAGGTGCTTTTTCCAGAACCAGTTGCTCCCATCAATGCAACGCGATCGCCTTTGTTCAAGGTAAAAGATATTTCCTGTAATACTGGCTCCTGGCGAGAATATGCATACACCAGCTTCTCAACCTCGACTACAGCGGCATAGGGGTTATGGGTTGATAATTGGGGATTAGAAGTTAATGATTTCAAAATTGACAAACTCAATATGTAAGGGAGTAGAGAGGCGATTAATTGCGTCTTAGGTAGAGACACGATTAGTCGCGTCTCTAGTAGAGAGTGGGTTAAATTTTGTAAGAAGTTAGGGTTACACTAGCAGCGATCGCCCAAGCTATTAATAGGGCAAAACGTTCTTTTGGTCTAAGGGTAGAATCTATGGGTAGTTGTCCGTTGTAACCACGAGCTACCATTGCTGCATAGACTCGCTCTGCTCGATCTAAACTACGGAGATATAAAGCTCCAATCATGGCAGCACTGGCATAGCGCAACCATCCCGTAGTTCCATTCAGACCGCGTAATTGGGCACTGCGCTGCATTCGCGTTACTTCTGAGAGCAAAATTTCCATATATTGCCCAGCTAACAACAAGTTTTCCTTTAAAGGTGCTGGTACTGGTAATGTTTTTAGGGCAATGCCGAAACTGTGGGGCGGTAAAGTTAACAAAAAACTATTCATCGTCACCAGACAAACTAGCGAACGAACTAGCAAAAAAGTAGCTCGTTCCCATCCCTGGGGCAATGCTAGCAATGACAAAAAAATCAATTCTGTGCCGAGTAATCCTCCCAATTGGCGAATTGGTACGCGCAAGAAGCAAGCCCATAAAAGTGCGATCGCGCCATATACACTTAGTCCATACCAGGCATGATGCTTTAATAAAGCTGCTCCCACCACAATCACTAGAGACAGTTGTAAGCGTAGCGGTAAGGAAAGTTTAAGCATTCTTCGGTTTCACTACCTTGGCAATTCCAAAGGCAACAGCAAAGCAAACCGCAGCTCCTACCAGTCCAGCGATACTAGTGCCAATTGGCCCCAAACCCTCAATTCCATAGTCAGCTAAGGGAGTCGGCACAATTATCCGTACTTTCTGGGCTAAGTCGAGGAAGCCAGTATTTTCGGCAACTTTCTCCAAACCATCTGGCCATGCTGAAGCAAAGAGTGACAACACTCCCGCAATCAAGAAAATGCTGACAATGGGTACTGACCAGCCACGAAATTCCTGCTGTTCGCCTGGTAACAAATCTGGTCTGGCTCTGCCCAGATAAGTCAGCACACCCCCAGTAATCATTCCTTCGCCAATGCCAATCAAAATATGCACACCAGTCATGGCTGGTAAAATTATGGCTACGGGTGCAGTCCCTGAGAGGGCTAATTCAATGGCACAAGCGATCGCAGCTACCACTACACTCACACCAGCTGCGATCCCAGCAGCCAAAGGTAAGCGCCCTTTAGATCCGCCAAACAACCGTTGCAAGGTTTCGGTTAAAACCCAGCCTACCCAAACACCAATCACTCCCATATTCAAAATATTTGCTCCCAAGGCAGTAATACCACCATCAGCAAATAGCACGGCTTGAATAATTAAAACTGTGGCGAGACACAATGTTCCAGCCCAAGGACTGCCCAAAACGATCGCAGCTAAGGTTCCCCCTAACAAGTGACCACTAGTACCTCCTGCTACTGGAAAATTGATCATCTGGGCAGCAAAAATGAAGGCAGTGGTTAGTCCCAATATCGGGGCACGACGAATACCAAAAGCTTCTTGCGATCGCCCAAAGGCAACAAACAGCGCTGCCGCACTCGCTAAACCAGTAGCTCCGGCCACCGGAATAGAAACAAATCCATCAGGAATATGCATGATCTACCCTGTATTTTTAGAGGTTCATTTACTCAAAACAAGCAATAAAACTACGCCATCATTTTAATAACAAACAAAATTTTTCTGTTTTTTGCAATGCCCTCTTGGGGGATTTTATAATGTTACTTTTGACATATTTTCAATCCAGTGTCTACTAAATAGTATACTTATTTAGTAACATATTAATTTTTGTTAAGCTTATTTTTTATATTGTTAAACGTTAACAAAATGAGACTGTACTTATCTAGTCTCATTTTGTTCATCAAATTACTCCTAAAAAGAGATAATAAAGAAACTTTAACTACCTCTTACCTTATGGAGTAGTTCAATTCTTCAAAAATTAAATAGGAATTTATAGCTGCTTTTACAGTTAAGAAATAGTTATAACTATTTCTCAAAAAAATGTTTTGATTTTTCTTTGTTTTGTAGTGTTTAATTAATTCCTTATTGCATCAACAAATAAGTTTTTACGGGTTTAACAAGCTTATGTAATCAGCATTTGCACTTTATTCTTACCTTGCTGTAAAAACAATAATGTATAAGCACATTAACAAAATTTCCGATACTCCATACTAAATTAATATTCCCTGTAGTATCATTAAAAAATTCTAAAGATATGCTGAATAAACTGTATATTTGCTGACTTAGTTTACTTAAAAGTACAGGATATTTTGCTAAAAATACGTAATTTTTCGTATAATATCATAAAAGCAAGGGGTAAGATGTAAAAATTAGATGAAATTTAGGAAAATAGTCGGAATCGCAGTGCGGAAATTACTAAACTTTCAGGGCAACCAACTGTAACAAAAGGATTCCTCAACTTTTGAGTAACTAGGTTCAGTCAATAAAGTCACCAGATGTTTGATTCTATTTTCCACATACTTTACACACCCTCGTTTTGCAATTTGGAATATGAAAACAAACTCATCCGACTCGCTGTTAACAGTATCAACTGGCCCACTAAAGATTTCAGAGTTGCCCCCCAACCCCGTGGGTATAGATGAGAATTCTATTCATCTTTCTCTAGTGATTCCTACTTATAAAGAGCGTGACAACATCAAAAATGTAGTCAGCATATTGAGCCAATTACTGGATGAATCTATTACAGGAAAGTATGAACTAATAGTGGTAGATGATGATAGCCCAGACCGAACCTGGGAGATAGCGCAATCTTTGACGACAGAATATCCCCAGTTGCGAGTGATGCGACGCCAACAGGAACGGGGGCTATCCTCAGCAGTGATTCGTGGATGGCAAGCAGCTACGGGCAGTGTGTTGGGGGTGATTGATGGAGATTTGCAGCATCCACCAGAGATACTAATACAACTGTTGCGTAATATTGAGCAAGGAGCAGATTTGGCAGTAGCTAGTCGTCATGTAGAAGGAGGCGGTGTTAGTAGCTGGAGTTTTGTTAGGCGTTTCTTGTCTCGTGGCGCTCAGTTGTTAGGCTTGGTGATCTTACCGGGGGTAGTGGGCAGAGTTTCTGACCCGATGAGTGGTTATTTTATGGTGCGCCGGAGTGCGATCGCAGGTGCAACACTCAATCCAGTTGGATATAAAATTCTCCTAGAAGTAATTGGCCGGGGAAGAGTAGACCAAGTTGCCGAGGTTGGGTATGTCTTTTGCGAACGCAAAGAGGGCGAGAGTAAGGTGACATGGAAGCAATATATAGATTACATCCACCACTTAGTGCGATTGCGTCTTTCCACTGGGCAAGTAGGACGATTGAGTAGAAAAGTCAATTTTCCCATCGGTCGATTTGTCCGTTTTGGGTTTGTTGGCTTTAGTGGTGTGTTTGTGGATTTAACGGTGTTTCACTTGCTGCGTACTGTAATTCATTTAGGTTTAACTCGCAGTACGATTCTTTCGGCCGGAGTGGCAATCGTAAATAATTTTCTATGGAATGATGTATGGACTTTTAGTGATATTTCTCAGGGGCAACGTGCTTTGCATCAACGTTTCAAGCGATTCTTGAAGTTCAGCGCGGTCTGTTTGGCAGGAGTTATATTACAAGCTCTAATAATTAACTTTCTCTATAATATCTTGGAAATAAATCAGTATTTAGCTAAGTTGATAGCGATCGCAGTTGCTACCATCTGGAATTTCTGGATTAATTTGAAACTTAGCTGGCGCGTCACAGACGTGAAATAATCACAACGAGGGATTTGAGCTTTAGATTTTTGTTTTTAGATTTTAGAACGAACTTAAATCTCAAACGTCAAATCTACAAATCCATGAGTGTGAGGCCTAGCAATGAGAGTTATTTTCCAAGGTGCATTTTATTTTTACAAACAAATTATCTCGTTGCTACCTGCATCTGCTAACCATTTCCTGCCTCTGTCCGATAAAAACTCTGGCTCACAACACAAGCATTGGCATAATAATTGGCATCGTCTACCTCCTTCCTGGGTTAATCCCTTGCTGATCTTAATCTGGTTGATCATCGGCATCAGCTTGCGCCTCACCAACTTGACTGCAAAACCTCCTTGGACTGATGAGTTTGCCACCTTGGTGTTTAGCTTGGGCAATACTTTTTTATCAGTTCCCCTCGATCAAGCGATCGCACCTGATATCCTATTACAACCACTGCAACTAAACCCAGCGGCTAGTATTGGTGATGTTATTCATAACTTAGCCACACAAGATAGTCATCCACCACTGTATTTTGTGCTGGCTTATCTGTGGATGAAATTATTTCCCAGCGATGGAGGATTAGTATCGCTGTTTGGTGCGCGATTGCTACCAGCGATAATCGGCGCTGCCTCTATTCCGTGTGTTTATGTATTAGCTAGAGTAGCGTTTCGTTCGTCATTAGTGGGACACTTGACTGCTGCCATGATGGCAGTATCACCTTATGGCGTATTTTTAGCACAAGAAGCGCGTCATTATACTTTGGCAATCTTATGGGTAATTGGTTCCCTCACCTGCTTAGTAATTGCCACACGTCATATTCAAAACCGCACACCCTTACCTATATGGGTAGCACTTTTCTGGATAGGAAGTAATGCTTTAGGTATTGCTACTCATTATTTTTTCACCCTTACCCTCTGCACAGAAGCTGTAGTTTTGATTTTTCTGGCTTGGCTTCAATTGCAAACTAGCAGCAAATTTTCTTTCCTCTTCTCTCTTCCCTGGCGGCGCATCTATGCCGTTGCTGTAGGTACTGGTGTGGCGGGTTTAGTTTGGATACCAACCTTGTTAGAGAATGAAAATCGTGGTGCTTTGACCGAGTGGATTCGAGGTTCGCGCGTTGGACTAGATTGGTTAAGCCCAATTTTTCAAGCTTTAGGAACATTGATTGCAATGATTTCCCTATTACCAGTTGAATCTTCTCAAGCTTTGATTGTGATTCCTTCTGGAGTAGTGATGCTGACTTTCTTTATTTGGGCAGTACCAATTTTGCTGCGTGGGATTAAAATTCAACTACAGCACCCAGAAAGCCGGATGATGATTCAGGTGATTGCGGGAGTCGTTATCAGTGCGATCGCAATATTTTTTATATTTACGTACTTTTTGGGTATTGACCTCACTAGGGGTGCTAGATATAACTTTGTTTACTTTCCCGCGATCGTGGTTTTACTAGGCGCAAGTCTCGCAGTTTGTTGGCATCCTCCCCAGATGGAAACAGAGCAAGGGAAAAATGGGATAACAAGTATAGGTAAATGGGGAATAAACGGGAAAAAAGCCGTAATGTTAATTTGGTTAATGGGATTTTTCAGCGCAGTTACAGTAATCTGCAATCTCGGCTATCAAAAATATTATCGCCCTGACCTGTTTGTGCAACTAATTCAACAAACATCCCCAACACCAGTATTGATTGCCACCACCCACAAAACTTATGTACACACTGGGGAAATGATGGGAGTTGCGAGGGAGATTAAACGTGCAAATTCACTCCAAAATCCTTTATTTCTCCTGGCTCATCAAGATCGAGATCCAAATGCTTCCACCATTGCTCTGGAAAATACTTTAAAACAATTACCACGACCTTTTGACTTATGGCTGGTAAACTTTCGCGCACCTATAGCA
>JADEXV010000519.1 GCA_015206945.1 Nostocales cyanobacterium LEGE 12452 | reverse complement strand
ACCTTGGGTCGCCAAAAGCAATTCTATCCCAGCGTTGAGCATGAATTCTTATTGGATTTTCCACTCTCTCTTGCACCCTCAAATCCCTGACCCTAGTAGTTTACTTCGACTTGTGTGTACACCGTAGCTTGCAAAGGGGAGGGAACCGGATTTCTTGTTTCCCGCCTTTGCAAGGGACTGGAGATCCGATTTACCCCCAATGCATCCTACGGTGTACACACAAGTCTCTTAATCTGCACCTTTGTTGCATCGACCTGTATCTTTGTTGCATCGATTTGTATCTTTGTTACATTGAGCCGCACCTTTGTTGCATCGACCTACAAAAACTAACCCACCCTACGTTACACAGCAACTTTAAAAGACTTGTGTGTATACTGACTGTAGCCAATGCATCGGGGGGATTAAGGGGGATAATAAGTTTCATCACTCCCCTAAACCCAGGTGATTTTGTAAGGCTTGGCGCATCACTTCGACAGGCAAATTTTCCTGCTGCAACCAGATTTTTAACGCTGCTACCCCTTGTTGGACTAGCATTTCTAATCCATCGATCGCAATTGCGCCTTGTTTTTCAGCCTGCTGGAGAAATTGTGTCGGTTTAGGAATATATATTAAATCGTAAGCGATCGCACCCGTTGGTAAATTCGCTATTTCTTCTACACTCAAAGGCGATTCATCAACTTTGGGATACATCCCAATCGGAGTTGTGTTTACTAGCAGATTTGCTTGGGGAATGAGCTTTGGTAATTCTTCCCATTGATGAACCTGGAATTTATCAGCTAGAGATGAATTGCTCCAACTATTGCGGAATTCTTCTAATCTCTGCATATTGCGCCCAACAACATGAATTTGGGCAAAACCTAGCTGAATACAACCTGCTACAACTGCTCTGGCTGCACCACCATTGCCTAAAATTACCGCTACTTTCTGACTCCAATCTTGTTTATATGTTGTCTGTAAAGGGGCAATAAATCCTTCTATATCTGTATTTGTGCCTATCCATTTGTTATTTTGGCGGCTAACAGTATTCACGGCTCCAATAGTTTGAGCCAGGGGTGTAATTTCTGAGAGTAGGGGGATGATTGCTTGTTTGTGAGGTATTGTCACACTAAAGCCGACAACCCCAACAGCAGCTAAACCTGCGATCGCCACCTCTAAATTTTGTGGTTCAATCGGAAAAGGTAGATAAATGTAATCTAATCCTAATTGTGCGATGTCTTCTCTACGAGAGGCTTTGCCAACGACGAGCTGCGCTAACGCAGCATTATGCATCACTGGCGACAGCGAATGTTCCACCGGATGTCCAATGACTCCTAGTAATTTAGTTTTCCCTGTAATTTTTTTAGTCATTAGTCAATTTGTCATTAGTCATTAGTCATTAGTCATTTGTCATTTGTCACCATGAGCAAAACCCAGGACAAATGACAAA
>JADEXV010000518.1 GCA_015206945.1 Nostocales cyanobacterium LEGE 12452 | reverse complement strand
GTAAAAGAAGTGATACAATTGCTCTGCGAGAAAGCTGAGAAGGACAGCTGTCTGAAAACAGGCTCTGAATCAAATACCGTAGAGTTGCCATGGCCACGCCCTTCAGCGATAATTGTCTGAAGAAAAAGGGCGACGAAAATGGCAACTGTTTTAGGCATTTTGAGTGTTTGCTTGGCTTGCTCTACACATTAAGGCATCGCAAGGCATAGAATTTCAACGTAGTACTTTCCAGTAAGAAGCAAAAGTAATCCTTGTTAACGATTGTTAATGCGGGGAATAAATATTGCGAGTATGGGCCCAGATGAGCTAGCAGGCTGCTTTTTAATGCGCGTGCTCCGAGTTAACAAACACCGTTTGGGTCGGATAAGCAAATTCAATGCCCTGATTTTCAAACTCGCGAAATATATCCAGATATATTTCCTGTTGCCGGTCCATGTAAAACGAGTAGTCCGGATCCAGGATATAATAGACAACCTCAAAGTTCAGACTAAAGTCACCGTAGCCGGAAAAGTGAGCGCGATCGAACCGGACATATTGTTTGGATTGGATAATAGTCTTCAATAATTCAGGAATCCCTGCAAGTAGATCGTGAGATGTTTGATAGGTTACGCCCAGGCTAAACAAGATTCTTCGGTGCTGCAAACGTTTATAGTTGTGCAGGCGGGCATTGGTCAAATCTGTATTGGAACAAACAAGTTGTTCACCTGACAACGTCCTAAGCCTGGTTGTTTTGATGCCGATGTATTCGACGATGCCGGATTTGTCATCGATGACAACGAAATCCCCGATTTCAAAGGGGCGGTCGAAAAAAATGACAAAATAGCTGAACAAATCACCCAGGATGGTTTGTGCTGCTAGTGCAATGGCGATACCTCCGATTCCCAAGCCCGCGATCAACGAAGTAACGTTATAGCCAAGATTGTCGATCATGAAGATTATTCCAAAAATCCAGATGACAATATTGACGATAAGAATCAAACCCGATGCCTGTTTCTGTTTTGCAAGGCTATCCTGTTGACCTTCCAGGAAAGTGAACACAAACTTGCGAAAAGCTGAACTTATGACTCTCAGCACAAAAAAGGTCGCAGAGGCCAAAAAAGCGATCCTGAAGGCGAAGGTTATTTTTTCGGGCAGCGAAAGACTGCCCACTGTAATATAGACTGCTCCGATGTATAATAGGGGAACGATTGAACGCTCAATAACATCGAGTATATAATCGTCCCATCCTGTGGAAGTCGTTTGCGTCCATAAGCGCGCCTTTTTTAGGAAAATAGCTTTAAGGGTTCCAATCAGTATCAGCAAGCAGCCCAAAATAGCACAGGCAGTTAGCCAGTTGAGTACCGGGTTACCATAGAAATATTCATTGAAGAGAAAATTCATAACGAGTAGGATTTCAGGCAAGATTGCCGATTGACAGTTGCTCAAC
>JADEXV010000016.1 GCA_015206945.1 Nostocales cyanobacterium LEGE 12452 | reverse complement strand
AATTGGTACGAAGTACAACGAAATATGTTCACATTAGTTGTACGTGAGCATATTTTTGCAAACCTTAGCGGTGATGGCATTTTCTAGAAAACATAGATCATCTTTTTTGTCAATGCGTAAGTCCTAATTTACAAGTTTTGCTGCCAATAAGTGTTTCCCACAAAAAATATAAAGTGGCGCATAACAATATCCTCCATGATAAGTATTGAAGAAAACTTGCTCCTGATTTCCATGAACTAAGTCATCAGTTACATCTAAATCTAAAATAATTTGTCGTGGTTCTTTCGAGTGCAAACTAGATAATTCGTTATTCGTACCTGTGTAGCCGCGTTCATGCACTGTACTGCAAGCAATTCCATTCGCCTTGGCTCTAAGTGCGATCGCTTTCATCGCTACAATCGAATGAGAAACTAGGAGTTGATCTGAGAAATGCCTAACCCGCTATACGATCGCGATTTGCAATTATGGATTGAGCGATTCTAGATGAGGATTTTTACGGGCTGTAGAAAATTGCTCCTGCTGTCATATTGCTTTACATCTAGATGGATAGACAGCTTGACCGAAAGGTTCTACAATCTGACTGATTGCGGTAAATTTACCTATTGCCCAATCCATATAAGCATAGTAAAGATTTTCTAGTGATTCCGTTTGATTGCGGAAGCACTAAATTAATATAGGAAAGTCTTTGAGTAAAGGGCAGCAGACAAATGGATGTAAAGCTGATTCTAGCTGGATTAACAGTTATATTTACAGTTTCGTGCCTATTTTTTGGCACCAAAAACGGATTCTATGATTCAGATAACTATCATGGCAATGGCTCCGCACATTGAGATAAATCTGTAGACGCTCGATCGACTTCCCGGAGGGTGAGTTGGCTAAGAGCGCTCAAAACTTGTAAAGGGAAAAGAAACCAGAGGCAAACTGCTGTAGCTCCTAGTTTGATAGCTTCTCGTTAGCCCACCTTTCCGAACCAGTGCGGGTTCGGTGCAGGCGTCCTCCCCAATCAAAAATCCGTATTCTCAGGGTGTAGGGGCGCACGATAAAACTTACCCCTAAGTCACAAAACCAAAATTTGTGTAACTTTTGGCTTTTGGGATATGTCCATGATGATGAGGTTGGAGGGGAGGAGAGCATGAGGGATAATCTGTCGGCATCCTCTCGCGTAGATGCTGCGGAGGCGGGTAGTGAATTAGAATGTTTGCCCTATAGTGTCCAGCATGACAACGAGGGCGTGTGTTTATTGGTGAAAATGGGCCCACACCGGATCTTATTGGATTGTGGTTTGGATGATATTTCATCGCTGGCTAAGGGGCTTACTAAATCGGGACGTGGAACTAGTTCGCCCCTACCAGCAGATTTAGTTTTGATTAGTCATGCCCACCCAGATCACGCCAAGGGCTTACTGGCACTGCATAAAGCTTTTCCCAAGTTACCTATTTATGGTAGTGAGGTGACTAGCAAGTTACTACCGCTGAATTGGCTAGACGAAGACCCTGAGAAAATTTCCCAATTTTGTCATGCCTTGCCGTTGCGATCGCCAGTGGAATTTCAAGATGGTTTGGTGGCAGAATTATTTCCCGCAGGGCATTTACCAGGGGCAGTGGCAATTCTCCTGACCTACACCACCCAGCAGCGTACTTACAAGTTACTGTATACAGGGGACTTTTTCTTATCAAACTCCCGGCTGGTAGAAGGTTTGCGTTTAGAGGAACTGCGGGGCTTAGACTTGGATGTGCTAATCATTGAAGGTAGTTATGGCACATCCCGTCATCCTCATCGCCGTAACCAAGAAAATCAACTAGCCGAGCGAATTAATCGAGCGATCGCTGACCATTGTTCTGTAATTCTTCCCACCCCAGCTTTAGGATTGGGTCAAGAATTATTAATGCTCTTGCGATCGCATCACCACTTCACCGGACGAGATTTAGATATCTGGGTAGATGGTGCTGTCGCCACTGGGTGTGATGCATACCTCGAACTTCTACCCCATCTCCCCCCATCAGTGCAAAATTTCGCCCGCCATCAACCCTTGTTTTGGGATGAACGGGTACGTCCCCGCGTGCGTCGATTACAATCAGAACATCGCTCCAGTGTAGGCAAGTCACCTTGTATTGTCCTCACCGACTCGACATCTGATTTAGGCGAACACTGCCAATTAGACACGGGCCCTTGGCTGATTCTCCTACCAGAAAAAATTGATATAAAAGTTAACAAAGAATATTTAGCGCCTACCACTGTTGAAAGCTATCTCTTAGCTCAACATAGTGATGGCCCTGGTACTACGCAGCTAATTCATAATTTGCGACCCCAGCACGTCGTTTTTGTCCACGGCTCTCCTGCCTACTTGGCAGACTTGACGAGCTTAGAAGAGTTGCAAAATCGCTACCATATACATTCCCCGGCGGCTGATACCTTAGTAGAACTGCCCATCGGCGACACATTTTTACAACCAGCAGCCCCAGAGACTAACTACGAAGGCGAACTGACAGAGTTAGGAACAGTAATCACAATCACCCTACCCAATGTGATTACTGCGGATCCGCGTTGGCGGCAATTTGCCGATACTGGTTTAATCGAAGCTCGTTGGCAAGGGGAAGAAATAGTATTAAGGGGATTGTCTCAACGAGAACTGCTCAACCAAAACAGCGATCGCTATACATGGACTGATGTAGACTGTTGTGGTACTTGCCGACACCAAAGGGGGCAGCGGTGTTGGAACCCAGCTTCCCCGTTGTATAACTTTAAGGTAACTCTCGAAGGTTACTGTCCTGCCTTTGAAGGCTTATCTAATTCTGAGTCCTGAATGCTTAATGCTAAGTTAGGATTTGTTACTCAGCACTGAGCACTCAGCACGGAATTATTCTGGATTCGAGTCAGTGTAACGGTTGTGGATGCGCTCTGCTTCGGGACAATCTTCAGTCATCAGAGGTTCTACATTTCCGCGCGGTACTGAAGCCAATTTTTGCGTTACAGCACCAATGCTCTCGAGGCGAACCATTTCTTCCCAAGAACAAACTTCGTCCTCTTCTTCTGTTTCATAGCGTAGGGTCACTAAATCTCCCTCTATGTCTATGATGCGGGCGCGTTCAATCCAGCGTTGCTGGTCCCGCAAGAAAACACATACCTCGCGCCCATCGCAACAGAGTTGATAAATCTTGCGGTGTAGCATGTACTGTTTCTGCCTTTTTAAACAACGTAGTTAAACCTGTAAAAATCTGGGTTCTACCCCATTACATTACACCTTTAAGAGGTTAATTTCACTGTTCAGAACAAGTACCCTTCATAACCCAATCCTAACATTTGCTTGTGGTTGTCAAAATATCAGGATAATGTTGGGTCATAATTCAATGGTTGCTCCAGCAATGAATTCAATCTCTCTCCGGCTTATTCTAGGGAATGTCTACTTCTGTAGAAGTCAAACAATTCGGTACCTGTCCTAACCAGGTTTATATTTCTTGGTGAGTCATTCTTACCATTATGTAATAAAGAATACTCCAAAACAATCGTTGATTGTGGTTGTTTAACTTGCCTACTTTTAATCATTGGCATTACTGGGAAGTCCGGGGACTTGGCTTTACTTTTACCCACTTGTATCTGATCTTAACTCATTCTCTTGCTGACCTTGATGCTTTTCAACAACAACACCCAAATAGTTTTGAGTTTTTCAAGTTTTTGCTTGAAAAAAGGCAACAGCGTAAGGGAAGAGGTAGAGGGAAAAGACCATGAGAAAATTCTACTCCAGAAGTCTCAGGAGGATTTATGTGGTAAGGGAAATTCTATAAGCACGTTCGACGAGGATGCTTCTCGTTTAATTTTTCCTGCGCGAACTGCATCGTATAGAGCTGCTAGGTCTGGCAAATCCTCTGACTGATAGCATTTAGTGGCTAGCACCTGCTGGAGTAAACCCTCAGATTCAACACTAAGATATCCAGTCTGGAAAGCAGATGCAATAATTGTGCGAATCATCATTAGGGCAGAGTGAGCAAATTATTAGGTCTAGTGTGGAACATTTTCCTTTATTACTAATTGATATGAAACATTAATACTGTGTGATTAGTATTACGCTTAATCAGTGATTTACATCACAATATGATTTTTATATACTCCGTCTATTAATATACAGAGATAAAAGGGCATAGAAATTGTCAACATCAATGTTGAGAAACTGAATGTTTTAAAAAAATTAAAATACAAAATTTTTTCGACAAGCATCAGCAATCAAGCAAAAAACTGGCGGAAATCTTCATCTTTTTGACTTAATTGTACCCAGCCTAAGTTTAAAGACTGGAATTTTTGCACCAAGCGATCGCAAGCTGGACGTTCGGTAGCGTAATGTCCAGCATCGATTAAAATGAGATTGCGATCGCGGCTTTCTTGAAACTGATGAAATTTACAGTCAGAAGTCAGATAAACTTGAGCACCAGTTTTGGCAACGGCTGAAATGTAACTAGCCCCCGAACCCCCTAAAACGGCAACTCGTGAAATTGTTTGCTGTAAATCAGCACTTGGGGAAAAAATCAAATTAGGGGGAGCAAGTCGGGTTTGAATGCTTGCAAGTAATTCCTGTAATGTCATAAATGGCTCTAGCAAACCAACACGACCATATCCTAATCCTCCTTGTGTAAGTTGTATGGGAGTAACTTCTTTGAGTTCTAAAATCTGAGCTAAAACGTCAGCAGTCCCATCTTGCACTTGGTCAAAGTTCGTGTGAGCAGTGTAAATACCAATATTGTGGGTAAAGGCTAACCGTACCATTTCCGCGATCGCTTCACCAGTGCGTAAAGATTTGAGAGGATTAAAAATTAAGGGGTGATGGGCGAATATTAGATTAGCATTTTCTGCGATCGCTTCCTGCATTACCGCCAAAGTCGGCGTTAAACAAACCAAAACCCGTGTTTCTTCCTGCAAAACTCCTGGTTCAATTTGCCAGCCACAATTATCCCAGCTTTCACACCAAGCGGGATTAGCCCATGCTTCAAACCAACTAATTAAATCAACAATTTTCATAATTATTTTCTTTAGCAATTTTTAATTACTACTCACCGTCTCTGTGGTTGAATATTTAATTTTAATGCTAATTGCTGGCGCATTTCCTGAAAAGGTTTATTCCATACAGGGCAAGCGTTCCAGTCCCATACTGCTACTGGAATAAGTTGTTCTTCAGCAAGATAAGTTAGCAGACGGTATTCATCTTCTGGTTCGCGAGAAAAAGTGAAGGGATTGCGGTAGCCCGTCTCACATAGTTTATAAGATACGACCTGGTCATGCTTAATACGTTGTAAAAGTTCCTGACCTTTGACGAGCAAATAATCCAAAAACACCAGACAAAAAGGCTCTATATGTGCGCGTTTTTGTGGCTCTTTTTGTACCCATCTTGCCCACTCAAACCCATACATAAAATCATGAACATAACGAAAGCGCATTTCCGTTTTATTGCCGAACATCTCTGTTAGAAAAACCATCTTTTCACCAAAAACCTTTAAGAACGCAATAGCGCCCTCATCTGCGTTTAAAGCCTGTCTAAGCATACTACTTACCAGAAAATCAAAATCCCAGAAGATGTTTTCTGGGAAGTTTTGCAATTGAGTACGGACTATGCTTTCGAGAGTTCCTTGAATAGTTGTGGTAAATTGAATGTCGGTATTTTGTTCCGCAATCAAATTTCCCAATTCTGTAAAGCTGGTAATTAATGTTTTTTGAGGACTAAGTGACAATAAGTTAACAGACTGCTGGGCAAGGATTTCATCAATAATTTGAAAAGTATTAGTTGGTGTTAGTTCTTGCTTCATAGTAATAGTAATAGCCC
Organism: Nostocales cyanobacterium LEGE 12452; assembly: GCA_015206945.1. Lineage (GTDB taxonomy): Bacteria > Cyanobacteriota > Cyanobacteriia > Cyanobacteriales > Nostocaceae > Nostoc. Next base: position 50,994 of record JADEXV010000016.1, on the reverse strand, counting down.
AGACAGCTTACACTAAATATTAGTGTATATTGGCATAAGCTGATTCTTTAATAATCACAAATAAACTTAACTTTTTGATTTACAAATATACACGAACTATTTAATGCATATCTGGTTAGTTTTGCATCAATAATCGTGATGAAAAATTTATCAAGGCGGTATTTTTTAATGCATATCACCGTGATTTTAGGAGATTATATCCAAAAGGTAGACATTATAACCAGAGTATTTAAACTCTACAAAACCACACCTTCAATAAAACTTGAGAATCGGCTATCCAGAAATGTGAACAACCAATTCTCTGGAATGACTGCGTTGGCGGTGTTCCCAAATATAAATTCCCTGCCAAGTTCCTAGTACTAAGTGGCCGCGATTAATGGGGATATGTTCAGAAGTGTGGGTGAGTGCAGTACGAATATGTGCTGGCATATCATCGGGGCCTTCTGCATCATGGATATATTTGCCTGATTCTGGCACGAGTTTTGACATAAAATTAGCTAGATCCACAAGAACATCAGGATCGGCATTTTCTTGGATAACTAAGCTGGCTGAGGTATGGCGTAAAAATAAAGTGCAAAGACCAGTTTCAACTCCCGATTCTGCAACTGCGGCTGCAATTTTTGCCGTGATGTTGTAAAAAGATTTGCCAGTGGTGGAAATTTTTAGTAACTTCTGGTAGTGAGTCATTTGAAACAGTAATTATTGATGACAGTAAAATCTAGTTAGTAGTTCAATCTGCGTGATTTGGTCGTTGCTTTACCATTGATTGAGCGCTAAATTGAGTATGGTTATTATAAATCTTTCTGAAGTCAGCTAACATCTGTAAGTTGTATTCTTGAGACGTAGATTTATTTATCTATGGTTAGAGAGCGCATTATTAGATTGATATTGTTTTCAATAACTTTATTTTATCTGTAAATAATTAATAACAGCTTGAGCGATCGCTTTATTACCATCTTTAGCAATTGGTTGAGATTGCCTTGGAGGTTGGGGTAACTCATGGAGAAAATTCCAAGTCTCTTGAAAAAACTCAGATGGGGTGATGATTTGATGCTGATTATAATTAGTTATGCCTTCTACTATAAAAGTTGCTTCGGCAAAGTCTTCACGCGGTATAGTGACAATTGGTACTCCTAGTATTGTGGCTTCCGAAAAAGTACTATAACCAGGTTTAGAGACGACTCGCGCACAAAGAGGCATAAAATCTACAGGACGGTATTTGCGGTCATTAATTTTCACTAAATTAGGTAAATCAGGGGCAGACTGATCGAATACGATAAATTGCCAATCTGGAAATCGCTGTAGGTTATCATAAGGAATTTGCTGTAAACCCAACCCGCCAAAGGTCAACAAAATAGTTTTTTCTACTGGTGCAGTTATTCCCCAAATAGAGCGTAAACCATCACCAGAGTGACGGGGGGAACCGCCTGTTAAGCCGACATCGGTGATATTATTAAAAGCTGGCATTGATTCGTGGAAAGGAAGACGAAACAGGCGATCGCACTTTGAGTACCAATCACTAATCCAATCTGCAACTGCGTTAAATTCACCTCCCCAATCCCGGTAGATAAAGTCCCAGCCAAAGTTACTCATCATCCAGCAGGGAATATTTGCCGCTTTGGCAAACCCAGGAGCGAGGAAGGGAATATCTGCCAAAATAAGATTAACGCGATTTTGACGGATAAAATTCACTTCTGAGGCAATCAGCGAATTTTGATGCTTCTTAATATCCAGCAACTTTTCTAAAGTCGCTACTTTGTCCATTGTCAAACTATCTGTTTGCACCACACCCAAATCAAATGCACGAGGACGATAGATAAAATCGCCTTCTATATAGCACTCTAGCAACCAGCGTGGGGCAGTACTCACCACAATTAACAGAATTTCTGGACATAACTTTTGAATTGTTGCAGCTACAGAAGCCGTGCGGGTAGCATGACCAAAGCCGTGGTTAGTTATTGCTAAATATAAAATTGGGCGTTCCATTTTTAAGTTAGGAGTTAGGAGTTAGGAGTTAGAAGTTAAAATCATAATTTCTAGACTTGTAACTCCTAACTTTTAATTAATTTTGCAAAAACTTTGAATCGCCTCAATCAATAAGTCGATTTCCGATTCTAAAGTAAAGTAATGAACGGTAACACGTATACAGCTAGGATCGGCAATTGTCCGAGTTAATATCCTTTGTGAGTCCAAAAATTTTACCAACTTCAAATTAGCTTGAGGTTGATTATTTTCAAGTTGAAAGGAGACTATACCGCTTTCGGGTGGGGAAGTTCGCAAACATTTAATATCTGGTAACGCTTTCAATTGTCGCCAGAGATACTCACTGTTATGGCAAATTTGCTCATAACGTTCCTGCGACGTTCCCCATTGCTGATGAATTGCGATCGCTTCTTTTAAACCAAGATACAACGGATAAGCTAATGTAGACACTTCGTATCGTCGCCCATCTGGAAGCCAATCCACAGGTTGAGATTGACTATCTACAACAACACCATTCAAGCCAATAAATGTAGGTTTTAGGCTGTCTCGTGCTTCTGGCCGAACATACAAGCCACCAGCACCCGCAGGACCACATAACCATTTATGACCAGTGAAAGCATAAAAATCTACTCCCAATTCAGTCAAGTTTAAAGGCAATAAACCAGCAGATTGGGCAGCATCTATCAACAAAAAAGAACGATTATTCCTGCATACTTCGGCAATTTTATCAAGAGGTAAAACTTGACCAGTATTCCAGAAAACATGACTCAAGATCACAAGACGGGTATTGGGACGCAAATGCTGGACAATAACTTCTACCGGATCGCCCTCATTTAAAGTTGCTTTTAGAGGACAGGTAGTAACTTCTACAGCGAATCTCCGCGAGATTTCCTGGGCTGTAGCAATTACGCCTGGGTGTTCGCAGTCTGAGAGTAGCAGATGGTCGCCAGCACGCCATTCAATGCCCCACATGGCGATATTACAGCCAACAGTGACATTTTGGGTGAGGGTAATCGTTTCAGATGGTGCATGTAACTCCGAAGCGATCGCAACTCTAGCAGCTTGAGTCTGGGGCGCTATCCAGCTATATGCCTCATTACCAAAGGGGCCTATTTCCTGAACATAAGCTTGAGTTTGGGCGATCGCATCCATTGCCCTTTGAGGCATCGGTCCTTGTCCCCCATAATTGAAATAAGTCTTATTCGCTAAAGCCGGAAATTGCTCTCGATGTAGCTTGATTGATGATGCAGAAATACTAGTCATAATTTACAAGGGATATCTGCTATTTGCAGGCTATTGATATTCAGAAGTATTTGTACTTTGTGGTAAGAGCGATGAAATTAATTTAAGCTCTCGTTACTAAATTTCATCTCGTAATCAGTAACGATAAATGTTCTGTGACTTTATGTGCTAAATTCTGGGCTGTTTGAGAAGTAATCAAATGGTGTTTGAACTCTGATACATGATGCCACGGATTAGCCTTGCGATCTGGATCGGACTCGTAACGGGGGAAGAGATGCCAATGAATATGTGGCTCACCATTTCCATAACAGGCATAATTCATTTTCCACGGATTAAAAGCGTTAACAATAGCTTTTCCTGCCAGCATCACCTCTTGAAATAGGGCAGACTGGATAGCTGGGGGAAGTTCATGCAACTCTCTAATATGTTTTTTAGAAGGATGAGGGAATATCCGCGATGAAACTGATGATCGCCAATCACAAAGATTGAATGCTCGAATTCGTGTATAAAGTAGAGATTCTGACCGTTTCTCCAGAGTGTGACACGCTCACAGATGAGACACGGCTCATGTTGTTTTGTCATGTATCCTTGTAATAATGGACAAACTGTGATTTTTACTCTCTCTCAGTTGTAATTTGGCAGAAAAGTAAACACTTATGCTGCTTAAGCCAATAGCTAGCTGTTGACAGTATAAAATAAACAGCAAATTAAGCGTGGACGCGTTGGCGTAGCCCACCGTACCCCTACGGGGAAGCAAGCTACGCGTAGCGTTCCGCAGGAAAGGTATTGCCACTTCCAGATTTTAATTGTCTGAGTTACTCCCAGATTGTGCTAATTCTTGTTAACTTAAAAGGATGCTAATTAATGCTGAACTCTTACTGCAATACCAACGCTGTAAACGCCGACCTTTTCTAGATATCCACGGTGACAAAAGTCAGCGCGATGCTCCCAATGAGTTGCTACGGAAACTGCAACAGGATAAAATCGCTCATCAGTTGAGTGTTTTGACAAACGTGACTTATCACCAACCAGATTATTCTTATGGAAACTGGGAAAAGGCAGAGAAGGCAACTTTAGAATTGATGCAGCGTGGGGTTGAGTATATCTATAAAGGAGTACTGTTAGCAAATTATTCTGAAGCAGACACCCTGCTAAGTCGTCCAGATTTACTCGTGAAACAACCGGGACAATCCCATTTTGGAGATTGGATGTACGTCCCGGCGAGTATTGAATTGGGTAAGCGCCCTAAGCAAGAATATCAGGTTGTCGCTGCATTTCATGTCCAAGTGTTGGCATCAGTACAGGGAGTTTCACCCGAAACAGCTTCGCTTATATTGCGAAGTAAAAATACAAATTATACAGTGGATCTGTTTAAATGGATGCCACGGATGCAGCAGATTCTAGAGGAGTTTATTCAAGTTTTAGAGTCGCCGAATCCGCCAGAGGTGTTTATTTCTCGCCAAAAGTGCAATTTTTGCCATTGGTATACTGAATGTTATGCGATCGCTCAATCTGAAAAACATCTCTCCCTACTACCAGGCGTAACACCCCTTCGCTACACTCAACTCCAAGCCTTAGACATTACCACACTAGAATCTCTTGCTAACACCAGTCCCAGCAGCTTAGAAAACCTGCTTGGTTTTGACAGTCAAGTAGCTCCCAAATTGGTAGTGCAAGCTCAATCTGCACTAGAAAAACGACCGTTAATTTTACCCTACCCGCTACCAACAGAAGATATTACATTCACAGCGCCCATAGAGCTTTATTTTGATATTGAAGCCCAGCCAGACTTAGATTTAGATTATCTTTTAGGGATTTTAGTCGTTAATAGACAGACTAATACAGAACGATTTTATTCCTTTTTAGCAGACAAACCAGAAGACGAAGAATTAGTTTGGCAGCAATTTTTGGATTTGGTTTGGCAATATCCCGAAGCGCCAATTTATCATTTTTGTGTCTACGAGTTTGATACAGTCAAACGGTTAGCGAAACTTTACGGCACTCCACACTCCTTAGTGCGTCCTGTACTGAATCGATTTGTGGATGTGTATGAGCAATTAACCCAAAGTGTAGCATTGCCCGTAGAAAGCTATGCCTTGAAAGCGATCGCTCGTTGGATAGGATTTGAGTGGCGCGATCAAGAAGCCAGTGGTGCTAAGTGCATTTACTGGTACGATCAATGGTTAGAAACAGGCGATCGCACCTTACTAGAAATTATCCAACGCTACAACGAAGATGACTGCCGCGCCACTCATCAAGTCAAAGATTGGCTTGTCAACTTTTTTCAAGATGAATATAATTTACGATTAGCTTAAGTAATTTCGTATTTTCTAAAAGTTTTCAAATTCAAAATACATCTTAGAAAGTCTAAGTAAAGGAAACATTTGCTCAGACTTATCACAAAGTTTAAAAACATGATTTATCGGGATTTAGAGGCTTGTATCTGTTAAATTATTTATTTAATTGATATTATTTATAGGGATGTATAAGTGTCCGTTCCTACAAATATTGGTTTAATAAAAAATTATGCAGATAATTAAAAAAGTCTTCGTATTTCCACGAATTATTTATTTTTTGATTCCAATTATAATTCTTAGCCTTGTATTCACAAACTTTTCTTCAAATAGTGTTGAAATTAGTAGTATAGATTTTATTGGAGAAGCCACTCTCCCGAAAGGTTTAATCTTTCAAAAGACTGAAGTCGGAGGTTTATCTGGAATTACATATAATGCAAACAATAACCTTTATTACGCTATTTCCGACGATCGCGGTCAAAAAGCTGGCGTTCGTTTCTACACCTTGAAAATCGACTTGAGCAAAAGTTTACTAGAAAAAAATGGAATTATTCCAGTCAGCATTATTACATTATTAAATGAAAATGGTCAAATATTTCGCCCTGGTGAAACTGATACAGAAGGTATTGCATTAACTAATAAAGCAACTGTGTTTGTGTCTTCTGAAGGCGATGCCGCAAAATTAATTAATCCTTTTATTAAAGAGTTCTCATTATCTTCTGGCAGAGAAATCGTCACACTCCCTATACCAAACAAATTTTTGCCAGATAAAACTAGTCAACAAGGTATCCGCAACAATTTGGCTTTCGAAAGCCTTACTATCACACCCGATAATAAGCATCTATTCACAGCCACCGAAAATGCTCTAATTCAAGATGGTGTCGCAGCTAAACCTAATATCGGTAGTCCTTGCCGAATTTTGCAATACAACTTGATAAACAAGCAACCTGAAAAGGAATTTCTTTACCAAACTGAATCAGTTACACCATTTTTAAATCTAATTGGCAAATTCGCTAGTGGATTACCCGATTTACTCGCTCTTGATAATCAAGGACACTTTTTAAGTTTAGAAAGGTCTTTTACTGGTTTAGGATTTGCTATTTCTCTGTTTCAGATTTCTTTAGAAGAAGCCGATGATATTCATAATATTGATAGCCTTTTAGCAATTGATTTCAAAAATATTAAACCAGTTAAGAAAAAACTGTTGTTAGATTTAAGAAAACTAGATGTACTGCTAGACAACATCGAAGGCTTAACTCTTGGTCCAAAACTACCGGATGGTCAACAATCATTAATTATTATCAGTGATAATAATTTTAACTCCCTACAACGTACACAAATACTAGCCTTTAAAATAAAAATTGAAAATCCACTAATTAGATTATTACACCGTTTACTCCCAAATTTTAACTTTTAACTCTATAGAGGTAAAAGTGCGTAGGCGTAGTCCGTCGTAAACATCATGGCTTGACTACTATTTAGTTATTTCTGATTATTCCTGTGTATTCACTGAATATACTAAGTAACTTTAACTAGATTATTTATAGTTTACGTGTAATTTCTCAACCGCGATCCTTAATAAATATGTTACACAATGTTTAGTAGCTTTTGCAGAGGGCTTAAGCATATTTACAGCATATAATTAATGATCTCAAAATTCTGATATCTCATAGATTTAAATTTAATAATTAGCTAGATTTATTAAAGTATTTTGCCAATAACATTTTTTATAAATGATTTTTATGCCAGAAAATAAAATTGAGAGTATGGTAGGGCAAAAGGCAGAATTAGACGATTACATCGGACATTTTTTAAACAATCGCTATTTAATCAGAGATTTGATTGGCAAAGGGGGAATGGGTAGAGTTTATCTAGCAGAAGATACTGCTAAAGGCGGTATGCCGATCGCAATCAAAATCTTATCACTTAGTTTGTCAAACCAACAAATGTCCCAACGTTTTGCCAGAGAGATTTTTATTGGCGCTCAATTAGGTCGCAAAAGTAAACATATTGTTCGTATTTTAAGTTATGGAGTTACTGAGGATAAAACTCCATTTTATGTAATGGAATACCTCCAAGGAAAAAATCTCAAACAAATTCTGAAAATTCAGCCCTTAACAATATCAAAGTTTTTAGAAATTTGTAATCAAATTTGTTTAGGCTTACAATGTGCCCACCAAGGTATTAGCCTTAAAGGAGAGATTTATCCTATTGTTCACAGAGATATTAAACCAGAAAATATATTTATTGCTGAAGATAGTAAAAAAGGTGAAATTGTTAAAATACTAGATTTTGGTATTGCCAAGTTTTTAACAGAGCGAAGTGGGATGACCCTAACAGATTCTTTTATTGGCAGTTTGCCTTACTGTTCTCCAGAACACATGGAAGGGCGTAAACTGCTAGATATCCGCTCCGATATTTATAGTTTGGGAGTATTAATGTTTGAGATGCTGACAGGTAAACACCCATTTCAAACAAAAAGTAACTCCTTTGGTACTTGGTATCAAGCCCATCGCTTTCAAATGCCACCTACAGTTGAAGAAGTAAATCCGCAAGTTAAAATACCAGAAATATTAGAAAAAATATTGATGAGTTGTTTAGCTAAAGAAGTAAGCGATCGCCCTCAGAATATCAACCAAATATTAGAAGATTTAGAAAAAGTTAGTGTTCAAGTTAATAATGTTGTTTCTAGCAATAGCACTGACATTATTAAAGCTTCGCTTCCAGTTCAATTAGTACCCGCAACTTTATTATCAGAAAAAGAGTGTTTACAGAAAAATTGGCCGAAAAATAAACCAATCGCGCCAATTGGTTTTCCCCATTTACTACAAACTTCTCAAAAACCTATACCAACTTTTTGGGCAATGTTGCCTAAACAAGAGATTGCAAAGTTTTTGGACAAAATACATAGTACTGAATTTATTAGTAAAATGAATGTATACCCAATGCTAATGTGGGTAACAGTACTATATGACGCCCAAGCTTCTACGACTAAGTGGCTACCTTATTTTTTGGATCTAAAAGATAATAAGAGTCAAAATATAGCACGTGGTTTAGCAGAAGTAGGCTACTATCATTTACTCTTTTTCCCCTTAGAAGATCCAACTCATTGCTCTCATGTAACGACTTTAAGTCTCACGGCTAAACAGCGTCAGCAACTTTTAGATTGGTTAGATATGAGTCAACAGTCAAATGAATTGATTTTGCCTAGTCAAGCCAAAAGTATTCTAAAAACAGAGTACGAAAAGCTGAAGTTAGACATATTACGAAACTTAGTCACACATCAAAAATCTGAGACAGAAGTTTTAAAAACTTGGATGAATAAATTTTTGGAAATGTTTTTTAAAATGCTATTACGTCGTTGAAATTCTGCTAGCAAAATCAAAATGCTTGCCACCATGAACTAATAATATTTTTATGTGTTTATTGCTAAATTTAAATGGACTCAACATCAGAGGTGAACAAAGTGAATCAAAGCCCATTTACATCTCCTAGTAGTACGGGCTTGCTTGCCAATCGTTATCAACTCAAGCAATTACTTGGCAGCGGTGGCATGGGTGAAGTTTTTTTAGCAAATGATGTTTTGTTAGGAGGTATACCAGTTGCTATCAAGTTTTTGACTCAAACTGTTGTTAATACTAAGATGCAACAAGACTTTGCTCGTGAAGCTTTAATGAGTGCAGCCTTGAGTCAAAAGAGCGTACATATAGTGCGGGCGTATGATTATGGTGTGAATGAGAGAGGAAAACCATACTACGTCATGGAATATTTATGTGGGAAGAATTTAAAGGATTTAATTCCGCTATCTCTGCCCATGTTCTTGACTCTCTCTCGCCAAATTTGTTTGGGCTTACAGTGTGCCCATCAAGGTATTAACATTGATGGCAAAATTTGTCCGTTGGTTCATCGAGATATTAAGCCTGCCAATATATTAGTTATTCCCGATCCGATATTGGATCAGTTAGTTAAAATTCTCGATTTTGGTATTGCTAGATTTTTGGATTATGCATCAACAGCTAGTACAAGTAGCGGATTTAATGGCACTTTACCCTACTGTTCTCCAGAACAGCTAGATGGGGAAAAATTAGATAGTCGCTCTGATATTTATAGCCTGGGTGTGATGATGTTTGAGATGCTTACAGGCAAAAAACCTTGGCAAACAGAAACTGATTACTTTGGTGCTTGGTATAAAGCACATCATTTTGAAGCACCAAAAACGATCGCAGATGTTAAACCTACTATTAAAATACCTCAGAAGTTAAATAATTTAATTATGGCTTGTCTGGCTAAAAAAGCAAGCGATCGCCCTCAAAATATCGCTGAAATTTTACAAGTTTTAAACAGTCTAGAAAAGTCTAATAATCCTACTTCGCCTACAAATTTTCCCTCTAACTCCATCCTCAGCAGTCCCTTAAATTCTACATTACCAATCACTGTAGAACAAAGCTATCGGCAACTTTTGTGGCCTCAAAATAAACCAATTCAAGAGATTGTTTTTCCCCAGCTTCTAGACACTCCACAAGGATCTATAACAGCGCTATGGTTGATGTTGTCTAAACAAGAAATTAAAAACTATGCGGTTTCTACCCGTTATAACCAGTTTGTCTTTGTGACATCCCCTCACCCAATGTTGTTGTGGGTAACTGTACTCTATAATCGGCAATTCGCTCCTAAGTGGCTACCGTGCTACTTAGATATGCAAAATCCCCAAAATCTGAGGATGGTAAGTTTCCTGACTGAAAATGAACAACATCCTTTGATTTTCTTTACTCTGGAAGCACCACATTCCTGCATCAAGGTTCTCAGTAGTCGCATTGAGTCAACTCAGCGGCAAACGTTAAAAACTTGGGTGCAACAAAGCCATAGTCTACCACCCACTTCTCAACCCCAATTAAGCAAACAGCTATTGAAACAGCAGTATAAACAAATGCAATCCCGAATATTGCAGCATCTGGAATCAGAGCCACAGGTTGTGTTATCACGGTCTTTTTAACGTATAATTCGCACCTTGGAGATACGTAACAAAAATCATTTTTAATTCCTGACTCTGAAACACTTGACAAGTGGAGAAAAAATAGTGATAATAGCAAAGTTGCCAAACAAGGGACTGTAGTTCAATTGGTTAGAGCACCGCCCTGTCACGGCGGAAGTTGCGGGTTCGAGCCCCGTCAGTCCCGTTCTAAATTTATCAGTAGCGAATCACTTAACTTAGGTGATATTGGGTTCTGAATTACCCAAAGAGGTTGACTCAGGATTCAAGATTTAAATATAAGCTACATTTATCATGCTTTGCGAAAGAGAGAATTAACTGTGACTGTTAGAGTCCGTATTGCGCCGAGTCCAACCGGAAATTTACATATTGGTACAGCTCGAACGGCTGTATTTAACTGGTTATTTGCCCGCCACCACGGTGGAAAATTTATCCTGCGAATAGAAGATACAGATTTAGAGCGATCGCGTCCCGAATACACCGACAATATTCTTGAAGGATTGCGCTGGCTAGGACTTAACTGGGATGAAGGGCCATTTTTCCAATCCCAACGCCTGGATCTTTATAAAGAAGCAGTAGAAAAACTGCTAGATCAAGGATTAGCCTATCGCTGCTACACTACTTCCGAAGAACTAGAGGCGCTCCGAGAAGCTCAAAAAGCTAGAGGCGAAGCACCTCGCTATGACAACCGTCACCGCAACCTTACCCCAGAACAACGCGCCGCCTTTGAAGCAGAAGGTCGCTCTTTTGTAATTCGCTTCAAAATCGAAGATGGGCGGGAAATTGTCTGGAATGACCTAGTAAGGGGCAAGATGTCTTGGCGAGGTAGCGATTTAGGTGGTGATATGGTCATCGCCCGCGCCTCAGAAGAGGGTAGCGGTCAACCTTTATATAACTTTGTGGTTGTAGTGGATGACATCGATATGCAAATCACCCACGTCATCCGCGGAGAAGACCACATCGCCAACACTGCCAAACAAATTCTGCTGTATGAAGCGATGGGTGCAAAAATTCCAGAGTTTTCTCATACGCCATTAATTTTGAATATGGAAGGGCGCAAGCTTTCTAAGCGAGATGGCGTCACTTCCATTTCTGACTTTCAGAAAATGGGTTTTACTGCTGAAGGTTTGGTAAATTACATGACATTGCTGGGTTGGTCGCCACCAGATTCGACACAAGAAATATTTACCTTAGAAACAGCAGCTAAAGAATTTGGCTTTGAGCGCGTCAATAAAGCAGGTGCAAAGTTTGACTGGGACAAGCTGGATTGGTTGAACAGTCAGTATATCCACAAAACGCCAGTAGATAAACTCACAGATTTACTCATCCCCTATTGGGAAGCGGCTGGCTATAAATTTGATGGTGGACGCGATCGCTCCTGGTTAGAACAGCTAGTAACTTTAATTAGCCAGAGTTTGACTCGCCTGGTTGATGGAGTAGCTCAAAGTCAATTGTTTTTTAGTGACACAGTTGAATTTAGCGAGGAAGGCAGTACACAACTCAAGCAAGAAGGTTCTGCTGCTGTCCTTGAAGCGATTGTCACAGCTTTAGAAAATCAGCCGCAACTGTCAGAAGCCGCCGGACAAGACATTATTAAACAAGTGGTGAAAGAGCAAAAAGTCAAAAAAGGCTTAGTGATGCGATCGCTCAGAGCAGCCTTAACTGGGGATGTTCATGGCCCCGACTTAATCCAATCTTGGTTACTACTAAATCAGATTGGTTTAGATAAACCGCGCTTGAGCCGGGCTATAACGGAAGCTAAGTAGCGATTACTTCCAGATTTTAGAAATATTTCAGATTTTAGGGGCGCACAAATGTGTGCCCCTATCCATAAGGTAAAGCAACTATGGCAACAAGAAATAATTTACTAATTACTAATGAATTATCCCCAGTTTCAAATCTAAAATAGGTAGTCAATTCTTCTCATGTTGGGAACTTGGTGTGTAAAATTCATGTCTTCAAAAACACTTAGAAGCGAACGTAATTACAATGCCGACAAAAGCGCTCAATAGAGGGATGAGATTATCGTTCATGATAGTTACGCTCTTCATCATATCGGCAGTTAATGCTGCGGTTGATGCTCAGGAAGCGCCAACGATATTTGGAGATGTCACCATTAGCCCTCAGTTTTCGCCAGACCCCCTGACAGTTCGCGGGATGAGTGGTGGCTCAATATCTGGGAATCAAGTAGGTGGGAGAAGCGAAACAGCTACTGGCCCTTGTACCGGATTTGTGGATGAAACACCAGACCACACATTAGCGTTAACAAGTAAATTTGACTACCTAAAGCTGCAAGTGCAAAGTCCTGAAGACACCACCATGATTATTAAAGGACCCGGTGGTACTTGGTGCAATGACGATTTTGATGGCAAAAATGCTGGCATTGTTGGTGAATGGCTACCTGGAAGTTACCAAATTTGGGTTGGTTCCTACGAAAAAGGCAAGTATCTTCCTTACACTCTAAAAATTACAGAAGTAAAGTAGGGCATTGGGCACAAGAAGCGGAGGTGCGGAGGGGCAGGGAGGAAAAACTTACTGTAACTTCTCCCCTTCTTCCTCATCTTCCTCACTCCCCATTTTCCCAGAATCATGATTGAGAGCGGCTTAAACGATATAAAGAGCGTTCTGGAGAAATTCTCTCTGTCTTTGCATCCCGTTGCGCTCCCTTTTCTCATGCGATATTGTATTAAAATTAAGTTAACTTTGATTAAGATTCTTGTTGGCATCGCCATAATGCTCTAATCGCCTTATGGCACTGCATGTAAGAGATCAAATTAAACAAAATGGATTTATAAACATCCGTTTAACAGCTTAAAGTGACAGAGTGATGAACATTCGGTTACTAGAGCTAACGAGTTGTATAGGCATCTAGAGGCAAATTAAAATGAAATTCTCCTGGAAAGTCGTAGCACTCTGGACGTTGCCGGCTTTGGTAATTGGCTTTTTCTTTTGGCAAGGTGCGTTTGCAGGCGCTCCTGCTGACATGAGTAAGAATGCAGCTAATACCCGTATGACTTATGGCCGCTTTCTAGAATACTTGAACAGCGATCGCGTCAACAGTGTGGATCTGTATGAAGGCGGTAGGACAGCAATTATAGAAGCCCGCGATCCAGACCTGGAAAATCGTGTCCAAAGATGGCGTGTGGATTTGCCTGTTAATGCTCCTGAGTTAATTAGCAAGCTCAAAGAGAAAGCCATTAGTTTTGATGCTCACCCCATGCGGAATGATGGCGCAATTTGGGGATTGTTGGGCAATCTCATATTTCCAGTTTTATTGATTACTGGGTTGTTCTTTTTGTTCCGGCGTTCTAGCAACCTTCCCGGCGGCCCAGGGCAAGCAATGAACTTCGGCAAATCCAAAGCGCGTTTCCAAATGGAAGCAAAAACCGGGGTTAAATTTGACGACGTAGCCGGAATCGAAGAAGCTAAGGAAGAACTACAAGAAGTCGTCACCTTCCTGAAGCAGCCAGAAAGATTTACGGCTGTGGGCGCACGGATTCCCAAGGGAGTGCTGTTAGTTGGGCCTCCTGGAACTGGTAAAACTTTATTAGCAAAAGCGATCGCAGGCGAAGCAGGCGTACCTTTCTTCAGTATTTCCGGTTCGGAATTTGTGGAAATGTTCGTTGGTGTGGGTGCATCCCGCGTCCGCGACTTGTTCAAGAAAGCTAAAGACAACGCCCCCTGTATTATCTTTATCGATGAAATAGACGCCGTTGGACGCCAACGGGGCGCTGGTATCGGTGGCGGTAACGACGAGAGAGAGCAGACCCTCAACCAATTGCTCACCGAAATGGATGGGTTTGAAGGTAACACAGGCATCATTATTATTGCTGCTACTAACCGTCCCGATGTACTAGACTCAGCCTTGTTGCGTCCCGGTCGCTTTGACCGCCAAGTAACAGTCGATGCACCGGATATTAAAGGGCGTTTGGAAATATTGCAAGTCCATGCGCGCAATAAGAAACTAGACACTAGCGTATCTTTAGATGCGATCGCTCGCCGCACTCCTGGATTCACTGGTGCTGACTTAGCCAACTTACTCAACGAAGCAGCAATTCTGACAGCTAGAAGACGCAAAGAAGCCATCACCCTCCGCGAAATTGATGATGCGGTGGATCGGGTAGTTGCAGGGATGGAAGGTACTCCTTTGGTGGACAGCAAGAGCAAGCGCTTAATTGCTTACCACGAAATTGGACACGCCTTAGTGGGGACTTTGTTAAAAGACCATGACCCAGTACAGAAAGTTACCTTAATCCCACGGGGACAAGCACAGGGTTTAACTTGGTTTACACCCAATGAAGAACAGGGATTAATTTCTCGTTCCCAGTTGAAAGCTAGAATTACTGGTGCTTTGGGTGGTCGCGCCGCTGAGGAAGTGATTTTTGGCGCTGCGGAAGTCACAACTGGTGCTGGTGGAGACTTGCAGCAACTATCGGGAATGGCCCGGCAAATGGTGACTCGGTTCGGGATGTCCGACTTAGGCCCACTGTCGTTAGAAAGCCAGCAGGGAGAAGTATTCTTGGGTCGTGACTGGACAACCCGATCTGAATATTCCGAATCCATAGCTTCCCGCATCGATGGACAAGTCAGGGAAATTGTTGAGCAGTGCTACGACAATGCTAAGAAGATCATCCGTGACCATCGCACTGTCACCGATCGCTTAGTAGATTTGCTCATTGAAAAAGAAACCATTGATGGCGAAGAATTCCGCCAGATTGTAGCTGAGTACACTGAAGTACCTGAGAAGCAACAGTACGTACCGCAACTGTAATAGTTGACTCTTTTCCGGCTACTATCTGGAAAGGATTAAATTGACAAAAAATAAAATGAGGATGGTATACTCCACCCTCATTTTTTACGTTTTTTCAGTGTTATCCCTCTTTTGTTACTACGGGGAGAGTATAGTCAGAAGGCAACCTGGAAAAAGTAAGTAACAAAAGAGGGATTAGAAAGCTTCTAATTTTAAAATTATTAAAATTTATGAACCGATAAACTCTATAACAAACCTTGTTTTTTCAACTTAGCTAGTGCATCTTCAGCAGCAGCTTTTTCTGCATCTTTTTTATTACGTCCCTTACCTTCTCCGTAAATTTTTTCATCTACCAATACTTTGGCGATGAATTCTGGTGCATGAGAAGGGCCCCCTATTTGGTCTGTAAAGTATTTGGGGGGATTTGGAGTAATGTTGCGTTGCACCCATTCTTGAAAGCGGTTTTTTGAGTCTACATTAGAACGAGATACAATTATATGCTTAGGATCTACAGAATCAAATAGTGGTTCTATAATTGCGCGAACTGTTTCAATATTGGACTCATTATCTAAATAGTAAGCACCAAGAACTGCTTCAAAGGTGCTACTAAGCAAATTAGGATTTTGGTAGCCTCCGTCTCGAATAGCGCCTTTTCCTAGTCGCATCCTAAAGTCTAAACCTACCTCTTCAGCAAACTTTGCTAATTGCTTTTCATCTACCAGCGCCGAACGCCGCCGGGTTAGTTCATCTTCTCCCATTTCTGCATGACGACCATAGAGATATTCGCCACTTAAGAAATTCAGCAAAGCATCACCTAGAAATTCTAGGCGTTCATTATGTTCGCCTTCTCCAGGGTTTTCATGGACGTAAGAACGGTGGGTAAGCGCACGGCGTAGAAGCTTTTCATTACGGAATATTAGAATTTTGTGCATTTTTATCTTGTGTTTAAGTCGGTGGGCGGAAAAATTTACAGCTATGTTATGAAAATTAAGCAGTAGAATTAAAATTAAATTTTACACACTCTGTACTGTACCTTTTTCTCCTCTAGCTTGAATACCGTCAATTACGGCATAAGCAAGGTCTAATTCGTCGTCAAATATTTGCCCAGATAGCTCATCTTTTTTCAGGTGTTGCCATTCAAATTCAATTGGATTCATTTCGGAGCAATACTTGGGTAAAAAGAAGATGTATAGACCCATCTGTTCCCATGTTTGCCGTTTTCTTCCTTTAACTAGCTTTCCACCATCAAAGCCGTACACATCCCCCTTTTTTCAGTCGTTTTTACCGACTGACTATCTGCCGCGATCGCTGTTGGTTGTGTTGACCTACCTAGTTTTTCCCTTAGTTTGTCACGTAGTGTATGGTTTAATTCTTCCCAAATCCCGTATTTTTGCCATTTGCGATAATAGCTGTAAACCGTTGAACTTGGTGGAAAGTCTCCTGGTAGCATGTCCCATTGACATCCCGTTTTCAAGTGATAGTATATTGCGTTGCATACTTCTCTCATATCAGTAGTCCTTGGATGTCCCCCAGATTTAGCTGGTGGGATCAAGGGAGCTAGAATAGCCCATTCTGAGTCATTCAGATCGGTAGAATAAGCCTTTCGAGTCATTGAACGCTACGTAAATGCACTGTCTCAAGAGTATTTTATCGTTATCATTTCATTTGATTAGTCCCCTTTAGATTTACTTTATAAATAGCCTCTAATGGGCAGTTGCTATTGAGTCGAGAATGTTCTTAATTTTGGATCAAGTCGAGCTAAAATCATGACGGGAAGAAGCCCATAACTCCTAAATATGTGTCTCTATGCAAGATGCATACATGGTTCACACAAATGATAAAAATTACAACTTTTAACAGTGCCGGTAAACTGACCGCTCTTTTGTTTTTGATAACTCTCTTCCTCACGCCTTGTGTGATTGTAAATGCAGGAGAACGTGGTGTATTAATGAAATTTGGCGAAGTACAAAACCAGATATTAGGAGAAGGACTTCACTTAATTATTCCTGTAGTCAATACTGTGAAAAAGTTGAGTATTAGAGTCCAAAAACAGGAAATTCCTGCTGAGGCTTCTTCCAAAGATTTACAAAATGTTTTTGCTGATGTAGCTCTCAATTGGCATATTATCCCCCAAGAAGCAAATGCCATTTTTCAAGAGATTGGAGATGAACAAAATGTAGTTATTCGGATTATTAATCCAGCAGTTGAAGAAGTACTGAAAGCAGTAATGGCAAAGTATACTGCTGAAGAAATTATTACTAAACGAGGAGAAGTCAAAAGTGGAGTAGATGATGCATTGTCCGCACGGCTGGGTAGCTATCACGTTGCAGTTGATGATATTTCTTTAGTTCATGTCCATTTTTCAGAACGATTTGGTGAGGCGGTGGAGGCGAAGCAGGTTGCTGAACAAGAAGCAAAACGAGCAGAGTTTATAGCACTGAAAGCAACAAAAGAGGCTGAAGCAAAAGTTAATTTAGCCAAAGGAGAAGCTGAGGCACACAGATTATTACGTGATGGTTTAACTCCAGAAATTCTGCAAAGGCAAGCAATAGAAAAATGGAATGGTAAGCTGCCATTAATTGTAAGTAAGGAGGCTCCAAAATTGTTGAACTTAAGTGAATTTTTAAAATTTGATGAAAATTGATGTTTTTGCTAGATGAATTGCTCTCCATCAAGAGACTCAGAATCCCGATTTCTTCAATAAGTCAGGGTTTTTTTGTTCGTAACTCTTCCATACATTGCTATACCTACTACATATACATAGGATGGACGTACAGATGTACATCCATACTATCGATTCCTTTGTAAAAAGTGATAAACTAAATTAACTGTTGGAGAATAAAATAGGAGAATCAAGAATCTTCAACTGGATCAATAGCATAATCAACAGGGTATAAAGTGTTGAAGAAATTAGACCTGTGAACAATTCTTTTTTGAGGTCATGCTCTTTAGGTTCTTTTTGAAAAATGTCCTTAGAACCGAATTGCATCAAGAGAATTCCCACAATGTTAGAGAGCCAGTATCCGATAATTGAACAAGGTAGAAGCAATTTTGGGGAAAGTAAACTACATGCATATCCAAACCCATAAGCTATTGGCAGATTGAATAGTAGATCATTCCACCAACATAGTGGTGATAATAAATATCCTAGTACTACAAAAAATCCACCTCTGAGTTTTTTGAAAATATCTTTTTTGAACTCTACTGGAGTAGACTTTTGTAGTTGCTCTAGTGCTGTGTCTCTTGTTCCATTCAACTCTTGACTAACGTTTTGGACGCTTTCCATAAAAACCCACTATTCCTATCGTCTTAGTGTAGTTTAATATATAAACTAAATCAACGTCTAGTACACGAGTGATGAAATTTTGGCTTTTTGATGCTGAAACTTTTACCACTGCATAGTCTCAGCAAAACCGTAAGAAGCAAAATTGAGTTTAAATCAACTGCAACTTCACGATATCTGAATTTCTGCTAGAGACACATAAGTTAGTTCGCTTCTTGCAGAATCTAGGTTTTTCCTTAAATATCTGAGTGAGATAGAAAAATTTATACACAATTGAGACAATCAACGCTATTTATTGCTCAATAAGTTTCAAAATCAAAATATATCTTTCTAAATCATAGCACACGATAAGTTACAACACCGATAGATACTACGTAGCCAGAGCCTTATTAGGTTAGGGTAAATGTTGATTTGCAAAATTTTTATGTTTTTGCATCAGGGGCATAAATTTGAACTAATAGTAGCTACAATAAAAGTGCTGAGGCATCTTAATCGAAAAATGACAGATTTAACTCCAAATAGCACCTTTTTAATAGTAGGAATTGTTTTTGTAACGATTGCTGTTATCGGGCAATCTAAATTAGCTTTTATTGAAATCAATCCTGGTTGTTTTGGTAGATTTTTGGCTTTGTTTATTGGTTTTTCGAGCCTATTATATGCTTTGGGGCTACTCAATTTTTCAACAGTAAACCTGGACTTCTTAAAAACTTCTCTGACAGAACAAATAAAACAGAGTATAAGTTCAATTAATGACCTTTTGCAAGGTTCGTAATCGGTTAAAAATAAACTTTTTTGTCTGCGTCTTAATATTTTGAGGAGATAAAGCACAGCTTTATCGGGGTGAGGTTAAGCTATTCTTATTAGGAGATACGGACCAAACGCACCGCTACCACTCACGGAACTCAGCACTTTTCATAGACTAGTAGAGTGTGTTTGGCTAAACTCCGTAACGTACCTACTAGTCTGTCAATAATATAATAGTTAACTATCTCCTTCCCTTTGCCAAAACTGCTGTAAAATCTCTCCTGGATTTCTATCCCAGGTGTCGATATGCTCATATATCAAATTATATTGATTGAGTTTATACGTCGAATAGCCATTAAAAAGCAACCC
The DNA here is from genome assembly GCA_015206945.1 of Nostocales cyanobacterium LEGE 12452. GTDB lineage: Bacteria > Cyanobacteriota > Cyanobacteriia > Cyanobacteriales > Nostocaceae > Nostoc. The sequence continues at coordinate 31,339 of JADEXV010000016.1, read as the reverse complement.
TGCTTTCCAGGGAACGCGCAACACTCCCCGCACCGTCCACTTTGCTAAAATCGTGTCTTCGGCTGACTGATAAACTTCATGTACATCAAAGAAAATTTTGGTAAAAAATAGCCGAGCGTGAAATCGTAAAGTCCAAAATATAATTCGATAGTTAAATTTGTATTTGAATGTATTCACCGGATCTTTAAAATAGATATCCTGTGTATAGATGTCATAAGAAATATCTTTTTCAAAAAGTGTCGGTAAATCTTCTTTTAAAGTATTAATTACCTTTTCCACTGGCAATTGATATTCCACGCGCCTTTCCCTTTAAAAAATCTTTTTTAACAAATTTTCCACTCCTGGCCAAATAAAAGATGTCCTCTTATTACTCACACCACCCATATTCAAATCTGACAGAGTGGGAAATGATGCAGACTTAGCATAAGGACCATTTCGCAAGACTTTAGCTAGGTTATTGCTATTCTCGCGCAAACCTTCGTAAAAAAAGAATACCTCTCCTGGAATGCCAAGTTGACGATTGTATTCAATTGCTTGCACCAGATATTCTGGACTAATGCAGTAAGAGCCAAGCTTCATCAGTATTCCCGGTGCTAACTTGGGCAGTGTCGCATCTGTAAACTGCTGGTTTACCAGTTTATCAGCGATCGCACAATAACTCCTAAAGTCACGGCGATAAATCTGCGGCTGAATCATATCAACTATTCCCCGCTTCAGCCATGTGGGTGAGTCTTGCAGATATTCCTGAAATGCCCAATCATGGATATTGGGTGCGATCGCTACTAATAAATTAGGATTCACCGCTTTTACCTCCTGATAGAGAAGCGCCAAAAACTCAGTGAGAATATCTGCACGCCACTGTAACCATTGTCTATCCTTGGGGTTCTGTGGCGGATTGCAATCGAATTCCTGGCGATAGCGGCTGACAGTTACCTCATCATAGCCACCTTCAGAGGGTAATGCTGGCAAGCGATCGTCTCCTTGAACACCATCCACATCATAATTCTTTACAACTTCCAGCACCAAGTTCAACAAGAATTTTTGCACCTGTAAGTCGAGTGCATTCAACCACTCAAAGCCGTTTTTCTTCAGTAAATTGCCGTTGCGATCGCGCGCAGCCCATTCTGGTTTTTTCTGTAAAAGTACACCACCATTCAAATTGTAAGAACTGGCAAAACCGTATTCAAACCAAGGAATGACTTTCAACCCAACTCGCCGCGCCTCAACTACCACCTCTTCTAAAGGGTCACGGCCTACAGACATCGGATCAATTTCGACTCCAAAAGTCTGCTGCATTGTTTGACTAGGATACAAAGTTACTGCCTTATTCCAAACAACGGGAAACACCACATTAAATCCCGTTTCAGCCAGGAAATCCATCGCTTCGGCAATGCGTTGCTTTGACCTGAGAACCTTACTATCAGTAGTAGTCAGCCATATACCACGGGTTTCTATTATTGCCATTTCTATAAATTGAAATTCTCGGCACTGCACCATCTAAACATTGACTAGCCGACGATACCGCGCCTGTATTATCGTGTAAATCCCATAGGCAACTAAACCTAGTGCCACAATACCCAAAAGCCATGCCCCGTTAGGCTGTTGCGCTAGCGTCTGTAATACTTCATCCAAACCTTCTGCGGTAGCGGCGTTAGACTGTTTTGCTGCTTCAATTAAAAACCAACCTATAATACAAAATACTATACCCCGTGCCGCTAAACCAAATCTGGCAATCCTCATTACCCATTGGGCTTCTGTCTTGCTTAACTCAGTTAAATTGAGTTCTTTACGAAATTTGCCACTAAAAGCTTGATAAAACTGATAGAAACCTAGAGCAATTACAAACGCCCCCACAGTTCCAACTAACCATTGACCAAAGGGTTGAGAAAGCAAACGTGCTGTCGAATCTTCAGTAGAATCACTACTATTTTTACCGCTACCTGTACCCATAACGATTTGCACAGCACTTAAGGCCAAACTTGCATAAATCAAGCCATTAACTGCGTAACCAATTCGTATTGCTAAACCTTTGGCATCGGTACCTTTATTTTCTGGGTCTTTAATTGCCTGTACAAAACGCCAGATTACATATCCAATCAAGCCGATTGCAACTAAAACCAGTAAAAATTGACCAAATGGCTGGTTAACGATTGTTTGGAGAGCGCCTTGGGTATCAGTTGTTTTACCACCACTGCCAAAAGCCGCCTGTGCTGCGAGTAGGCCAACAATACCGTAAACTACTCCTTTAGAAACATAGCCAAATCGTCCCAGTCGCTCAACCCACAATGAAGCATGGTTTGTCAACTGTTGTGTCATGGTAGTTAGGAATAATTATTATATTTACCTTTTACCAAAATTTACCCACGATTCACATCTACCTCAAGACAAATTGTCTAATATTTTTGCAAAAAAGCACTATCGTAATACTGTCTTTCAATAGATGTGAAGCTGCTCAAAATAATATTACAGTTGCTAAGTACAGTATTATTATTTAGTATTTTTTAATGCTAAATTTGGATTAATTATGTCTCTAATAGAAACTTCTTGTAAACACGAATATATAACTACCAATGGGGTAAAACTACACTACGTTACCCAAGGTGAAGGCCCTTTAATGTTGATGTTGCATGGGTTTCCTGAGTTTTGGTACTCTTGGCGGCATCAAATACCAGAGTTTGCTCAAGATTTTAAAGTTGTCGCCCTTGACTTGCGTGGCTACAACGATAGTGATAAACCAAATGAGCAATCAGCTTATGTAATGGATGAGTTTATCAAAGATATTGAGGGAGTAATTAAAGGCTTAGGATACCAAAAATGTGTATTAGTTGGACATGATTGGGGAGGTGCGATCGCTTGGAATTTTGCATACGCTCACCCCGAGATGCTAGAACAATTAATTATTCTTAACCTGCCTCATCCAGCCAAATTTGCCCAAGGGTTACGCACTCCCCAGCAGTTGCTACGTAGCAATTATATATTCCTCTTTCAACTACCGTGGATACCAGAATTACTTTTACAATCTTCCGACTACCAAGCTATTGAAACAGCTTTTAAAGGTACAGCAGTCAACAAGAGCGCTTTCACACAAGCCGATATTGACGCATATAAAAATGCTGCGGCAAAACGCGGTGCGTTGACAGCAATGTTGAATTATTACCGCAATATTTTTCAGCAGAGAATGCTAAATCCAAATTGGGGCGTTCTCGAAGTACCAACACTGATGATTTGGGGAGAAAATGACACTGCACTTGGCAAAGAACTAACCTACGACACTGGAGCCTATGTCAGGAATTTCCAAATCAAGTACATTCCAAATTGTGGTCATTGGGTGCAGCAAGAACAGCCGGTATTGGTTAATCAATATATGCGAGAATTTCTGAGGAATTAAACTAAACCATCAATTGATAAGTATAAATACTTCTCTAACTAGCTATAGCAAGTAGCGCCAGTTTTTACTTTTAAAAAGATTTAATAGTGATTTAATACTGGCATTTTTTGAGAAATTTTTGGTAAAAATCGCCAAAAAATCGGAATTAATGGCATTTTTGACATCACTTTTATCTGTGTTTCAGATCACAATTAACTTGTCAGGAGATAGATTGTCACAAGAGAGATTGACCTCACGAAGTTTAGTGAGATAATAGAGTTGTGAGGGACAGAACGGACGCAAGTTGATTATTAAGGGGGAAAATTTATGAAACTCCAGCTATTAGCGGCCATGGCCTTAGCAACTCCCCTATTTTTTGCTAGCTCGGTTAGAGCTGAGAATCCACAGGATTTACAAAAGCTGCTTTCAACTGGGGAATGTGTTAAGTGCGATCTATCAGGAGCTAACCTCAGTGGCGCTCATTTGATTGGTGCTGATTTGAGAGACTCGAAACTCCAAGGAGCTAACCTTGTAGGAGCTAACCTCGAAGGTGCTGACTTAACTGGTGCAAACTTGGCAGGTGCTAACCTAACATCTGCTTATGTAACCAATGTGAATTTGAAGCAAGTTAATCTCAACGGAGTAAATTTTACTCGTGCTACAATTCACGATTCTAATGTGTATCAAGCATCGATGAACGATCTAAATCTTACTGATGCGGAAATATTTAACACTGGAATCGGGATTGGTGGAGAAGACGCTGAAATTCCCGATTGGAAATAGGCCTAACTGATTACACAGGTTAAAAATCAATACAACATAGGTTTTGGTGGGTTTTAAATCAAATAAACTAGTTTTTTGCGAGAATTATCCTTAAAACCCGCCTCTACAAAAATATTAATCAAAATGAAACCCCTCTGCCTTGTAATGACTTTACTATGGTAAAAGCAGAGGGGGTTTCTTATGGGCATTGTGGCTGATATCTACACAAAAAGTGCAATCAAAATCTGAAAAGCTTTGTTATTTCCCATTAGAAAACTTTACTTTGTGAAAGACCCGAAACGCGGATATATTCAAGATGATCCCTAGTGTGACCTTTAATATCCGTGGTGGAACAATACCGACAAGCATTCCTCCGATTATGGCTCCAATCACCGAGCCAACTCCCATAGGCGCTATAGTATTGCCCAAGAGTGTACGATCTGCAAATGCACCTCGACTAGCATATTTGATAACCCCAACCAGCACAGTTGGTAAGCTAACGATAAGACTGGCTGTACCTGCTGTTTTAATATCTGCACCAAAAGCAAAAACAAGTGTTGGGATAATCACTTCACCCCCTGCAACCCCAAGTAAACTGCTTACCAGCCCAATTGCTAGACCAAATAAAATACCTGCTGGAATACGCCAACTTAAAGCAGGCGGTAAAAAAGCTGGTATTTGTTGAGGTAGAAAACCCTCGACTATTAGGGCAATACCAATCACTACTAATAACATTAATATGATGCGCTCAAGCTGTTCGTTTGAGAGCCTTCCTGCGATCGCTGCCCCGAAAAAGGCTGTGATAACCGCTCCAGTTATCAAGGAGAAAACCACAGGAAGTAATGGAATAACTTGATTCAAAGAAAGTGTACTGCCTCGGATTGTCAGAGAAGCAGCGATCGTAATCAAGCTGACGGCTAGGTTCAAAGGTACAGCCTGCCGCACTGAATAGTTCAATGTGCCAGCCAGGACTGGCAGTCGAAACTCTGCACCCCCTAAGCCAATCAGCCCGCCTAATACCCCAATTGGCACGGCGTAGAGAAAGGATAATCGGAAACGATGAACTTGCAAGCTTGTAGTTGTAGGCTTTAGTGCAGACGAATTATTCTTTTTCATTAATTTCCTGCTTAGGTGCTTTTCTCGCCAAAGCTATATATATCAGGATTTATTAGGACAAAAGAAGATTAGATAGGCGTTAGGTTGTAATTAAGCATTTAACCATGCAGGTAATCTGCTAGCTGCAACTCTCGCTGCTTTAGCAGGTTAATTTATTGCGTGCAAGGCTGGATTTTTGGTGTAATTTCCGTGTTAGTAGTAACTTATTTGACTAAATTTAGGGACGCTTGAATGTTAGCCAAGGGATGCTCAACACTACCATTGTTGTTTGTGCTGGTTAGAATGTTGGTTTTTTTGATTTTAGCAGCGATGCCTGCGGCGGGCTATGCCTACGCAGTTGTGGCTTTGGCAGTTTTTTAGTTCTGTGTACCTGAAACAAAAACAGGAGTTAATAGAAAGGCATCACATCAAAAGCATCTAGCAAAATCATGATTGTTTTCAGATACATCATCATTGGGCTGACTTATATCGGTTTGGGTTTAGGATATCTCCCTGGTTTGCGGATGAACCGAGCCAGTATTGCTTTAGTTGGTGCATCTTTGCTGATAGCATTCGGGGTATTAGACCTCAAAGAAGCATGGCAAGCAATAGACTATAAAACGCTGATTTTCCTGTTTGGCATGATGATAATCAGTACAAACTTAGCTTACGCTGGTTTTTTCCAATTAACCCTTGATACAGTTACACACTTTACCCGTAGCCCTTTGGGTTTGCTAATTGTTTTAACTTTCGGCAGTGGAATTCTCTCGGCTTTTTTTCTGAACGATACCATCGCTCTAATTTTGACTCCTTTAGTTCTCGGTTTAACCCAAACTTTGAACCTCAATCCTATTCCTTACTTACTTGCTTTGGCGGGAGCAACTAATCTGGGTTCAGTAGCTACCTTAAGTGGCAATCCGCAAAATACTCTAATTGGTTCGTTCTCTGGTATCAGCTATCTTGATTTTGCAAAAGCATTGACTCCCATCGCATTAGTAAGTTTGTTGATCCAAATTGCGTTATTGTGGTGGCTTTATCCTGATGTCCGTTCTACTAAGTCTTGTCCGAGTGTAACCCCCGTGCGTTACCGCATATTTAAACCGTTGCTTACTAAAAGCCTATTGATAACAGGAGGACTATTAATTGCATTCTTAATTGGAATACCCCTAGCCCAAGCAACATTCGTAGCTGCCGGTTTACTGTTTATTACTAGGCGAATCAAACCACAACGAGTTTTAAATAAAGTAGATTGGGATTTACTAGTGATGTTTTCTGGACTATTTATTGTTACCGCTGGAGTAGAAAAATTAGGAATATTGAATTTATTTAGCGGTTTAGTTTATAATCCCCTAAGCATATTAGGAATTACTGCTCTGCTTTCAAATTTAGTTTCTAATGTTCCAGCAGTATTATTACTACAACATTTAATTCCCCATCCAGACACGAAAACCTGGTTACTATTAGCAGCAGGATCTACCTTAGCAGGTAATCTAACTTTGTTAGGTTCAGTTGCCAATTTAATTGTTGCTGAGGCTGTTGCAAAACTTGGTTATCAGTTGTCATTCTGGGAACATTTGCGTTTTGGTCTACCACTAACTGTTCTGACTCTCATCCTGACTTATTTTTGGATTTAGTCATTTGTCATTTGTCATTGGTCATTTTTCATTGGTCATTTGTTAACAATATGGGTAGAGTATTCAGAATTCAGAATTCTGACTTCTGACTCCTGTTTTATTTTTCAATATTCAGGTGGTTACTAAAAAATAAGGGTATTGTAACTTGTCAAGTTGCCAATACCCTCACGTAGATAAACTAAGTTTTTACGGTAGCGTATAAGTCTAAGTCAGTGCCTGAGCAACTGCTGCCGAAAGTGACTCATTTGCTGCTTGCTTCAATAATTCGGCTTTATCGGTCTGTTCCCAAGGCAAATCTAAATCAGCTCGCCCAAAATGACCGTAAGCCGCGACGTCCTGATAAAAACGTCCGCCTCGTTCACTTGGTAAGTTCCGTAAGTTGAAGGTATGGATAATCCCTGCTGGACGGAGTTCAAAGTGTTTGTTGATTAATTCCAGTAAGGTTTCTTCATCCACTTTGCCAGTGCCAAAGGTATCCACTAAGATACTTGTTGGTCGTGCCACACCAATAGCATAAGATAGCTGGATTTCAACTTTTTCTGCCAACCCAGCGGCGACAATATTTTTCGCTACATAGCGAGCCGCATAAGCAGCAGAACGGTCTACTTTCGTGGGGTCTTTGCCAGAAAAAGCGCCGCCACCATGCCGTGAATAGCCACCGTAGGTATCAACGATTATTTTCCGTCCTGTCAGACCAGAGTCTCCTTGAGGACCACCAACGACAAATTTGCCAGTGGGGTTGACTAAAAAACGTGTTTCCTCATTAGGTTTAACGTCAATGTCCCCAAAAACAGGTTCGACCACTGCTGACCAGAGGTCTTGTTTAATTTTGGCTTGTACCGCCGCCTCATCCGTAATTTCCCCAATACTGGCTGTATGCTGGGTGGAAATTAGAATCGTATCAATACCTACTGGGCGTCCATCTTCGTAGACTACAGTTACTTGGGTTTTACCGTCAGGACGCAAGTATGACAATTCACCTGTTTTGCGAACTGCTGCCAATCGGCGAGCAATGCGGTGAGCGAGACTGATGGGTAAGGGCATCAGTTCTGGTGTTTCGTTGCTGGCAAAACCAAACATTATACCTTGATCGCCCGCACCAATTTTATCGAATAGCTCATCGCTATCTTGCTGGCGGGTTTCTTGGGCGGTGTTAACGCCTTGGGCAATATCGGGTGATTGTTCGTCTATAGCCAGTAGAACGCTGGTGCTGTTAGCAGAAAAGCCATTGTCAGCATTGGTATAACCAATTTCGGCAATTTTTTTCCGGGCGAGATTGACGAAATTTACATTAGCTTTGGTGGTTATTTCACCAGTGATTAACACCAAACCAGTATTAACTACGACTTCAGCAGCGACACGACTGCTCGGATCTTGTGTCAATAGGGCATCTAGAATAGTATCAGAAATCTGATCGCAGATTTTATCTGGATGACCTTCGGTGACTGACTCAGAGGTAAATAGATAGCGACGAGACAAAGGAAATTCCTCCATCGAGAGTTTTTTCGTTAACCAAATGTGAGTATTTAGTTTAACTACTAATTTCTGAAATCATAACAATATTTATACTTCAGTCGTTAGTATCTTCTTGATATTGATAAAAACCACTAACTATAAGGTAAATATCCGTAAGTAAGATAAATGTATGCTAATTATTTTTTAGCTAAAATGTATTTAATAACACAAAAAAAAAGGGGGTACCCGGAAGCGCCCCCATAAGCTTTGACACAAACACTGCTGCTTTAAACCTGAATCGCTAACTTTGCTTCCGTAGCTGTCAACCGCTCATAAGCAGCACGCATCTTCAAACCTGTAAGCACTTGGAAGAAACCAGTTCCATTATTGGAACCTGGATACTCGCGGTGCTGGAGTAACAAGTGAGTCAATTCACCCTGATATTTTGTGGATGTATTGCTGAGATGGGTTTCGATATAAATGACTTCTTCCAAGTTGTCAAATTGACCATCCACCTCTAGTACTGAGACATAGCGTCCATAGTAAACATCGGAACCGTAGTACAGTTGCATACCAGGATAAGAACAGGTCAGCTTGCGTCCACAGGGAGTCCAATTGATTGTTGACCCTTCATCAAATAGGTAGGTTGGATCGAAGCCTTCCTTACCTTCCCGCTGGAGCATACGTACCCGTAAGACTCTACGTTCGGTGTCATTTTTGATCAAGTTTGTAGGCAATACCTGGAGAACCACATCAGCAAATTCTCTTTGTGGTTCGATAAATTTTTCAAAGTCAGGTTTGCGGGAATTGATTTGTGCTAACACATCTTCGTAGCGATGACCGCGTTCAGCCATATCTCGCTGGATTTTCCAGGCAATTTTGACCTCATCGCTAATGTCAAAATAAACACTGAAGTCAATTAGCGATCGCACCCGCTCATCATATAAAGGATGCAGCCCTTCAACAACTATAATGTGATTCGGCTCTATCCGCTCTGGCGGATCGATCAAGCCGGTTTCGTGGTTGTAAATCGGCTTATCAATCGCTTGACCACTTTTGAGCGCTTTAATTTGCTCATACATTAGGTCAAAATTGTTCGCCCTGGGGTCTAGTGCCGTTATCCCCGTTTCTTTGCGCTGTTTGCGATCCAAGGAGTGATAGTCATCCAAGCAGATAACCGTCATTAAATCTTCACCAAACAAATCGATCAAACGACGCAAAAACGTAGATTTACCGCAACCAGAGTCTCCGGCTACTCCAATCAGTACCACGCGTTCCGGCTTACTTGTCATAAATCTCCTCTAAAATACTAAAGTTGTGTCAATAATTTTTCACACAGCAGATTTTGAAGCCAGGAGTTTACCCCTTTGGTTTATCCTGCGTTCTTGCTACCTAGCACATCTATAAGACACCAAGCGGGTAGGCAACAAAGTAATTAAGTTGCTACTCGTCGGACTAGCCTGAATGTTGGTGCCGGTAAGTATTTAATCCTAGTGATATATTTGATTTTAACAGAAGGGGGTATCCCATACAAGATTGCTGTCAAGAAGAATTAGCGTGGTTCCTCAATCATTTTTTTGTTAATTTAGTTGTTAATTTAAAAATGGGGATCGGTACTACCCATCAGTGTTGCACCTTTATCAGTCTGCTACTTGTGACTCTATAGAATCAAGACTATAAAGTATAATTTATTATTGCCGCAATATTGCCGCAAATTTTCTAATGTTCCTAAATTCTAATTCCTGCTCGACAATACTTAATATATCCAAAGCAAAAATCTATCCAACGAATGAGGAAATGACTTGCATTAGCCAAATTCTTGGCTGTAAATTTATGGATATGCTCATATAGAAGCGTTGACGTTATGGCAAAGTACTGATGCAAGGTTGACAGATTTTTCACATCAAGTGAAACTAATTACAGTTGCTTTAATTATGATTGTCTATCTCGTGATATTTGTGGCTGGAGTTGTCCTAGTTATGTAATTTTCCATAGGTAGGTAATGAAGATAGCTAACAAAATTCCAGAAGAGTAGTAGATTTGGAGAAGTAAAACCAATCGGAAGAAAACCTTCCTTTCTTGGCATTCTCCGATTTAAACCCCTGGAGTAAGCAAGCCCAAGGGAAGCTTTTGGAGGTAAACTGAGCGGTAGCTTCCACCGATCGATGTAGCCCTCCGAGAATATCTACATATTGTGATATTGTGAGTTTCTCATAGGGTAATAAGGTAAAAAGCTATCTCCCTAATGGGGGTGGTAGTTAACGAAAAAAAGATTAAATTGATTCATTATTAACATTCTCCACAAGACTTATCCTTTACCTTAGAAGGTGAACAGGTGTGTTTTTTGCTATGCCTGCATGTCTTTGGTGAGTGTACTTAGCAAGGCATTAATTTAATGATGCCGTTTTTCCTTCAGGGCCAGTTTTGTGAAACGAAAATCCGGTAAACTAAAGCTGGCATGGGATGGGAATAGTTTTTTTTGAAAAACGGTTAAGTAAATTATCGGAGTGGTAGAACGAATGTACAATCAAGGTGCTGTTGAGGGTGCTGCCAACACAGAATTAGGTAGCCGCATCTTCCTTTATGAAGTAGTGGGTTTGCGTCAGAGTGAAGAAACCGATCAAACTAACTACCCAATTCGGAAAAGTGGCAGTGTGTTCATCAGAGTGCCTTACAACCGCATGAATCAAGAAATGCGACGTATCACTCGTCTAGGCGGCACAATTGTTAGCATCCAGCCTGTAACTGCGCTAGAGCCAGTTAATGGTAAAGCCTCATTTGGGAGTGCTACAAGCCTTGTCAGCGAGTTAGCTACATCTGGGGAAACTGCTGACAGTGAAGGGAATGGTAAAGCCACACCTGTAAATGCTCATAGTGAAACCAAAGGTTTCGCTAAATCATCAGCTGAAGAACAGCTCAAGAACAAGGACAAGAAAGGCAACACCATGACTCAAGCGAAAGCCAAAAAAGACCACGGTGACGTTCCTGTTAACACTTACCGTCCCAATGCTCCGTTTATTGGCAAGGTAATATCTAACGAACCGCTAGTCAAAGAAGGTGGTATTGGTATTGTTCAACACCTTAAATTTGACCTTTCCGCCGGGGATTTGAAGTATATAGAAGGTCAAAGTATTGGGATTATTCCACCAGGATTAGACAAAAACGGTAAGCCAGAAAAACTTAGACTCTATTCCATCGCCTCAACTCGACATGGCGATGATGTGGATGATAAGACAGTATCACTGTGCGTCCGCCAATTAGAATACAAGCACCCAGAAACTGGCGAAACAGTCTACGGTGTTTGCTCTACACACCTGTGTTTCCTCAAGCCAGGAGAAGAGATAAAAATTACAGGGCCTGTGGGTAAGGAAATGTTGTTACCCGATGACCCTGAAGCTAATGTCATTATGTTGGCAACTGGAACAGGTATTGCTCCTATGCGAGCTTATCTATGGCGTCAGTTTAAAGATGCGGAAAGAGCTGCTAACCCAGAATACCAATTTAAAGGATTCTCTTGGCTAATATTTGGTGTGCCGACAACTCCAAACCTCCTATATAAGGAAGAACTGGAAGAAATTCAACAAAAATATCCTGATAACTTCCGCCTGACTGCTGCCATTAGCCGGGAACAAAAAAATCCTCAAGGCGGTAGAATGTACATCCAAGACCGCGTAGCAGAACATGCTGATGAATTGTGGCAGTTGATTAAAAATGAAAAAACCCACACATACATCTGCGGTTTGCGAGGTATGGAAGAAGGTATTGATGCAGCCTTAACTACTGCTGCTGCTAAGGAAGGCGTAACCTGGAGTGATTACCAGAAGCAACTCAAGAAAGCTCATCGCTGGCACGTAGAAACTTATTAAGTGCTGAGTGCCGAGTGCTGAGTGCTGAGTTTTGAGTTCTAAGTTATGAAGTAGAAACTAACTAAGTGCTGAGTTTTGAGTTCTAAGTTATGAATTAGTAGGGTGGGCAATGCTCACCCTACAATTGTTTTGTTATGAATATTGTAAATAGCTGAGGAAAGAGTTCTCAGTTCTGTGTGGTCAAGTACTAAGTACTGATAACTACTCAGCACTCAGCACTCAGCACTCAGCACTTAAAAATGAATTGGGTGCAAAAATTGTGGGTGTGAAACTAGGAATACTGGGATTAGGCACCGTGGGAACGGGAACAGTGCAGTTGTTGCAAGATAGCGCTGGGCGTCACCCATTGTTGCAAGAGATAGAAATTTATCGGGTGGGAGTGCGATCGCTAGATAAACCCCGTGCAGTAGAATTGTCTACGGAAGTCTTAACCACAGATTTAGAATCTATTGTCAACGATCCGGCAGTAGATATAGTTGTCGAGGTGATGGGTGGATTGGAACCGACGCGATCGCTTATTCTCAAAGCTTTAAGTAATGGTAAGCATGTAGTCACCGCCAATAAAGCAGCGATCGCCCGCTTTGGAGCGGAAATTTTCACTACTGCCAATCAAGCAGGCGTATACGTGATGCTAGAAGCCGCTGTGGGTGGTGGTATTCCAGTGATTCAACCCCTAAAGCAGTCGTTAAGTGTTAACCGTATTCACACTGTAACTGGCATCGTTAACGGTACAACAAACTACATCCTGACACGGATGCAAACAGAAGGCAGCAACTTTAATGATGTCTTAGCTGATGCCCAGCGATTGGGTTATGCTGAGGCTGACCCCACAGCTGATGTTGATGGCTTAGACGCAGCTGATAAAATTGCCATCCTGGCATCACTAGGCTTTGGTGGACGCATCAACCTACAAGATGTTTATACTGAGGGGATTCGGCAAGTGAGCAAAACAGATATTGCCTACGCCGAAAAATTGGGATTTGTGATTAAATTGTTAGCGATCGCTAAACGTGATACTCCCTCATCTCCTCTTTCTGTCAGAGTTCATCCTACTTTAGTGCCTCAAGCCCACCCTTTGGCTAGCATCAACGGCGTTTACAATGCCATTCTTGTTGAAGGAGAACCCATTGGACAGGTAATGTTTTTTGGCCCCGGTGCTGGTGCTGGTGCAACTGCTAGTGCTGTCACTTCGGATATTTTGAATTTAGTTGCTGTCCTCAAAACTAATACAGCAGTTACAAATCCATTATTAGCTTGTGGGCATCAGGAATACTGCCAAATTGCGCCGATGGCAGAATTGATAACTCGATTTTATGCCCGTTTCCTCACCAATGACCAACCTGGAGTTATCGGGAAATTGGGTACTTGCTTTGGTAACTATGGCGTTAGCTTAGAGTCAATTGTCCAAACTGGCTTTCAAGGGGAACTAGCAGAGATTGTGGTTGTTACCCATGATGTGCGGGAAGGCAATTTTAGGCAAGCTTTGGCAGAAATTCGGGATTTGTCAGCGATCGAAAGCATTCCCAGCTTACTGCGTGTACTTTGAGATTAGTTGGGAGCCAATACTGTTCGGTTAAGGCAATAGACGCGATGATTTATCGCATCTTTGCAATTTAGAAACAAGTGTAGAAGTTTATACAGCAGACTGCAACTTCTCTACGAGAGGCTACGTTAAGGTGAGATACAAATAATTGTAGGGGCACAACATGTTGTGCCCCTACCCGTGTACTGTTCCACGCTTCCATAAGGAAAATAGATGTCCAAAAAAAGGAACTTATTTTAAAACTTCACTTTGTGTTAGTAAATCTGCACTAAGGCTCTGAATAAAGAACCTAAAACCTGGAAACGTTCAGATGAAAATAGAGTAACCCATCTACTACAATCTTTAGGCTTTGAAAAACCTAAAAATACTACTAGGGTTAACGGTAAGGGAGGTAAATATTATTCGGGACTTACGCAAGTGTCACAAAAAAATCGGATTTGTAGTTTGTAGTAAGGGCTTTAGCCCTTATTTTGAGGACTAAAGTCCTCACTACGAACTGAAAATAATATGCCAGTGCGTAAGTCCTGTTATTATCCAATTATCAATAATACCTTAGCTAAAGTAGCCAGCTAATAATTCAGTTACACTTAGATACAGGCTGAGACTCTTATTATATAAGGGTTTCAGCTTTTCTATAACCATGTAACCAATAATTTATAAACTTTTTCTTCATACAAACACAAACAAGAAATATGTTGACAGGCGTAAGTATAATAAGTAACTCCACTCAGGCATATCCTAAGTATTAACAGTTATTCTCATAATAATGAGAGTATCACTAGAATCAATTGAATATGGATTATGCAATCTCAATATATAAAGGTGGCAAAAGAGTTTATGCAAAGGATTGTGATTTTATTTCTTACTCAGAACAAGGTTTAATTTGTCCTATTTGTAAACAAGAAGTTTATTTAAGAAAGGGTAATATTAGAGAACCCTATTTTGCTCATTTTCATGTCACTAGCTCTAGAGAAGTGGAAGAATGTGAACTGAGAGTATCAGCCGATGATAATAGTATAGAAATAAGTAGTTTGATTGAAAATAGGGGACAAAGATTAGAGATATTTCAACAGCACTTTTTAAGTTTGATTTATTTTGAAAATTCAAAAATTATTGAGGATGTAAAATTTAATAACTGGATTAATTCAAGAAAAGATGAAAGTAATGAAAGAATCAATCACATTATTATAAAATGTATTGATTATTTTCTAGAAAATCGGTACTTAATGGAAGCCAAGTATATTATTCATATAACTAAAATTAAAAACAAACAAATTTTACTGCAACAAAAAATATCTTTAGAAGTAATGAGCTATTTGTGCGAAAACGCAAAATTTAATTACAATTTGCGATATCTATTATTTTACAGTATGTATCAAATTTATAAATATGAAAAACACAAATTAATTCGACAAAATATTAAAACACAAGAAATAAAAAAAATTTGTCAATACACAGTAATAATTACTATGCGTAATCCTTGGATATTAGCATTTAAAAATACTAAACTTAATGAGAGGAATAACAAAACACAATATAATATTATCAAAATCAATAAAAACAAAAATGAATCTTAGATTTTTGTTAACGTTAATCGCGATTAAATCATGTATCCTGGCTTACAACTACTTCCCGATTATTTAAAATCAGATAAATGGATAGCGCCTATTAAATTACAAAATGAGATTATTAATAATACGTTTCCATTGTTGAATGATTAGCTTTGATAGCATTTAAGCTTTAATACCTAGCTCTACAATTCCCTATAACAAGCGATATAAGACCTAAGCTTGCATTTACCTGAGACTGAAAATAGAGGCATTATAGGCGAATATGGCGTAAGTGTTTATCTAATTAAAGTCATCTGCTAAAAATTTATAAGTTTTTCAGATAAATACAACATAATAAAAACTTATCAAATTGATGATATGCAATAATTTTCTCTCAATCAACTAGTTACCCCTAAGTAGTTGTTTTTAGGGATTCAATAAAGTGAAGTGAGAGAAAATTGAGAGAAAAACACAAGATTTTTTTAGTGGGTGACGAGGGAATCGAACCCGCAACCAATAGATTAAGAGTCTACTGCTCTACCGTTGAGCTAGTCACCCACACGAATAACAACCATAGCACAACTTTGAGAATTTAGCTAGTACCGCACTCAAAAAACGAATTAAAAGGGGAATTTGACGGTGAAGGTGGTTTGACCTGCTGCACTCTCTACATAAATCGAGCCGCCTAAATGTCTGACCATTTTTTGCACTAATGCCAATTCCAGCCCTGTGCCGCTATGTTTCCAAGGATCGTGTTTGGAAAGGTGATAGAAAGGTTCAAAAATGCGCGAGAGTTCATTGCTGGTAAGCTCTATTCCCGAATTGGTAATATTAAGCTCGACTGCATCCCCGATCAACTGAGCAGAGACTGCGATCGCTTCCCCGGCTGGGGTGTATTTGCAGGCATGGTTGAGCAGTTCGGTGACAATCCGCTCCAAATCAGTGATATCTGTCTCCAAAGGCGGCAGCGCCCGATCGACAGTCAGGTTTAACTGCTGTCGCTGGCAGTTGGTGAGGTCTCGAAAAGACTCGATAATCGGGTGAAGCCAGCTTTGAAAGTCAATGGCAATCAATGTTGGGGGATCGGGTTCGGCTTCGAGATATGTGAGTGTGAGTAAATCGTTAATTAACTTGCTTTCTCGCCCACATTCGTTATGCAGAATCTGCAAGAGTTGCGGCACTATTTCTATCTCTGATATTTCTGCTGGTGTGAGGACACTTTCGAGAGTTTGGACTGCAAGGCTAATGCTGGTTATTGGTGTCCGCAGTTCTTGGGACAGGGTTCTGAGAAATTGGTTTTTGAGCCGATCGCTTTTTTCTAGTTCTTTTACCTGTGCCTGGTTTTGTTTGTAAAGTTGGGCTTGACGAATAGCGATCGCACATTCATTTGCTACCTGCTGCATTAGCTCAATTTCAAATTCGTCAAAAGCCTCTTGTGATGGTCTTATCAACCAAATATTTCCCAAAATCCCTTGAGTATCAAAAATTGGACAAGCCATCTGGGACATAACTAGCAACTTTGGTTCCCATCCCGGTACAATTTCCAAAAATTGCAATGGTTGTTTTTGCAACAGCGGCTGATAAACTTCAAGATGGTCTGCAATCTGTTTCGTTAATCCTTGACACTGGGGTAAATCAATACTGTATTCGTAAGTAATAGTAACTAGAGTTTGACAGGTACTGTAGAGTTCAATTTGGCAACGCTCAAGGTTTAGTAACTTTGCTAATTCCTGGGTAAGTGTCTGCAATACCTGAGTTTGATCCAGACTGTCGCGGATTTGTTCTGTCATACGTCGCACCAAGGCTTCAAAGTTCCGCACCTGCTGCAACTGACTAATATGCTTCTGCTTCTGTAACTCCATCTTGGCTTTGAGATCCTGGAGTTGCTGATGATGTTCTACTTGTTGGACTGCAATGCCGATTTGAGTTGCCAACTGCTTGAGCAAGTCAGTTTCCGTTTGCTGCCATTGACGCGATTCACGGCAATGCTGGGCAATCAATAGCCCCCACATATCTTGCTCTTGGAAAATTGGCACGACGAGATTGGCTCTTATCTGCAAAGATGTCAGGAAATCTATATGGCAAGGATGCAATCCGGCTGCATAAATATCTTCGACAACTTGAATGCAACCTTGTCCGTGGTGTTCTGGATGTTTGCCACTGAAGCAGGGATCGGTGATGTTTTTGCCCAATAGGGGATCGCTTGTAACTACAGTTGATTCGGCAATGATTACTCCACTGCCATCAGTCTCGAAACGATAAATCAACACGCGATCGCAATTCAAAAACTGCCGCAGTTCAATTGGGGTTTGATGCAGAATTGTCTCTAATTCTACAGATTGGTGAATCCGTCCAGCGATCGCTTCTAGCAGTTGCTCTCGTTCAACCTGGAGTCCAACTGCTTGCTCTGCTTGCTTCACAGGGGTAATATTGCTACTAGTACCAATCAATCGATAAACCTTGGAGTTAGCATCCTTTAGTGGGGTGAGAGTCGTACTCCACCAAGTGGGAACTCCCTGGAATTGCAAACATTGTTCGTAAGAAATAGTTGTGCCGAATCGCACGCAGTCAGCATAATGTTGACGCACCTTTGCAGCATCAATAGCAGAGAGGATATCCTCTGGCTTTTTGCCCCGGAGATCGTCTGAGCGAATCCCTATCCACCTTTCATGAGTAGGATTAAGGGCCACATATTGAAAATCTCCATCCTCCAAAACATCAACTACAAATATTGATGCCTGTACAGAATCGTACATGCTGAGTAGAAACTGCTCGCTACTACTTTTTTCATCTATTTCTGTGCCAAAAAGAATTTGAGGTGGCGATAATTTTGTCAACTCCATAGTTGATTCCACTGGATTTATATTCATGCGAGAGTCCCTGTCTTGTATTACTGACTCTTCTAGGCGCTCTCTTGTTGTTAAGCTTGTAGTAGATGCACTTTAGCGCCTATAGCAAAGTATTGTCAGCTGTTGCTCATCGAAATTTTGATCTTTCTCTACTTCTTGTCAGAAATCTAGGAAAGCTAATAGGAGTCAGCTTAACAAAATCCTGCTTTTTGAAGGTGAAAATACATTTGCAGGTTAGGGCAAACTTACTGAAATTTTTTAACAGTTTTTCAAGATTGTTGCATATATCTAAGTGCAAACTTCAGTATACATGAATTAAAGTTATAATTCTTAACAAGAAGAGAGAGGCGATCGCTCGCGTCTGTAGCAACTTACAATCGCAATTTGTGAGCATTGATTCCCGTGAGGATACCAACTAGCAGCCAAGTGATGCCTAATCCGATGACTTCACCTAAAAATAACTGGCTTAAGTGACGCCAGATCATCCCCACAGCAGAACCCACGGGGACAGCAACAGCCCAACTTGCCGCAGAGACAAATATCCATCGCCAAGCTACAGGCTGGGGAATTGCTAACCATTGTGCTAATCCAATCCCCAAGCCGCCAAATGCTCCGTAAACCGCCCCTGACAGGATTCTCAGGGGAAGAATCTGAGTGCTAGGTACAATCCAACCCACTGCACCAATACCGAGCGCAGTAATGATACTCCAGCCCAAAAGACTTGACAAAATCCACCTGATACAAAATATAGGTTGTTTGAGAAGACAACCTTGAGGAAGTGCGATCGCAAATCCGCCGATAGCGGCCTCTACCACGCCAATATCTGGTTTTTCGCCGACTTCAATTAAGAGTAAACTCAATAAAAATCCGCCAAAAGTAGCTAAAGTCCACAGCAATGTAAAGCCAAATCTAGTATTTTCAGGCGCGAATGGCATCAAGGTTTTTTTGTTTGTAATAGTTTGACAGTTTTTGCATTAAACATCTCAAAAAAACCTTTGCGTCGCTGTTGTGGTGATTCTGGTACGATGTAACCCCACAAACTCTCCCAGTAGAAAAATGAGATACCATCAAAATTGCGATCGCGCACTACCTGAACCTGTTCTCTAACTTGTGCCATTTTCACCGGATTACCTACTGTTCCCGTTGATATCCCAATACCTACAGGAATTAGACTTTGAGCCAATTTTATCGATGGTAGTTCTAGTTGAGCGATAAAAGACTTTTTATCATTTCGATACACCTGCAAAATTAACTCATTAACTAAACCTTTTTTTACCCAATTCTCCCAATCTTGCAAATAGTATTTATAAGCAAAAGCTTGATAGTTGGGAGACAGAGATATTTTGATTTTGGGCTTAACTGCCTTCACAGCTTGATAGATTTCTGCCATAAAATCAGTAATTTTATCTGCCCGCCACCGCATCCATTCTGGGTTAAAAGGGTCAGTAGGGGGACTTTTGCCTTGATGTTCTTGCTGGTAGAGTTCTATAGTGAAGCGATCGTAACCGAACTGTACAGGCATCCCAAAATGGTCATCAAGTTGAATACCATCCACATCATAATCCCTAACTACTTCTAAAATTAACCCTTGAATAAACTCTTGTACTTGTGGATGTAAGGGATTCAACCAAGCTTGTTTAGTTATTAAAAGATTGTCGATTTCTTCTGGTGGAGTATCTTGAATAGAGTTAATACCTTCTTGCCCAATTGTCAACCAGTCAGGATAACGCCTTGCTAATTGTGAATAATGCGGCGTCATGAATCCGTATTCAAACCAGGGAATGACTCTCAAATCTTTATTTTTGGCAAGTGTTACTATTTTTGCTAAAACATCTTGTCCCCCGTGCATGAAGTTAAGCAAAGGTTGAGTTTCTGAGCCTGTAGTTATTTTGGCTACAGTACTCTTATAAAAAGTATGTCCTCGGTTCCAAACTACAGGATAAATCGTATTAAAGTTGAGAGTTGATAATTGATTTATGGCACGGTTAATACCCCAAGGGACAAATAGTACACCACTAGCAACATTAGTGATCCAAACGCCGCGAATTTCTGTAGTTAAAGGACTGGTTTTTTGGGAATAAACTGGCAGTGAAGAGGGTAAAAAACCTGTTAAAGCGACTACTAATCCCAAACACAGCAAGTAAGCAACACAACGGCGAGCAACCCGATTCATTTGTAAGCGTGACCTAGTGCGATCGGAATATATATAACTACAAAATAAAGTTGTAATCCTCCGGATGATGTAAAGAAATGATGATTCAGAATCCAGAATTCAGAAGTCAGGAGTCAGAATAGTTGAAATAATACGGAGCTATTTTGGTCATTAATATACTTAACGATACCAAAACATAATAAATTAGGAATTCAAGCTTCTAACTCCTAACTCTAACTCCTGACTACTGAATTATGACTACTGAATTCTTTCTTCTTAAAATCTTTCCACACCTTCAAATTGTTTTAGTGCCGATGCATTTGCTGCTTCACCACAAGTCCGTGGTGTGGGGAATATCTTTTCAGGATTTGCTAACCCTTTAGGATTAAAAACTTGCCGCACCCATTGCATAGTTTCTAAATCAACTTGGCTAAACATCTGTGGCATATAGCACCTTTTCTCTGCACCAATGCCATGTTCGCCAGAAATACTACCACCGACTTCGACACAAAGTTTAAGAATTTTTCCACCCATTTCTTCTACTTGCTCTAATGCTCCATGCACAGAATTATCATAAAGAATTAGCGGATGAAGATTGCCATCCCCAGCATGAAATACATTAGCAACACGATAACCATATTGTTTACTTAATGCCTCAATCTCATGTAAAACATAAGGCAACTGAGTCCGGGGAATTACCCCATCTTGTACATAATAATCTGGACTTAAATGCCCCGCCGCAGCAAAAGCCGCTTTACGTCCTTTCCATAATTTCAACCGAGTTTCTGGGTCAGTAGCAGAAGTGACATTCCGTGCCCCATTCTTTTTACAAATTTCGGTAACTCGCTGCTTATTCCCTGCAACTTCGACTTCTAAACCGTCAATTTCTATTAGTAAAATAGCCGTAGCATCGCGTGGATAACAATTAGTTGCAACAACATCTTCAACTGCATTAATACTAAAGTTATCCATCATTTCCATACCACCAGGAATAATGCCGGCGCTGATAATATCAGAAACAGTTGCTCCCGCAGCTTCAATGCTAGTAAAATCTGCCAATAGCACACAAATTGATTCTGCACTTTTGAGAATTCGCAAAGTAATTTCTGTGGCAATTCCTAAAGTACCTTCGGAACCAACAAAAACACCTGTTAAATCATAACCAGGCATTTCCGGAATCTGTCCACCTAAATCGATAATATCTCCTTCCGGCGTGACAATTTTTAATCCTAAAACATGGTTAGTGGTAACACCGTATTTGAGACAATGTACGCCACCAGAATTTTCGGCAATGTTGCCCCCAATAGAGCAGATAATTTGACTAGAAGGGTCAGGAGCGTAATAAAATCCAGCACCACTAACAGCTTGTGTTACCCAACTATTAATCACCCCTGGTTGTACAACTGTCCGTTGATTTTCTAAATCAATGCTGAGGATTTGCCGCATTAACGAAGTGACAATTAAAACAGAATCTTCCACTGGTAAAGCGCCGCCAGATAGACCAGTGCCAGAACCGCGTGCGATGAAGGGTATAGAATATTGGTTGCATATCTTCACCACTTGGGCAACTTGTTCTGTAGTTCTGGGTAATACCACCACAGCCGGACGTTGGCGATAACCAGTTAAACCATCGCATTCATAGGTAATGAGTTCTTCGCGGCGTTGCACCACACCATTTTTGCCAAGGACAGCCTCGAATGCTTTGAGAATGGGTTTCCAGTTTCGTTGTATTTTATCTTGGGTAAGCATAGTTTTTTCAAATTCAAGGTAGATGTTGCAGGCTGGTTAGTATAGCTGTAATTACTATTGTTGCAAGAATAGCAATCAAAAGTGCGTAAGTGCGATCGCAGAATTTAAGTACGGAAGGTGCAATGTCTCTTAAGGAGTACGTTGAATGATGGTAGAATTCAGATGTTATGTTAATTGTGGGGCTAGATTAACATAGAGTAAGACATTTAACAGGAGAGTGTGAAATGACTTACCAAGTTTTAGATTCCACCTCAAAATTAATTGCAAAGCTGCAAACCCTAGCACCCGAACAGCAACAACATGTGTTAGATTTATGTTGAATTTTTAGCACAAAAATATGCTCAACCACAACAATCACCCCAGAAACGGATACTAGGTTTAAACCAAGGTAAGATTTGGATAAGTGATGATTTTAATGAACCTTTACCTGATGAATTTTGGTTAGGTGAAAGTGAGGGATGAAGCGTCTTTGCATGAGCAAAAAAATCCTCACTAAATTGTGCGGCTTATAAACTCATTTGTACGCCGCCAAACCTTCTCTAATAAATCAGGATCATTGGCATCAAACCATTGAATTTGGGGATAGGCTCTGAACCAAGTGCGTTGTCGCTTGGCAAATTGTCGCGTATGCAAAATGGTTAATTCTTTCGCTTCATCTAAGGAAATCTCCCCAGCCAAATATTGTTTAATTTCTTGATATCCCAAAGTATTCAATAAAGACAAATCAGCGCCATATTTTTGACAAAGATACTCCACCTCAGCAACCAAACCGTTTGCTATCATTTGTTCAGTACGCTGTTGAATCCGAGCAAGCAACTTTTCAACATCGCAATCTAAACCAATTTGCAAAATCGGATAATTGGGCGGATTCTCCCCTTGCTGTTCTGAAATGGGATGACCAGTGACATAATATACCTCTAAGGCTCTTAAAGTTCGCACTGAATCATTCCCATGAATCTTTTGTGCTGCAACGGGGTCAACTTGTTGTAACATGGCGTAGAGTTGTGGTTGACCAAGAGATTCAAGCTGCGATCGCAATTCCGGTTGCGGTGCTACTCTCGGAATCTTCATGCCTTGGACAATGGAGCGGATGTATAAACCAGTACCACCGACTAAAAACAGTGGTGTAATACCAATAGAAGCAATTAAAGCTTGTGTTTGTTCCTGGTAGTCTGCTACTGTCATCATGTCTGTTGGCTCGCAGATATCTATTAGATAGTGCGGCACAAATTTTTGTTCAGCCACAGTTGGTTTCGCTGTTCCAATATCAAATTCACGATAAACTTGACGAGAATCAGCACTAAGAATTACAGAACCCAACCGCATTGCCAAAGCCAAAGCCAAACCTGATTTCCCCGTTGCCGTCGCCCCACAAATCACAATTAATTTAGTCATTAGTCATTAGTCATTAGTCATTAGTTATGTGGCATTGGTAAAGAAGAGGCAGAAGGCAGAAGTTTTTGAATTTTGAATTGATTTCTCCCCCTGCACCTCTGCTCCTCTGCCCCCTCTTGCACGGTACTGCAACCCCAGTATAAACTTCTCTTGAAAATGCCCTACAGACGCCAGCAAGGCTTTTGTGTTACAATTTTGGAGTGTTTTTACTTTTATTTGCCTTTAGGCGATTTTAACCCCACGCATCAGGAGAGTTTACATGACGAGCAGTTACAGTGCCGATCAGATTCAAGTTCTGGAAGGTCTGGAAGCCGTCCGCAAAAGACCAGGAATGTACATCGGTACCACTGGGCCGCGAGGACTCCACCATTTAGTTTACGAGGTGGTGGACAATTCAATCGATGAGGCTTTGGCGGGTCATTGCACTCATATAGAGGTGGATATCAACGCTGATGGTTCGGTGACTGTAACAGATGATGGTCGCGGTATTCCCGTCGATACTCACTCGCGCACTGGAAAATCGGCTTTGGAAACCGTAATGACGGTACTACACGCCGGTGGTAAGTTTGGCGGCGGTGGCTACAAGGTTTCTGGAGGATTGCACGGGGTTGGTATTTCTGTTGTTAATGCCCTATCTGAGGTTGTAGAAGTTACAGTTTGGCGAGATAAAAAGGTTCATCTCCAACGCTATGAACGCGGTATCCCAGTTACCGAACTGCAAACAAAGCCTTACAAAGAAGCTAGAACTGGAACTTCCGTCACCTTTAAGCCAGATACTCAAATCTTTACAACTAGCATTGAGTTTGATTACATCACTTTATCAGGTCGCCTACGGGAATTGGCGTATCTGAATGCAGGTGTCAAAATTACCTTTACTGACCACCGTTTAGAACTACTAAAAAGCGATACACCGAAAGTAGAATCCTACAATTACAAGGGTGGCATTAAAGAATATATCGCGTACATGAACCGCGAGAAGCAGCCGTTGCATGAAGAAATTATCTATGTGCAGGGGGAACGCAACAACGTACAAGTGGAAGTTTCCTTGCAATGGTGTACTGATGCTTATACGGATAATGTTCTAGGTTTTGCTAACAATATTCGCACAGTGGATGGTGGTACGCACTTAGAAGGCTTGAAGGCAGTTTTGACTCGGACATTAAATGCGATCGCCCGCAAGCGCAATAAAATTAAGGAGAATGAACCTAACCTCAGTGGCGAACACGTCCGCGAAGGTTTGACTGCGGTAATTTCTGTTAAAGTTCCAGATCCAGAATTTGAAGGACAAACCAAGACTAAACTCGGTAACACTGAAGTTCGAGGGATTGTTGATTCTTTAGTGGGAGAAGTCCTCACCGAGTACCTAGAATTTCACCCGGCGATTGCAGACTCCATTTTAGATAAAGCTATCCAAGCTTTCAAAGCCGCAGAAGCAGCGCGTCATGCGCGGGAATTAGTTCGACGCAAATCTGTACTAGAATCTTCGCCATTACCTGGTAAATTGGCAGATTGTAGTTCTCGCGACCCTAGCGAATCTGAGATATTCATCGTGGAAGGGGACTCAGCAGGTGGGAGTGCCAAACAAGGACGCGATCGCCGCACTCAAGCTATCTTGCCTCTACGTGGTAAAATTCTCAACATTGAAAAAACCGACGATGCCAAAATTTATAAAAATAACGAAGTTCAATCGTTAATTACAGCCCTCGGTTTAGGTGTCAAGGGTGATGAATTCGATTCCAACCAACTGCGTTATCACCGTATAGTCATTATGACGGATGCTGACGTAGATGGAGCGCACATTCGGACATTGTTGTTAACATTCTTCTATCGATATCAACGAGCGCTGATCGAACAAGGCTTTATTTATATTGCTTGTCCCCCACTGTTTAAAGTAGAACGGGGACGTAATCATGAGTATTGCTATAGCGATCGCGAAAAGAATCAAGCGATCGCCAAATTTCCGGCTAACGCCAACTACACGATCCAACGCTTCAAAGGTTTGGGTGAAATGATGCCACAACAACTCTGGGACACCACCATGAACCCAGAAACCCGCAAAATGAAGCAAGTTGAAATTGAGGACGCTGCCGAAGCCGATCGCATCTTCACAATTTTAATGGGCGATCGGGTTGCACCCAGACGAGAATTCATCGAAACCTATGGCTCTAAACTCAACTTCACCGATTTAGATATCTAATCTCAGTAGTCCTAAATCATTTGTAAAAAACAAGATCCCCGATTTCTCAAAGAAATCGGGGATCTTTAACTTTGAAATATTACTTGACATTCCTGCAACAGATTTTGCTAAAGAATTTATATCCAAAATTTCTGTAAAAACTACCTCCTTTGGATGATGACAAGCTATGTAATTTAAAAAGTTACTTATTGTATTAACATTTTTGATACTACAAATTATGTCGTTAGAGTAAGTGACTATATCTACAAATTCATTAACTATTGTTAATAATTCCTAATTTAACTAGATTCTACACAAAGCTATGAAAGCAAGCAAAGACATAGTAGAAAAAGCATTGTTCAATATTATTGGCATCGGTAGCTTAGTTGCTCTGTCTGCCTGCGCTCAACCTGTTGTAGAAACTCCTACAGCAACTGTCCCTTCAACAACTGTCCCGCCTGTCACGCCAACTCCTACTCCCACTCCCACTCCCACTATTGCCACCCAAACTTTAGCAGAATTGGCAAAGTCAGCAGCTAGTCAAGGACAGTTTAAAACTCTCATCCAAGCAGTTCAAGCTGCCGGATTAACTGAACAATTGACTACACCAGGCCCTTATACAGTATTTGCACCTACTGACGCTGCTTTCTCTGCTTTACCAAAAGCTACTCTAGACCAACTCTTACAACCAGCAAACAAACAACAATTAGTCAAGCTTCTGTCCTACCACGTCATACCTGGAGGAATTACCTCCCAGCAATTGACATCTGGAGAAGTTAAAACAACTGAGGGTAGTCTCGTTAAAATCACAGTTGATCGTGCCAGCAACTCAATCACAGTTAACAACGCCAAGGTAACTCAGCCAGATATCCCAGCTAGCAACGGCATTGTTCATGTAGTTGATCGGGTACTTCTGCCACCTAATTTTCCTACAAGTCTAAACACCACCCCAACACCACGGTAGTTCAGCAAAGTTTATAGTCTCCAGTTTTCGTTAGGGGTAGTTTTCAAAGCCACCATGACTTTGAACCAATCGCTAATAATCAATTAAAAATTTAGTTTGGCTTGTCACACAAGTGACAATGTAATAATACGGATAATACAAAAAATTCAAGTTTTTCGATTCTAAAAAAACATATAGTTTGCTTATTGTCAATATTTTCCAAACAATCAATACTCGACTCTTAACATAACTACCAACTTTATTGTAGATTTAGTCCAGATAATACTCTTTGCTCTGACTTGCTGATTAATTTGAACCACCAGCGATAAATACATTTGTTATGCTTTCAGTAAATAACTGAATATCATCTATAAAACAGCAATTAATAAGTATTTTGAGGATTTCTAATTATAAGATGACAGAAACTTACCGAAATAAAAGTATTTAAATTTACAATTAATTTACGCAGAAAAGCTTTGTAACCAAATCATCAGGTAATCTCCTGGGTTCTTTGGGTTCGAGGTAATAGCTGTTGGAAGTACACACCATAAGCCGGAAAACTTGTTAATATCTTCATGTAGTGCCGTGGCGATCGCGATCGTATCGTATCGTATGTATCTAATGTACTTTTGCCTAAGATAAGACGATATTGGCAAGTTCGCAGGACAAATTGTTTTTGAATTGATTAAAATATCCTTGTATACAATAAGAAAAGTTTGTCAAGTTTCATAGGGCTGAAATCGCCACAGTGCGCTAACGTGTGAATAAGACCGAATTAGTAAACCTAAATTGATCTTCTATCAGGTCGATTCTGTCACCGCCTCAACTCCTCAGTTAAGGTAGTTAGTACGAAGAAGGTTAACTGCTTTCAGGCAAGCACCACCACCGTTGTTGTATTTACCCAAGGACAAGACCCGTTTTAGTCTAAGGGATGCTTAATTTATGAAGGAAATGTAAAAATGGGTAGGTTAAGACTAATAGTCTGAGTTAACATAAAATGCACTCTTTCTCAGTAATTAGTGTTGTGTAAAATACATGAAATTCGGCAGCAGCAAGCGTACTTACTTCGTAATGTAATAAGAGCGTCACTGCAATTCCGAAAAGTGGAGAAAAAATTTCAGGGTATAAATCCCATTTTCAATGTCTTTTTGGTGAAAGTAGCTAAAAGTTACTTAATGAATTCATGATTAATACACAAAAAGAGTGCAATTTCTGTGAAACAGGCTACAATCGGAAGAGTCTTTATACGAAAATCTGCCAACAGTCTGAACTCATTTGTATAGAGTGGCAATTTTTTTGATAAAGGCAAGTATTTTTTTTGGCCAGTTAGTTGAAAGCAATATGTGATAGCAACACATATAACATTTACTAAAGTGAGCAAGTCACCTTTAGTATTTGCTTAAACTAAAGTAAAAACCCTCCTACCGGAGGTGGAAAACTTCCGAAAATATCTCTGGCAAATCTGCCAAAAAGCTTATTTTCGGTTGGCAATTGGCTCGTTTAAAAGAGCAGTAAACACATCTTGAGTAATTGATTCTGCAAGGAGCATGAGGAACGCGGCATGAACCAGGCTAACAACGTACTCGAAAGCATATATCAGCCTGACCTAGAAATAATGAATCAGCCTGAGCTCGAGTTAGAAGAACTCTTAATAGACGATGAAGAGGACTTGCTGATCATCGATGAAGGTGACGAGGAATTTTTAGAGCCTCAGTCTGATGAGGACGACGCAAAGTCTGGAAAAGCCGCTAAATCGCGTCGTCGGACACAAAGCAAGAAAAAGCACTATACCGAAGATTCAATTCGGCTTTACTTGCAAGAAATTGGTAGAATTCGTCTGTTGCGGGCAGACGAAGAAATTGAATTGGCGCGGAAAATAGCCGATTTGCTGGAATTAGAGAGAGTCCGCGAAAGACTCTGTGAGCAATTAGATCGCGATCCTCGAGATAGTGAATGGGCAGAAGCAGTACAACTGCCACTACCAGCCTTTCGTTATCGCCTCCATGTTGGTCGTCGGGCGAAAGACAAGATGGTGCAATCTAACCTCCGTCTTGTAGTTTCAATTGCTAAGAAATACATGAATCGTGGTTTGTCGTTCCAGGACTTAATTCAGGAAGGCAGTCTCGGTTTGATTCGTGCCGCTGAAAAGTTTGACCACGAAAAAGGTTATAAGTTTTCTACATACGCTACATGGTGGATTCGTCAAGCAATTACCCGCGCGATCGCAGATCAATCCCGCACAATTCGTCTTCCAGTTCACCTTTACGAAACCATTTCTCGGATTAAGAAAACTACCAAGTTACTATCTCAAGAAATGGGTCGCAAACCAACTGAAGAAGAAATCGCCACTCGGATGGAAATGACCATTGAGAAGTTGCGGTTCATTGCGAAATCAGCTCAATTACCTATCTCATTAGAAACGCCTATTGGTAAAGAAGAAGATTCTCGATTGGGCGATTTTATTGAATCCGATGGTGAGACACCAGAAGACCAAGTTTCCAAAAATCTTCTGCGCGAAGACCTTGAAAAAGTCCTCGACAGTCTCAGCCCACGCGAACGCGATGTTCTCAGATTGCGTTACGGCTTGGATGATGGTCGGATGAAAACCCTTGAGGAAATCGGCCAGATTTTCAACGTCACCCGCGAACGCATTCGTCAAATTGAGGCGAAAGCACTCCGCAAGTTACGCCACCCAAATCGTAACAGCGTTCTCAAAGAATATATTCGGTAGTCAATTAGTCAATAGTCATTAGTCGTTAGTGAATAAACAAATGACAAATGACAACTGACAAATGACAAATGACAAAAAAATAAAACCTGGTAGTGAATTAGCACTCCAGGTTTTTTTATTTATAGGTCATCTTGAATATTAAAACTTACAGGATGCCCCAAAAATGTAGGAAGCCTTGACCAGAGAAAACCTCAACCAAAACGGCTGCTGAAAAGCCAATCATTGCCAAGCGACCATTCCAAACTTCTGCTTGTGGGGTAAAGCCCCAACGCCAAGCGTTGCGATCTTCAATTACAGGAGTGGTGACTTTTGTTGTGCTTGCATTTGTCATTGTTAGAACTCCAAACTTAATTTTTAAGGTTTATTGCCTTATGTAAACTAATATAACAAATATTTTAATAAAGGCAACATTTTTTATACTTTTGTTTCTAGACCTTGACATAAATAGAGATAGCTATCTATACAGATTAAAACATCAGCCTTCAGTGAGATTTACTGAGTTAGAAGAAATGGTATCCAGACTTTACTTTTATAAATAATCTCATTTATTGAAAAAAATTATCAAGTACTTTACTTAAAGTGCTTGATTTTAAATATATTTCGCATTTTAAAATAAAAAAATTATTGATAATTTAAGTTAGTGCCAAAAAATTTCCATTTCTTTTGAAGTCGAGACAAAACCAAGCTTCTCGTAGATACGTTTACCATCCTCAGTAGTGTGAAGCCAGAGGCGTTTTGCTTCAGTTACCCTGACAAAGCTGATAATTTCCTTTAATAATGCTGTTGCAATTCCCTGTCCTCGCCAGATGGGAATTGTATAAACATTCATAATGTAGGCTTCCAAGCCTGAGAGATTGCCGTTATAAGGGGGTCGTTGAAAAAATACCAAGCCGCTAATGGCAACAATTTGACTATCCACTTCAGCTACCCAAGCTAAAAACTCACCCGACGGCATTTTTTCGCCAAGATATTTTCGAGTTGCTTTTGCTAGCTTTGCGATGTCAGAATCACCTTTAATCTCGCCAACCTCTCGCAGAAGTTCGAGACGCAGTTGGATCAGCGCCTCTAAATCCTGCAAGTTGGCTTGTCGCAAGTTGAACATTACCTAATTTACGATCGCACTTCAGCAACCGTAATGATTTTTTCATCGCGGTTGAGTTGCAGGATGCTTTCACCTTTGACATCTCTACCTAAGAGCGGCACTGTTTCCACAGGTATTCGTACTACCCGTTCCTTATTGGTCACTAAAGCCACTTCGCCAGATGCGATCGCCATGACCATCCCAGCTAAATTATCAGTTTTGCTGGCAAATTTCAGCGCTTGCGTGCCTAAATCACCGCGATTAGCTGCTCTCAACTGACTCGCAGCCATCCGCTTGGCATACCCTTCTTGAGTAACTAGCAGCAGTTGGTCATCTTTACCGACAGTCACACAGCCAACCATTTGCTGATTTTTCAATAAGCGAAATGCTTGTAAACCCATCGCGGTGCGTCCCATGACCGGCAATTGTTCATCATTGACTGCAAAGCGTAACATTCGCCCACCGGAACTAGCTAAAATCAGATGCGCCCCTGGAGCGGTGAATTGGGTAAATGACAATTCATCATCATCTTTGAGCTTCAAAATCGTGATTCCGCGCCGAGTCAGGTTAGTAAATTCTTCCAGAGACAGACGCTTAATTCTTCCTTGTTTTGTTAAAAGAATCATCTGCCTAGTTTCGAGCTTCTCTGGCAGCAAAAAGCGGCTGACTACAGCTTCTTGAGCGCCTTGAGCAGTACTACTGAGCATCGTAATCAAAGGTTTTCCCCGTGGAGAACGCCCAGTCGTTGGCGGAATTTCTCCCACATTCACCGGATACACTTTGCCGCCACCAGTGAGTATTAGCAAGTCTTTTCCTGTGTCAGTTAAAACAGTTTGGATAATAAAGTCATTATCGTGTAGACCATTTTCAGCTTTTGACTTTCTCCCAGATGGCTGGGTGCGGCGGACATAACCTCGTTGGGTAAATTCTAAAACTGCCTCTTCTACTGGTTCAGAAGATTTAAATTCCTCCTCCTCTGCCCCTCTGCCCC
>JADEXV010000334.1 GCA_015206945.1 Nostocales cyanobacterium LEGE 12452 | reverse complement strand
CCTCTGCCCCCCTGCCTCTTCACCAATGCCCAATAAATAGTTCTGTAGTTGAGTGGAAAATCTGACTCTGCTTTTGGGAATACTTGATTTATTCACCTGACTAATCTAGAACTCAGGCATTATCAATATGAAAGGGATTAAACCATCTCTATATTTTGTACCCTTTTCCTTACCTTTGTATTTGCTTTCTGGTTTAACAGCAGAGGTACAAGCTCAGTCGTACCATGCCAATAAAACTTGGCAAATTAGTCAAACATTTAAGCCACCACAGCGGGGGAAACCTCCCGCAAGCGCTGGTGGTTCTACCCGTGGTAGCTCTTGCCTAACAGGCAAAAAACTGATCGTTCCCTTAATACCCCCAGATAAATTAGGGTTGACATTTGCTCAACATCCAACATTTTTCTGGTATATACCTCCATCTCAACTCAAAACAGCCAAGTTTCTGCTCTTGACTGAAGACCAGAACGTATTTTATGAAACCTCTTTTACACTTCCAAATAAACCGGGAATTATTAGCTTTAAACTTCCTGACAGTGCCCCTGCACTTGCTGTAGGTAAAACTTATCATTGGTATCTAACAATTGTTTGTGATACTCAAGACTCTAGCCAAAATCCGACTGTAGATGGTTGGGTGGAACGTACTCAACCAGGAGCAACCTTGTCGCAGACGTTAGCAAAGGCAAATTTGTACAAGTTACCCACTATCTATGCAGAAGCTGGGATTTGGCATGAAGCGCTGACTAGTTTAGTGCAGCTACGCCGGACTGAGCCAAATAATTTCAAAGCAAGGCTGGATTGGAGACAATTTTTCAAGTCTGTAGGTTTGAGTGCGATCGCTTCCGAACCATTGATTGATTGTTGCACATCTAAGAATCAACCACAAAATTAAAAAAGGGTATTGGTCATTGGGAAAACTCCAAACTCCAAACTCCAAACTCCTAACTCCTAACTCCTCACTCAGCACTCAGCACTAAATATTATGTGGGCAAAGCTGAAACCGCACATCTGGCAATGGCGAGGTGTTTTACTTGCTGTTCCCAATATTACAGCCCTGGTAATTGCACTACGCTTGACTGGATTACTGCAATTGTTGGAATTGGCAGCACTAGATCAATTTTTTCTCCTCCGTCCACAAGAGTCGGCTGATAGCCGCATTGTCATAGTTGAGATTAATGAGGCAGATGTCCGCAAGCAGGGACAATGGCCTATGCCTGATGGAAAGCTTGCTAGTTTGTTAGAGAAAATCAAACAGCAAAAACCCAGAGCGATTGGTTTAGATATTTATCGTGATTTACCCGTCAATCCCGGTTATCAAGATTTACTTAAAGTTTTTAAGTCTACTCCTAATTTGATTGGAGTCCAAAAAGTCTCTGATACGATTGATAGTTCGGCGGTTGATTCATCTCCAGAACTGAAGAAACTTAATCAAATTGGGTCGAATGATTTACCCATAGATGGAGATGGCAAAATTCGGCGAGCATTATTGTACGTAAATTTAAATAATGACGAGATTCTGGAAAGCTTTGGGTTAAAACTGGCATTGTTGTACTTGAAACCTGAAGGTATTACTGCCAAGCCATCAGCAACTAACTCTAATTATTTGCAGTTAAATCGGGGTATTTTTCCGATTTTTGAAGCTAATGATGGAGGTTACGTCCGAGCCGATGCGGGGAGTTATCAAGTGCTGTTGAATTACCGAGGACGGATACAGCAGTTTACTAAAATCTCTCTTACCGAAGTGCAAGAGAACCTTATCCCACGAGATTTAATGCGAGACAAGGTGGTATTAATTGGTGCTACCGCTGAGAGTTTAAAGGATTTATTCTATACGCCTTACAGCAGTAATGTCTTGACTGATCCAGAACGAATGGCGGGTGTAACAATTCATGCTAATTTGATTAGTCAAATTTTAAGTGCGGCAATGGAAGGTCGTCCACCGATTAAGTGTTTACCTGAGTCTTTAGAATGGCTATCAATTTTGATTTGGTCAATTATTGGTGCTAGCTTGTGTTGGCTGCAACGCCACAGTAGCAACCAGAAAAACCTCATGGCTGTTAGTGTTTTGTTGGTAGGTGGCGGTTTAATTGGCGGCAGTTTTCTGGCGTTTTTGGCTGGTTGGTGGATTCCTGTTATACCTTCAATGTTGGCTTTTGGAGGTTCTGCGATCGCACTTACTCAGTATATTGCCCAAAGTGCTACCGAGATGCGAAAAACCCTCGGTCGCTATCTAACTGATGAAATCGTCGCCAATATCCTCGAAACTCCTTCTGGGTTAAAGCTAGGGGGAGAACGCCGAAAAGTTACGGTTCTCGTATCTGATTTAAGAGGATTCTCAGCGTTTTCCGAACAATTGCCCCCGGAAGAAGTAGTAAAGATTTTGAATCTTTATCTGGGAATAATGACAGATGTAATTAACCAGTATAAAGGCACAATTAATGAGTTTATGGGTGATGGTATTTTTGTGGTGTTTGGTGCGCCAATTAGTCGCAAGGATGATTCTCAACGAGCCATCGCCTGTGCTCTTGCCATGCAATTAGCAATGGAGCAAGTGAATGAACAAAATCAGCAAATGAATTTCCCAATTCTGGAAATGGGAATTGGGATTAATACAGGCGAGGCTGTAGCGGGAAATGTTGGTTCTCAAAAACGCGCTCAATATACAGTTGTTGGCAGTCATGTTAATTTGGCTGCTCGAATTGAATCTTATACAGTGGGAGGACAGATTTTAATTTCTGAAAATACCTGTAAAGATGCCAATATTGACCTACAAATTGCTGGACAATTACAAATAGAACCCAAGGGCATAAAACACCCTGTGACAATTTGTGAAATTCGTGGCATTGGTGGTAAATATAATTTATTCTTGCCTAAATATGATGAAGAAATGATCGTTCTTACTCAAAAAGTACCTGTAAAATATTCCATTTTGCAGGGAAAACATGCAGTAGGAACAGTATTTATGGGGGAATTAATTAGCCTCTCAGAAAAAGGAGCGCAGCTGCAATCGCCACATTCTTTAGAACTCTTGAGTAATCTCAAACTCAAGTTATTGACTGAAGCAGAAATGGCTACAGAAGAAGATATCTATGCCAAGGTGATTGAACAGTCTAATGTTGACGAGCATCTTTTTCTGCTTCGGTTTACAGCAGTTCCCCCAAAAGCTGACGCAATTCTCAAGGCACTGCGTCAGCTAGGGTGAGATTAAGGCATCAATATTGAAATGGTAACAAATGGAGGTGTATGTAAATAGGGTAAACCGAAAAAGTAGGTAGTCTAGCTTTTTCTAAAACAGTAACAATTGTTGCTGATACAACCAAGCGATCGCGGTAAGATTTTGGACTTAAGCCCGATCAAACTCCAATAACTCATAATTTTCAACGAATAATTAATAATTCGTAATTTCTGCTATAAAGCAACTCACTTGAGTTCTGGAGTTAAAAATATGATTTCTTCTAAAACTGAGATTCAATTACATCCCAAGAACAAATGACAAACGGAAACAAATTTCAAAGATTAGTAGAGCTTGCAAATGATTATGGAATTATTTGCGAACCAACGCCAGAAGAATGTTTGATTGCATCCTTGCCTGGAGACGATGATTTCTTATTAGCTTTTACTTGGTCTGGTACAGTTGAGGGAGAGCCGCCAGAGCATGAATTAATCGCAATTAGCGTACAGGATATAGTCAAAGAAGTTACCGTTGCAGCTTGGCAGATTCCTTTTTATTTATTCGGAAACGTTTTAAGACAGGCTCAAATGCTTGTCGCTGCCCACAAAGATTTTGTTAGCTAAGAGACAAGCCATAGTTAAAAACTGCTATCCCTGTCAACTATCTGTGGCAGGGATTTTTATTTCAACTACTGCATACCCAACTGAATTCTGACTCACCTCGACTGCGCTCGGCGACCACCTGACTCCTGAATTCTGTTCGATAAAACCTAACTTAGACATCGAAATTATAAGGAATGCTTTCAATAACTTACCTAAACTTTGTCTTTTAACTAAATTCAATCAGCAAAATCTGCAATTGCTTTCTCAAAAGCTGCTTTTACTGTCTCAAAAGCAGCTATTTATGTCTCATTTCGGTATATTCAGCAAGCAAAAGCAGCTTTTTCTTTCTCAAAAACAGCTTTGACTTTCTCCTTTTGGCATATTCAGCAAATAGAACGAGTTTTAACTGTCTGCTACTCATTTCGTAATCAAAACGATAGCCTAAGAGAATCCAGCAACTTACACATATTGCCTCATGTTACCCAAACCCAAAAAACACTGGACACCCCAGCACTGGGCAAGTTGGAAACCCTTTGGCATCGGCGAACAGTACCCCAACAACTACTGGGAAGTATTTCGCGCAATTTGGTTATCTCGTAAGAAACTACCATACACGTGGAATATCCTAAATAAAGGTGTCTGCGATGGTTGCGCTCTCGGAACAACTGGGATGAAGGATTGGACATTAGATGGGATTCATCTCTGCAATGTTCGGTTGCGGTTGTTGCAGATGAATACGATGCCAGCTTTTGACCCTGTGCTACTGGCAGATGTCTCGCAGTTGCAAAAGCAAAAAAGTGCCCAATTACGGGACTTGGGAAGACTCCCGTACCCGATGATTCGTCAACGCGGGGAAAAAGGTTTTCGCCGTGTGAGTTGGGATGAAGCTTTAGGGGTAATTAGCGATCGCATCCGCTCGACTACACCAGACCGCCTAAGTTTCTATGTTACCAGTCGCGGTACTGTCAACGAAACTTATTATGCTACCCAAAAAGCTGTGCGGGCAATGGGAAGCAATAATATTGATAACGCTGCCCGCATTTGCCATTCTCCCAGTACGGCGGGGCTGAAAGCTGCTTTGGGTGCAGGGGCTACTACTTGTTCTTATAAAGACTGGATTGGAACTGATTTATTAGTCTTCATTGGCTCTAATGTTGCTAACAATCAGCCTGTTACCGTCAAATATCTCCATTACGCTAAAAAAGCTGGCACAAAAATTGTAGTTATTAATACTTACCGTGAGCCAGGAATGGAGCGCTACTGGGTGCCCTCAATTGTGGAAAGTGCCGTTTTCGGTACAAAGTTTGCCGAAGACTTCTTCTTAATCAACATGGGCGGGGATATCGCATTTTTGAATGGCACAATTAAACATATAATTGCTAACAACTGGGTAGACCAGTCATTTATAGATTTATACACAGTTGGCTTTGCCGAACTCAAAGCATCGTTAGAAAATCAATCTTGGGAAGAATTAGAGCGACTTTCTGGAACATCTCGCGGGGAAATGTACGCCTTTGCCAAAATGGTCAAAGAAGCGAATAAAGCCGTATTTGTTTGGAGTATGGGCATTACTCAACATGAATGTGGTGAAGATAATGTGCGAAGTATTATTAACTTAGCTCTCACCAAAGGTTTTGTCGGTCGGGAAGGCTGCGGTTTAATGCCAATTCGCGGTCACTCTGGGGTGCAGGGTGGTGCAGAGATGGGATGTTACGCGACAGTTTTTCCTGGTGGTAAACCTATCACTCCAGAAAATGCTGCCCAATTGAGTCAGCATTGGGGCTTTGAAGTGCCAGCAAGTAAAGGTTTAATTGCTCCAGAAATGATTAACGCCGCGCATCAGGGAAATTTAGATGTGTTGGTTTCTGTGGGCGGGAATTTTTTAGAAGTTCTGCCAGAACCAGATTATGTGGAAACGGCGCTGAAGAAAATACCGTTGCGGGTACATATAGATATTGTTCTGTCCAGCCAGATGTTAGTGGAACCTGCTGATACTGTGGTGCTTTTACCTGCGACAACTCGCTACGAAATACCAGGGGGAGTCACAGAAACGAACACCGAACGCCGGGTAATTTTTAGTCCAGAGATTCCGGGGCCGCGTATTGGAGAAGCGCGCCCAGAGTGGGAAGTGTTTTTAGAATTGTCAAAGCGGGTAAAACCAGACTTGGCAGATAAGCTGGATTTTGCTGACACAGCTGCTATTCGTCAAGAAATTGCTCAAGTCGTCACCCAATATGCAGGTATTCAACACTTACAGCAAGCTGGCGATCAGTTTCAATATGGTGGCTCACATTTGTGCTTTGGTTGGAATTTCCCTACATCAGATGGGAAGGCACATTTTGGGGTATTATTGCCACGCCAAAGAGAATTACCAGAAGGCTATTTCTTATTAGCAACGCGCCGAGGCAAACAATTTAATAGTATGGTGCAAGAACGCAAGGATGCAATTACTGGGGCGATGCGAGAGGCGGTGCTAATGAATCCTACTGATGCAACAAAGTTGGGTTTAAAAGATAGCGATCGCGTCATTCTTAAGAATGAATTAGGCGAGTTATTATGTCAAGTCTATATAGCCCCAATTCAGTCAGGAAACTTGCAAGTACATTGGCCAGAAGGGAATGTGCTACTAGATAAAAGCAAGCGATCGCTCGAAGGTGTACCTGATTATAATGCGATCGTGCGCTTGGAAAAAATCTAAATCATCATATCATCCCCGCATAATTAGTTATGCTAACCACAGTCAATACACCCCACCCTCAGCCCCTCCCCGCTTGCAGGGAGGGGAGACAAAG